>JAFEII010000030.1 GCA_017495165.1 Hydromonas sp. | reverse complement strand
CACAACTTTTCCGCTCGTTCTTCGCGACCTTGGCTGCGAAGAAGTGCGATTATGGGGGATGTACGTGCATACGTCAAGAGGTTTTTTAAAGAATTGAGAGATTTATAAAGCAATTAACTTAAGCAATTGGGCGCAGGCCTTTTAAACAGTGACAAAGATGGGGCTACTTTTTTACATCGAGCCCAAAAATTCTAGTTTTAGCCGTTATCGCCTGAAGCATAATTCAAATCCGCCACCATCCAAACCGTCCATCCTCGCTGCGCATTGCATGAAACGGCACGCCGTACACGTCTTCGAGCTGCTCTGCGCGCATCATTTGCGCAATTTCACCTGTCATGACACGGTGCACGCCGTTTGCATTGGGAATGAGCATCAACACGTGGCTGGCGAAGTCGGCTACTTGATTCACATCATGTACGGCGGCGACGGCCGCGCACGGCAACGCTTTTAAATAACGCAACAAACGCACTTGCCACGCCAAATCTTGCGCTGCAAATGGCTCATCAAGCAACCATAATTGCGTACTCGGTTGCTGATGTGCGTGCGCCATCGCCCATGTTAAGCGCTGGCGCTCGCCACCTGAAAGCTGATGCACCCAATGATTTTGCATTTTTAGCAAGCCAAACGCCTCAAGACTCGCTTGCAAATGTGCCTCTGAACGGCCCTGATTCAAGCTGCTTAATGCCTGCCAAACCGTGATATTAAATGGCTCATCATAACGTTGCGGCACCCACAATCTATGCGCGGCTTGCGCTCGCGGCGACAATGATTTTAGAGGTTGTTCATTAAACAGAACTGATTCGTACTGATCGGTCTCCATGCCGCAAATCGTGCGAAGAAGGCTTGATTTGCCCGCGCCATTTGCGCCCAGAATCGCCCATTTCTCGCCCGCGTTAACTGTCCAATCAAATGGCTCAACGAGCATTGAACCGCCGTACTGAATCGACAACTGTTTTGCTTGCAAAATCATCACACCCGCCCTCTCAAACGGCGCACCAGCTGCCATGCAAAAAACGGCGCACCCAATAGCGTTGTAAAAACCCCGACGGGCAACTCAATCGGATAGGCAATTGTGCGCGCCACCATATCTGCGCAAACCAATAAAATCGCGCCCCACAGCACACACAGCACCAAAACCGAGCGCGCCCCCAAACGGGGCAGCCGCGCAACGCACAACTTCACCGCGTGCGGCACGACCAAACCAACAAACCCAATCGCACCCGCTTCTGCCACCGCCAAAGCTGTGGCAAGCCCCGCAAGAAGCAACAACTGCCAACGCAAACGCGCCACATCAATCCCAAACCCATGTGCCATGTGCGCGCCGCGCATCAGCGCATTCATGGGTTGCGCCAATGGCAACGCCAAAATTGTGCACAAAAACACCCCCAAAATCGCCCAAAATTGCTGCCCCGCGCCCGCCAAATCGCCCATAAGCCAAAACATCGCGCCGCGCATCACACGGTCAGGCAATGTCAGCATAATCACACTCACGCCCGCATTGAGTACAGCGCCCAACAGCACGCCCAGCAAAAGCAAAACGGTGACATCGCCATGAGCATGGCGCAAGCGCTTAAGCAAAGCGGTCATCAGCAACAACACACATAAAGAGCCGACCAATGCCAGACCTTGCAACTGCCACCAAGACGCACCCACCACCATGCCGCACAGCACAAAGAATCCCGCCCCAGAAGCCGCGCCCAACATATACGGCTCGGCCAATGGGTTTCTGAGCAGCGCTTGTAACAACACACCGGCCAACGCCAACAAACCGCCCACGCCAAACGCTGCCAGCACACGCGGCACACGCAGGCGCAGCAGAATGTCAGCATCCATGTGCGCCGCCCCCAAGCTTAACGAGCCAGCCAAAGCCAGCGCAGCCACACCAACCGACAGCGCCCAAACAAAAAACACTTGAGCGCAGAACCGCTCAGGTGTTTTTTTAGGTGATATCAAAACATTTAAAGTCATTCGCACATCACCATTTGGGTTTGTAAGCCAATGAAAGCAAGGCATTGCGCGGCATCGCGTTATAACCATAAATGGTTTGATAATCGCGTCCAAACAAATTGCCCACAGTCAAGCCCACGGTTAAATTAGGGCGCAGCGCGTATTGTGCCGCCAAATTCAGTACGCCATACCCTGCCACGCGCTGCGAGCCGACATCGTCCGAACCGCTTTGTACTTGCCAATTGGCGCTGCCCGACCATTTGCCCCACGTCCGCCCAATCGCAAGATTGGCCAAAAATTTTGGCTGACGCAACAATTGCGCATCGGTGGCGCAGTCTTTCACGCTTTGGTACGTCCAACCCGCATCCAGTGTCCAGCCGTTAAACTGATACCAGCCGCGCCATTCCAGCCCCCGCGCTTTGGCGCGGTGAATATTCATCGGCAGATACGTCATTTTGTCCAAACCAATTTTGTCTCTGTAACGCGTCTCAAACAAAGTAAATCGAGCACCCGCATGGTCTGAGGCGTATTGCGCACCCAGCTCTGCGTAATTTGCGTGCTCTGATTGTAAATTGGGATTTGAATAGTTTGGGTAATACAACTCATTAAAATTGGGCGCTGAAAAGCCGTTGCTGTAGCTGCCAAACACACGCAAGCCATCCGCCACATCGTACCCATAATGCAGCGCACCCGTGTATTCGGCCTTCATCCCCGTCAAACCATCGTAACGTGCATTCACCTGAAGATGTTGCGCACCCGCATCAAGGTTGTACCCCAGCCACGCACTATTGGTATTGCGTTGCGTGTTGTCATAAACTGTATCGCTCGAAAGCTTTTGCTGCATGCGCGACGCGCCCGCAATCCACTGACCGTAGCGCGAGTCAATCGTGTGCTGCCAAGCTGCTTGCTCTGTGGTTGTTTTAAAACTTGAACGCCCATCACCAAAACCGGGCGCGCTGTCAAAATCATCCGACTTATCGGTATATTGCGACAAGGTAAATGCGCTGCGCCAAACATCGTTCCATTGATTATTGGCGTACAAACCAACGCTTTGCAAGCGAATATTGCCATACTGAATCGCAGTCAGCGAAGGGCTATACGCATTGTCATAATCGCTTTTGCCATCGCTGTGCATCAAACGCACCCCAAACTCATGCCGCTCATTTGGCCGATAGCGCACGTGCGCATTGGCGGCGTTATTACGATATGCGTCTTTGTCAGGGTTCGCACTGGTTGGCGCAGACCATTGACTGCCTGCCTGCGCGGTTTGTTCTGGCTTTTGCGCACTCACCGCTTTGACCTGCTCATGCGAAATCCCAACCGTGGCCTGCACCTTGTCATTGCCCGCACTCACCTGCACACTGGTTTGCAACTGCCCGTGCGTGCCGCCCGCGACACGCACGCTCGCCTCATTGCCCGTCACCTTGCGCGTAAAAATTTGCACCAAGCCACCCACCGCTTGCGAACCATACAACGCAGACACATTGCCGCGCACGATTTCAACCCGCTCCACATTGGCCAGCGCCAATGCTTGCAAATCAGGCACGCCTGAAGACAGAGCATTCATCGGCACACCATCGAGCAAAACCAACGTATGGCGCGGCTCACCGCCCCGAATCCGCACCCCCATCAACGCACCTTGCGCCCCGCTGCTGCTCACACTAACCCCCGTCTGCATTTGCAACAAAGCAACCAAATCGGATGCAGGACTGCGCTCAATCGCATCGCGATCAATCACCGTTGTATGCGGCAATGCCTGCGTTGCAACCTGAGCCGTGCGCGACGCGCTCACCACAACATCAGCCGAACCATCAGCCTGTTCAGCCAACGCCGCGCCTGCGCTCGCCAAATAGAGCGCAGCGCCAATCGAAGATATTTTAAAACGATAATTAAAACGATGAAATTGCGCCCTTGACAAAAACGAGCGACGCGATAGAGAACCTGCCGATGCGAGCGCACAGCGCGCACGCACACAACGTGTAGAAGGAGACATAGAGATCCTTATACCCTGCAACCCGCAAGGCGTAAGTAAAAAAGACACAAAACGTGCGCGAATCTGTCGATCGGTCTCCGGACTATCCCATCACGTGAATTGACCTTCCCATTTTGCAAGCAAAACAGTGGCACATCCAATCACGTTCTTTTAAAAATCAAAATCAAATTGAGCGTTTTGCATAACCAACCCATTCAACCGCCTCTATTTTTGGAGGCTGCAAAATTACGGACAATGTGGGTTTTCATGCTTTTTATCTAAAATCTGTTCAGATCCCAAACAAATTTTGTCGAATCACAACAAAGTAGGTTTTTACTTGGTTGTGCGAAGATCTCAAATTGCAATTAAAAAAGAGGGCTTACCGTTGCGGGTGCAGTATCTTAGGCAACTTAAAAATTGCCGCAAATTTCCCATGGCGCATATTTACTCAGCGAATCCACCAAGCCAATCGAACCGCGCCATCGACAGCCCAAGCACTTTAAGCGATTCAAATAAAAATAGCAACGCCAAACCCATACGCAGCCAGATAAATTTAGCGTAAAATACACGGCATTATTTAAAGCGGTCACAAACACAGCACAAGCGCCGCCAACCCTCACTTTTTTTGACAAGTCATGCTTACATCACTCAAATCGCTGGAACAAAAAATCAGCCGCCTGATCGCTTACGTGGCGCAATTGCGTACCGAAAAAGCCAACCTACACGCCGAAAACCTCGCATTACGCAATGAAAACCGCCAATACATCGAACGCATGAGCGCCGCCCAAAAAAGGCTCGACTCACTCATTACCAGCATAGAATCCCCCACCCAAAACACCCCACAAGACCCAACCGCACAAGGCACACGATGAACACTGCAACCAAAGAAACCCTCAACGTCAGCATTCTTGGGCGCAATTACACACTGCTGTGCACGCCCGATGAAAAATCATCCCTGCTCGCCAGTGTCACGTTGGTTGACCAAAAAATGCAGTCCATCCACAAACAAATGGGCTTATCAGGCCACGACAAAATCGCCGTATTCGCCGCCCTTCAAATCGCCCACGAACTATTGCAACACAATCTGCACAACAGCGCCAGCCTTGAAGCGTCTCAGCGCATCAACAACATCAACCAAGCCGTTGACCAAGCACTTCTTGAGTCAGACAGCGCAAGTTAAAACGGCAATATAAAAACAATGTAAAAATGCACATATCCGCGCATTTAAACCCAAAAAAGCAGACTGAAGCTGCTTTTTTGTGTGCGGCTTGGCCGCGACCATGACTGCTTTTGTACACCACGCCAACCAGCACAATTTCAAATCGAAACCACAGCCAATCAGTCAATCAGCCATTCCAAATGACCACCTACACACCCAAATCCGCTCAAAAATCGCTGTTTTTTATTTTTTCATTACTCGGTATCCTCAGCGGCTTATGGGCGGCCAATATCCCACAGCTCGAACACCGCTTAAACCTAAGCCCAGAGCTGCTCGGCGCATGTCTATTTTGCTTTGGCATCGGCGCAGTCATCGCCACCCTTTTAATGCCCAAATACATCGAGCGCCATCATTCCGCCCGCGTTTTACGCGTCTCAGGCTGCATGATGTGGCTCACGCTGCCATTGGTGCTCAACGCGCCCAGCATTGCCACGCTGATGTTATTGGTCTGCGCGCTGGGATTTTGCTGCGGCACATTTGATATTTCGATTAATACCCACGCACTCACGGTTGAACACGGCCTACAAAAACCCAGCATGTCCTTGTTTCACGGTGGTTACAGCTTGGGCAATGTGGCGGGCAGCCTGTGCGCTGCTGCCATGATTGCGCTGCACATTTCAATTCCACTGAGCAGCTTGGGGGTCAGCGTCTTTGCCATCGCCGCACTGATTCTCGCCAGCCGCTTTTGCTACCCAAGGGACACAGCGGCCAGCAACCACGCAGCGCAAGTTGTCACGCGCACCAAACGCATGCCCGCCGCGCTGATTACCGTCGCCATATTGGTGGCCATCACGTACTTTTCAGAAGGTGCAGTCGGCGACTGGTCGGGTTTATTTTTACGCGACATCAAACACGCCACCCCAACCCAAACCGCCCTAACCGTCGCCGCATTTTCCAGCGGCATGACCATCGCACGTTTTGCAGGCGACGCGCTGCGCCAACGTTACGCCACATTACCGCTGCTGTGCGCCAGCGCCGGCTGCGCCTGCATCATGATGTTGGTATTCATCTGCGCCAGCAGCCCAGCCGTCGCGCTCGCCGCCCTATTTATTTGCGGTTTGGGCTACGCCAACATCGTCCCGCTGTTATTCATCCGCGCAGCCAATATCCCACAAGTCCCCGCCGCCCAAGGCATTTCATACGTTGCAGGCATGGGCTACGCCAGCCTACTTGGCGGCCCCGCACTCCTAGGCTACCTCGCACAACACTTGGGCTTGCCCGCAGCCATGCTCGTGATTGCAATCGGCGCGGCTTTTATTTTGATGGAAGGTTTGTTTAAATTGCGTTTAAGCCACAATAGACGCTGAATGGCATAACGCAAATGGCCATCAACACGCACTGTAGAAATTAAATTTTTCGTGCTATAACGCAGATGTGCTAAATAATTGAATACTCCAAAATGCCAAAAAACCTGCAAAAAGCCACAGAACCGAGTGTGGCTTTTCCTCAACTTCATGCGCTTCAATGAGCAATTCGTCCGTGACCAAGTACAATAAAACGGCAATTCCAAAAGCCAGAATCACACTGACAAGCTCTTTCGGCGCATCCGCCAAAAAATGATTGCCCAATAAGCTGCTGATTAACACAACAAAAGACAGGAAAGTAGTCATCAACACCACGCGCCAGCCCTTGATTGTATCTGACACCAAAGACAAACCCAAAAACAAGAGTTCTACTGACAAGCCAAGCGCAAGGACAAAACCAGTTTGCGCATCAGCGGCAAAACCTGCCCCAATAATCAAACCGTCCACCATGACATCAATCAAACATGCCAGTATTAAACCGTGATTGAGCATGCCCGCTTGCGGGCGCAGACTTGCTTTATACGCCATTTGCTCAGACCATAATTTCATCCCATACATAAACAATGCACCGCCTGTAAATGCGGCAATCAGCAGCCATTGGTCAACGTGTTCTCGCTGCAACTCTGGCAATATTTCTACCGCGAGCGCAGCCAAAATAACACCCGCTGTGAAGTGTTGAATCAGGCTTCTGGCTTGCGCACTTGGATGCCAAATCACCGCCAAAAAACCGCCTAAAATCGCGACCAACGCGGGAATCAAAATTAAAAAATATGGGGTCATCTAGACGTCCTTAAATGTAAGCGTGAATTAACCAAATAATGTTACACAATTTTAAAATGCACGCCAAAACCATGCGGCGCAACCTCAAAGCTGCTGATATGTGCATGATGTATCTCACAAATGCGCTCAATAATAGACCACCCCAAGCCTGAGCCCACGGCAGCTTGCCCCGCTGGGCGATAAAACCGCTCGCCTAAGCGCTGGTGGGTTTGAGGGCTGGCACCGATGCCTGTGTCAATAAATACAAAGCCGCTCGGCGTAATCGTGATAAAAACCTGCGCACTGGCACCACCGTATTTTTGTGTGTTATCAACCAAGTTGCGCATCAGCGTGTGCATGAGAATGTCTGAGCCGACGATATTCGTGTCCGACTCGATTTTTAAGTGTGAGCCATCGTATGGCAACCCCGCTTCAATTAAGGCGGCTCGCGCAAGTTGCGGCAAGTTTATCGACTGCATTTCCAAGCGTGCACCGTGCTCAAGGCGCGCAAGCTGCAGTAATTGTGCAACCAAATGCGTTGCATTTTGTATTGCGGTGTTGGCATGACCAAACGCTTTTTGACGTATATCTGAACGCGTGCTGTGTTCGGCCAACTCGAGCTGAATGCGCATGGCGGCAAGCGGCGTGCGCAACTCATGCGCGGCATCAGCGGTAAAGCGTTTTTCTCTTTGTAAATTGGCTTCCACTTGTTTAAATAGATGGTTAAGCCTATCACGCAACGGGCTTAACTCATCGGGCGTGTCGGCATGAATTGGCGTAAGTTGTTCAGGCGAGCGTGTTGCAACCATGCGCGTGAATACGTCAATCGGACGCAAACCGATACGCAGTGCCCAATACAATGCGGGACAAAGAAGTAACAGCCCAATCAATGAAAACCAGCCCGTGTTTTGAGCCATATCATGCGCCAATCTTTGTGTGATAGCCAGCGGCAAGCCAACCACAAGCTGCACGTCCGTATTTTGTCGGCTTGAAATGAGCCACATTTTTTGCGCAAACTCAGTTTGATGCGCTTGGTTTTGAAGGTTGGGTTGCAGGGGCAATGCTGGCGCACTGGAGGCATTTAGAACCACCCCAGTTTTCAAGTCATAAACCGCAAACTCCAAACCACGCGGATGTTTTGAATGATGAAGGGGATTACGTTGCAGATCATCCTCGTCACCAAGGTTTTCCCACAACATATCCGTAAACTGGGTGTGTTGCTGCAACAATATTTGGTTTGTATTGCGGTTGGTTTGCCACACCAAAAGCGCAGCAAAAACCAGCCAGACACACACGATGCTCATCAGCATGCGGATCACGATGTTCCAGCGCAACGAATTGGTTGACCATTTCACGCGTCATCTCCAATCCGCCAGCCTAGGCCACGTGTATTCATAATGCAATGCTCACCCAGTTTTTTACGCAAATGCGACAAATGCACATCCAGCGCATTGCTTTCAACTTCGCTCTGCCAGCCATAGAGTTTTTCTTCTAACTGAGTGCGCGATAAATAATTGGGTTGATTGGCCAATAAAATATGCAGCAAACGAAACTCAACCGCAGTCAGCGCAAGGGTTTGGCCATTTTTAATCAGCGATTGATATTCAACATCAAGTACAAAATCGCGCCAGGTGATTTGATTGGAAGGCTGTTTAAATTGACGACGCAAAAGCGTGCGCAAGCGCGCCACCAATTCAACCAACGCAAAAGGTTTGACCAAATAATCATCAGCGCCCGCATTCAAACCTTTGACTTTATCATCAACGCCATCAAGCGCGGTTAAAAGCAACACAGGCAAGTTTGAGCTTTGAGCGCGCACCCAATTTAATACAGCCAAACCATCCACAATGGGCAAGCCAATGTCTAAAACCATGGCATCAAACGTGTGTTGTGTTTGCAATGCCGTGATAGCGGATTGGCCGTCTTGCAGCCAATCAACCAAAAAACCAGCATCGGTTAAGCCGTCTACAATGCCCTCGCCCAGCAGCGCGTTGTCTTCAATCAACAATATCCGCATAAATGCTCCAATATCAGCCACGCGCAGCTTTAATCTCAATCAACGCATACCGCTCAAAAAGGCATGATTCTTTTAAAAACGCCGCCCTTGTGCTTGATGTGGTGCAATAAAGCGCCCGCCACATGCAAAAGCACCAAACCAAAAAATACATTGGCCGACAATTCATGTAAATGCTTGAGCGTGCGCGTCAAAGATTCATTTTCCGCCATCAGTGCAGGCACTTCAAACAGGCCAAAAAAACCAATCGGCTCGGCCTGTGCACTGACCAACAACCAGCCCAATAACGGCGTGCTAAACATCACCAGATACAACAAACCATGCACGGTTTTTTCGGCGACAAATTGCAGCGTGCCTTTTGCATTCAAAGACGCAGGAATTTGAGATTTGGTGCGCAAGCGATTGAGCATACGAATCACGCCCAAAAACAAAATAGCGATGCCAAGCGCTTTATGCCAGTCTTCTAAATCTGGATTTTCTTCAAGCAACCAGCCAAATATCAGCGTGGCAATCATGAGTAAACCAATAACGGCGTGGAAAAAAATCACCGATGCGGGGTATTTGGTTGCGGGTTTGATGGTCATGATAGCGCCTATTCAGTCAATTTTGGTCATATGGGTTTCATTAAATACAACTCGGGACTTGCTCGGACATACAATTAAACGCCCAGCTTGCGGTGATAGACTTTTTCGGTATTTTTAATATTTTGTAAAATATTTTTGGCGGCATCTAGATTGCCAGAAGCGATCGCTCGGTCAAGCTCAATAAAGTTGTTTTGCATCTGCTGCATGCCTTGGCGGTAATCGCTTTGCTCAGACGCCGAACCACTCAAACTCATGCGCGCGGCAGCCAATCCTTGCTCTTTTAAGCTCGCCACAAACGGCGCCATTTCGGCAATTGAGCTGCTGCTCATCGCACCTTTAAAGGCTTGATTCATTTGTTTCATGGTGCGTTTGATTTCGCCTGCATACACAGGGCTTTGAACCCAAGCAGCGCCAATGAGCATTAAGCAAAGTACAGATAATGTGTGTTTTTTTAAATTTTTCATGTCAGGCCTTTTTAAGTAGTTGGGTGTGTTTGATCTTACGTCATGATTAAAACACTCGAAACTTAACTGAACATTAAGCCCGCCATTTAAATCACTCACTCAAAAAACGCCAGCCTACATCACCCTGCAAAACCTGATCCTGAACCCATCCCGCCCAATTGTTTTTTACCCAATCCAATGAGCGTTTTTCACAAGCGGCAGGCTTACTGTATTTTCCCATCAACCCGTCAGGCTTACTTCATTCTGCAAAAACAGTTGCAGCGCCTCTGGCAACTGCCGCTTCACGCAATCATGCGGGTCTTTTTCAACCTCAAAAATTCGCAATATTTTGTCCTGATGCGGACGCTCATCCCATTTGGAATCGGTATTTTTAATCACGATGAGTTTGAAGTTGGGGTTCAAAGCAGTCATGACCTCAATAAAACGCGTCATTTTGCGCGCCTCATCGTCATCATCATTGCGAACATAACGAATAAACAACAGCGACTGCGAATCCTTAAGCATGTTGTAAAAACGTGTGATGCGCCGCTCGTACTTCTCCCTCACTTCAGGTAGTTTCTCAGCAATCGACATGTCCGCAGGAAAATCATGAAAAAAGCGAAACATATAATGGTCGTGATCCACAATCCGCATTTCATTGCACCAATTTGAATGACTCAGCAAATGCGCCTCGTCAAACAAGTCATGGAACTGATTGTCAATAAGCTCGCTCACATGGTCAAGATCGGTGATGACCCAGTCAAATGGATTGGACTGCTTGCGCAAATCCAACGCCTCCAACCACTCGGTTGGGCCGCAAAAAAAGCCAATCGGGATGATGGCGTCAAACGAAAGTGTGGGTGAATTTGTAGACATGCAATGCTCCTGTTGTTGTAGCAAAGACTTGCCAGCGCAAGCCTGAATGTAATTAACTATTTGGTTGAAATGGTTTTTCGTGCGTTTAAAAATTTCATGGATTCGAGCCAAAGCGCAACGCCAAGCAGCCTGCAATCAACTGGTTTGTGCAGATGCCGCGCACGTTCACATCGTAATTTTTACGCACGGTTCAATATGTAAGGCTTTACTCCTGCAAAAACAACGCCTGCACATCGCTCATAAACCGCCAACCCAAATCCGTCACTCGCAATACACCGTGTTCATTCACCATCAAACCACGGGTTTGAGCGGTTGATAATGCAGGCTCCAAATCGGCGATGGTTAAACCCGTTGCGGCGGCAAAATGGCTGACTTTGACGCCATCACGCAGGCGCAAGGCGTTGAGCATGAACTCAAACGGCAAGTCGGCGCGGCTTAAGTGTTGCTCCGATTCGACGGCGTTGCCTTGGCTCATTTGTGCCACATAGGTTTGCGGGTGTTTAAACTTGGCATGCCGCACAATGCCGTCGTGGCGGCTGATTTTGCCGTGCGCGCCAGCGCCAATGCCGATGTAGTCGCCAAACTGCCAATAATTGGTGTTGTGAACCGATTCATGCCCTGTTTTTGCAAAAGCGGAGACTTCGTAGTGCGTCATGCCTGCCGATTCGAGCGCGGTCTCAATGTACGCCTGCATGTCCAATGCCAACTCGTCATCAGGCAATTTGGGCGGGTAGCGGTGAAAATACGTATTGGGTTCGAGCGTCAAATGATAATACGACAAATGCGTGGGTTTAAAACTGAGCGCGGTTTGCACGTCCGCTTGCAGTTGCGCCATGGTTTGGTTGGGCAAGGCAAACATAATGTCCAAATTAACTTTGTCAAATAACTGATACGCGGTGGCTAGGGCTTCACGCGCTTGTGCGCCGTTGTGGATTCTGCCAATTTGCGCAAGCAAATCATCATCAAAACTCTGCACGCCAATCGACAAACGATTCACGCCGGCATCACGAAAACCTTTGAGCTTGGCGTTGTCCAGCGTACCGGGATTGGCTTCCATCGTGACTTCCATGTCCGCCACATACGGTATGCGCGCTCGAATTCCTGCGAGCAATGTGTCAATTGATTCAGGCGACAAAATACTGGGCGTGCCGCCCCCAATAAATACGCTCACCAAACGCCTGCCCCAAACCAGCGGCAAGGTGTTTTCCAAGTCTTTGAGCAGCGCTTGAATGTATTCATATTCCCAATCCGCGCCTTGCTCTTTGAATTCGTGCGAATTAAAATCGCAATACGGACATTTTTTGACGCACCAAGGGACATGCACGTACAAGCTGAGCGGCGGTAAAGCGGATAAAACCACGTCTTGCGACGTGGTTTTATGGGGTGCTTTTGGGTGAAACGTAATGGTTTGAGTGTTCATAAATCCTGCATTTTAAGCATTTAAAATTTAACATTTAACTTAAATACTTGCTTTAAATAATTGCTTTAAACAGCGACTTTAAGTACTTTGTTTAAGCATTCGCCTTAATTGTTGGCCAAGCCGCTTTCAGATACACCACCATCGAAACCACGGTCAACACAGCCGCAACATACAAAAGCCACGTACCAACCAGGTGAAAATCGAGCCCAAAAACATCACGATTGAGCAACAACATCGGCAAGGCCGACATTTGCGCAGCAGTTTTATATTTGCCCAAATTATTCACCGCCACCGCCGCGCGGGCGCCAATAGACGACATCCATTCACGCAAGCCAGAAATGGCCAATTCGCGCCCAATAATAATCAAGGCAATCAAGCCGTGCGCTTGCTTTTCGTGCACCAACACAATCAAACACGCGGTGACCAATAATTTATCCGCAATCGGGTCTAAAAACGCCCCAAACGCGCTGGTTTGATTCCAACGACGCGCCAAGAACCCATCAAACCAATCGGTAATCGCCGCCAATATAAACAAACCTGCCGCCAAAGAGTTGCGCAGCGTCTCATCCAGCGCGCCAAACGGAGAATAATAAATGGCGACCAACAAAGGAATCGCAATCACACGTGCCCACGTGAGCAGAATCGGAAAATTAAATGGCATTTGGGGCTTTCAGTACGGTTTTAAGGTTGCGCACAAAATCGCTCGTGTCCGCAAAGTAGTTTGGGTAGGCTTTACGCAGGCCTTCAACAGATTCGGCAGAGATAAGTACAACATCTTTGCTCGGGTCATTCTTAAACTCAGACTCAAATTGGGCGTATAAATTGAGCCCATTGTCCAAATCGCGCTCAGCGAACCGCTTAAAGTTTAAGCGTCTTTTGGTAATATCCAATGATATTAAATAAAAATCAGCTTTATGCGCCAATTGGTCACTCAACACATTGGTGGCAACCGCAAAAGCGGGAAGCAATGCGAGCACTTTTAAGCTATCAACCATTTCCGACAACGTTTTAACGCGCGCAAATGGCTTCTTGGTTTCCAGTGCGTAAAAAGCCTCGCCCGCACATTCAAAAAAGTCCAACCAGTCTTGATTGCCGCGACTTGACTTTAAGGCTTCTTGTAAAAAAGTGCCCACCACTTCGACCGCCGTTGCCCATGAGTGCTGAACTTTGCTGCGCAGTTGTAACTCCACGGGCAAACCTGCGTATTCATTCTTTTTACCTTGATACGTATAAATCAGGTGTACACCTCGATAACCCGAAGGTTTGGGTTGTTTGATGTAATCACGCGCGCGTTTGAGCTTGTTTCTTGAGCGGCTTTTGCTTAACGCATCCCACAACTCATACACGTTTTCAATATTGTCCAGCACAACACGGCAACCCGCGATATCTTCCATGGTATCTAACTTCATGTGCGGTTCGCGTTGCAGTTTGGCTAAAATGGACGGATAGCGTTTTAAGCGTTGCACCACAATTGCCGAATCATCTATTTGCAACGATTTTTTACGCAACTGATTCAAAATGGTTTGCATCGGGTAGGCATGCGTCGCCCGCCAGTTTGCCAAAATATCATAGGCGGCTTTATAAGCGTCAATCGCCGTCGCTAAGTCATCGGTGTCGGTTTCAGTCAGGCTCTTTGCCAGCGTTTCACCCGCTTTGCGAACCTGCGTTTTTGAATAATCCAACTTAGACCAATTCATCTGATTTTCCCGCATCTTCATGCAACTGTTTATAAATCTCTTGTGCCAATTTGGCCGATACGCCAACAACGGTTTTAAGGTCTTGGACGCTGGCGTTTTTGACCCCTGCCATGCCGCCAAAGCGCTGGAGCAATGCGGCACGGCGTTTGGCGCCGATGCCTTCGATTTCCTCAAGCCTTGAGACATTACGTGCTTTGGCGCGAGCGGCGCGCATGCCTGTAATGGCAAATCGGTGCGCTTCGTCGCGCACTTGAGCGACCAACATTAAAGCAGGCGACAGTTTACCCAATTTTATGGGCGCACGTCCATCTGCAAATAGCAAAGTTTCGAGTCCAACGCGCCGCCCATCGCCTTTTGCAACCCCAACAATCAGGTTTAAATCGAGCCCAAGCTCGTTAAACACCTCAACCGCCATACTGATTTGCCCTTTACCGCCGTCCACCAAAACCACGTCTGGCATGACGCCCTCGCCTTTGATGATGCTCGCATAGCGGCGCATCAGCACTTGGCGCATCGCGGCATAATCATCGCCCGCCGTCACATCGGCGATATTAAATCGGCGGTATTCACCGTTTTGCATGGCGTGGTTTTGATAAACCACGCACGATGCTTGAGTGGCTTCGCCCGAATGATGGCTAATATCAAAGCATTCAATGCGCAGGCGCGCCAATTCGTCACCATGCCCAAACTCATCGAGTTGCAACAGCGTGGCCAAGTCACGGGTGCGCACTTTGGCGCTGCCCGCTTCTTGCATGCGGCGCGACAATGCGAGCTGAGCATTGCTTTGAGCCATTTCAAGCCATGTTTTGCGTTGGGTTTGTGGTTGTTTGACCCACAACAATTTGCGCCCTGCCACGTCATTGAGCATCTCCAAAACCTCTGCAGACGGCATGGTGTCGGCCACAATCACATACGGCGCAACGCCATCGGCGTAATGTTGCGCAACAAACGCATCCACCACATCTTGCGCACTGCAGTCTTGGGTGTGCGTGGGGAAAAAGGCTTTGTCGCCCAAATGTCGCCCACCGCGCACCATGGCCAAATTCACGCAATAGCGCGCATCGGCGCAGGCGACGGCGATGATGTCCGCATCCACATCATCGCCCGTGCTTTCAACCGATTGGTTCGCCATCATGCTGGACAACGCGCCAATTTTGTCGCGCAGTTGAGCGGCTTTTTCAAACTCAAGCGCCTGTGACGCCGCCATCATTTGGGTTTGAAAATTTTGCAGCAACGCATCAGACTCGCCGCGCAAAAATTGCACGCTGGCGGCAATGTCTTGCGCGTAATCCTCAGCGCTAATCAAGCCCACGCACGGCGCGCTACACCGCCCGATTTGGTGCAACATGCACGGACGCGAGCGGTTGCGAAACACGGTTTCGTCGCAGGTGCGCAGTTTGAATACTTTTTGCAATAACTTAATCGACGATTTGACCGCGTAGCCATTGGGGAAAGGGCCAAAATATTGGTGTTTTTTGTCCACCGCGCCACGGTAGTAAACCATGCGCGAAAAAGTGCTGGCGGTCATTTTGAGGTACGGATAGGATTTGTCGTCCCGAAAAACGATGTTATAGCGCGGCGCAAGGCTTTTAATCAGATTGTTTTCAAGCAACAGCGCTTCGGTTTCGGTGCGCGTGATGGTCACATCCACCCGAACGACTTTGCTGACCATCAAAGCGATGCGCGGGCTTAACGATTCGGTACGCGCAAAATAATTGGCGACCCGTTTTTTTAAGTCACGCGCTTTGCCCACGTACAAAACCACATCGTTCTCATCGATGTGGCGGTAAACACCCGGTAAATGCGGCAGGCTGGCGACAAAAGCGGCTGCATCAAACCCGTTTTTCTCAGGCTGCATGGACTCTGACATATTCAACAACTCGGTTGGGGTTAAAAAAATACGGCGCCAATTTGGCTGCTTTTTGGGAGGGGCTGATGCGCAACAGGCACGCAAACAAATAAATAAAAGCCTCTAAAGCCCGCGCTGGTCACACTGGGCAAAAGAGGCGTTTACATGACCCACAAAAGGCGCCGCACCGATTTAGTGCGACAGCCCTTCAGCAGGCTTGGCTTCAACCACCGCTTTACTCAAATCCACCGCAACCTCTGGCTCAACAATTGGCGTAAGCGGTTTTTCAAGCGCATGCGCCAAGACTTCTTCAATCCAGCGTACGGGAATAATTTCAATGCCCTGTTTGACGTTTTCAGGAATCTCGGCCAAATCTTTGACGTTTTCAAACGGAATCAGCGCCACAGTAATCCCGCCGCGCAACGCCGCCAGCAGTTTTTCTTTCAAACCACCAATTGGCAACACTTCGCCGCGCAAGGTGATTTCACCGGTCATCGCCACGTTTGATTTGACCGCAATCCCAGTTAACGACGACACCAACGTGGTCGCAATCGCAATCCCTGCCGATGGGCCATCTTTGGGCGTTGCGCCTTCTGGGAAGTGAACGTGGAAGTCTTTTTTCTCAAAAACCGCATTGCTGATGCCAAGGCTGTTGGCGCGCACGCGCACCACGGTGCGCGCGATTTCAACCGATTCTTTCATCACATCGCCCAATGAACCGGTGCGAATCATCACGCCTTTGCCCGGCATGATTTGGGTTTCAATCGTGAGCAACTCGCCGCCCACTTCTGTCCACGCCAAACCTGTGACTTGACCCACTTGGTTTTCTTTTTCAGCAATGCCGTAGCTGTAACGATGCACGCCCAAGTAAACCTCAACATTGCTGCTATCAACCGTTACATTTTTGAGTTTTTTGTTGAGCAACAACAACTTAACCGCTTTACGGCACAATTTAGAAATATCACGTTCCAAGCCGCGCACGCCAGATTCACGGGTGTAATAGCGAATCAAATCAAGCAAGGCTTCGTCTTTGACCGTGATTTCAGTCGGCTTTAAACCGTTGTTTTTGATTTGTTTGGGCAATAAATATTTTTGCGCAATCGAGAGTTTTTCGTCTTCGGTATAACCTGCCAAGCGAATCACTTCCATCCTGTCCAACAAGGGGCCGGGAATGTTGAGCGAATTAGACGTGGCAATAAACATCACGTCGGACAAGTCAAAATCGACTTCGACATAATGGTCAGAAAACGTGTTGTTTTGCTCAGGATCAAGCACTTCAAGCAGCGCCGACGCAGGGTCGCCGCGCATGTCCATGCCCATTTTGTCCACTTCATCGAGCAAAAATAATGGGTTGCGCACGCCAACCTTGGTCAAACTTTGAATAATGCGGCCGGGCATCGCGCCAATATACGTGCGGCGGTGACCGCGAATCTCAGATTCATCACGCACGCCGCCCAACGCCAAGCGCACAAATTTGCGATTGGTGGCACGGGCAATGGATTGCCCCAGCGAAGTTTTGCCCACACCTGGCGGCCCAACCAAACACAAAATCGGTGATTTATTCTTTTGCACGCGCTGTTGCACCGCAAGGTATTCAAGCACGCGTTCCTTGACTTTTTCTAGGCCGTAATGGTCTTCGTTCAAGACTTTTTCGGCCGCCGCAATGTCTTTGTTGGGTTTGGTGCTTATCGCCCACGGCAAGCCAACCAAGGTTTCAATATAGTTGCGCACCACGCCAGCCTCAGCGGACATCGGCGACATGAGTTTGAGTTTTTTGAGTTCGCTATTGGCTTTGTCCAACGCTTCTTGGCTCATTTTAGCGGCAATGATTTTTTTCTCAAGCTCTTCTAAATCTGCGCCATCTTCGCCCTCGCCCAGCTCTTTTTGAATCGCTTTGACTTGCTCATTGAGGTAATATTCGCGCTGACTTTTTTCCATTTGATTTTTAACGCGCCCTTTGATGCGTTTTTCAACTTGCAAAATGTCAATTTCGACTTCCAGTTGTTTGAGCACGTCTTGCAAACGCTGCTCAACGCTGCGCGTCTCTAAAAAGCCTTGCTTGATTTCGAGTTTGACAGGCAAATGCGCCACAATGGTGTCGGCCAAATGGCTGCCTTCATCAATGCTGGCCAGTGAGTTTAAAATTTCCGATGGAATTTTTTTGTTCAGTTTGACATATTGGTCAAATTGACTGAGCACCGTGCGGCGCAAAGCCTCCACCTCTGAATGTTGCTTGTCCGTGTCGGGCAAAACCGTTGGCGTACAGGCCATATAGCCGTTGATTTCAACAATATTTTTAATCGCTGCGCGTTTTTCGCCATTAACCAATACTTTTACGGTGCCATCTGGCAGTTTGAGCATTTGCACAATGCGCGCCACGCACGCAACATCATACAAATCATCGCCCTGCGGATTGTCTTGTTCGGGATTGGTTTGTGCCACCAAAACCACTTGGCTGTCATTGGCAACGGCTGCTTCAAGCGCCAAAATTGATTTTTCGCGGCCAACAAACAGTGGAATCACCATGTGCGGCAAAACAACCACGTCGCGCAAAGGCAACAGTGGCATGGGTTGGGCAACTTTTCTGGGCGCACGTTTTGGTTTGGCGGCCTCGACCGTGTTTTCGGTGGGTTCTGCGGTGGTTTTTTTAGTCGTTGTCATGGTATTTTCTCCTTGCAGAATGGGTTGATAACCTATTTGAGGTCGTTTGACAAAAAAACAAGCATTTTTTACAAGATGTCCGTGTTAAATCGTGCTGCTGGCAAAAGTATTGCATTGGCCCATGTCACCGGTTTTGAGGCCGCGCCCAAACCAATTCATGCGTTGCGCGGATGAGCCGTGCGTAAAACTGTCGGGTACGGCGTAGCCTTGCGCTTGCTTTTGCAATGTGTCGTCACCAATTTGGTGCGCGGCGTTTAAGCCTTCCTCAACATCGCCTTTTTCTAAAAATGGCTGTTTTGCATTGGCTTGCGCCGCCCATACGCCCGCAAAGCAATCGGCTTGCAGCTCAAGGCGCACAGACAACGCATTTGCTTGTGCCTGCGAGCCGCGTGCGCGCATTTGCGCAACTTTTTGTTCAATCCCCAGTAAGTTTTGAACGTGATGCCCCACCTCATGCGCAATCACATAAGCCTGCGCAAAGTCACCACCCGCATTCATTTGCTGACTCATTTGTTGAAAAAACAACAAGTCCAGATAGATTTTTTGGTCACCTGGGCAATAAAAAGGCCCAGCCGCAGATTGGCCAGTGCCGCATGCCGTCGCGGTGCGATTTTGATACAACACCAGAATCGGCGCTTGGTAACGCAAGCCTTGTTTGGCAAACTGAGCGCTCCAAACCTCTTTGGTGCTTTGCAAAATTTTGGAAGCCAATACCGACTGCGCGTCGTTCTGCTTCACCTGACCAGGCGCAGCTTGACCAGACCCGCCCATCGATTGCACGCTGTTCAAACCCGACAACGTTGTGGACGGGTTCACGCCAAACACAAAATAGGCAACAGCTGCAATGATGAGGCTGCCCAACCCCATTTTTCCGCCAGTCGCCATGCGGCTTGAGCCGCGCAGGTCTTGAATATCATCGCTCTCTTTTAAAGAATCCAAATTCATTGTTTGCTCCTAAAAATTGATGGGTTAATGAGACCGCTCAATTTGAGAGTTTTGCATCACCCGCCAATTCAACCGCCTTTATGTTTGGCGGCTGAACATTTACGGATAATCCGAACGTCTCATGTTGTTTACCTAAAATTTGTTCGGGTTTTACCGAAAAAATTTTATCGAATCGCAACAAAGTGGGGGTTTACTTTGTTGCGCAAAATGTTGCGCAAAATTTTCAATTTAACGCAATTACAGCGCGGATTGAACGCCACGTTGACGCACGCTCTCAAACAAGCACACGCCTGCGGCCACGGACACATTCAGGCTCGCAACTGAGCCAGCCATGGGAATGTTCACCAACTCATCGCACGTCTCGCGAGTTAAGCGGCGCATGCCCTCGCCTTCAGCGCCCATCACCCACGCCATTGCGCCGCCAAATTGACCTTGGTGCAAAGCGGTTGTGCCTTCCTCGTCCGTACCAACAATCCAAATATCATATTCTTTGAGCTCGCGCAGCGTGCGCGCAAGATTGGTCACCATAATATAGGGCACATGATCAGCCGCGCCTGAAGCAACTTTTGCCACGGTTGCATTTAAACCAACCGCTTTGTCTTTGGGTGCAATCACCGCATGCACGCCAGCCGCATCGGCCACGCGCAAGCACGCCCCCAAATTGTGCGGATCGGTCACGCCATCTAAAATCAGCAACAGCGGCGGCACAACCAAATTTTCCAGCACATCATCAATGCTAGAAGCCAATTGAATATCCCCCGCAACCGCAGCCAAACCTTGATGGCGGCTGTGCCCAACCAAACCATCCAAGCGGTGTTTGTCAACCAGCCGTGGCTCAATATTTAAGCGCGCCAAACTGGCCAAAAAATGCTGCATGCGCTTGTCATGCCGCGCACTTTCAACATACACCTCACGAACAGAGGTGGGCGCTGCACGCAAGCGGGCTTGAACGGCGTGAAAGCCAAATAAAATTTTATCGCTCATGGGGTTCTTTCTTTTAAATAAATTCGGTATCAATTTGGGGTTTGTTTTTTTTAAAGCTTCTTAAGTTTTCTTAAGGATTTTTAATTTTTTGTAACGTTGTGAATGGCGCTTGCCTCAAGCGGCATTCTGCGGGCATCGGCGGGCATGAATGCCCGCCCTACCTCATACGTATTAGTTGCCTTTACTCTTTGAGTGGCTCGGTGTTATCAGGCAATTGCACGGTGAAAAACTCTACGTTCAAGGCGCGGCAAACTTTTAAAATAGCAATATTGACATCGGAAGTCACATTGGCGCGACCGTTTTCAGGATCATCAATCCACCACGACAGCTCCAGCACATTGCCTTTCTCGGTGATTCGTACCAAGTTCACACCAGGCGCAGGCTCATGCAACAAGCGAGGTATTTTTTGCATTTCGTCGAGCACTTGTGGAATCAACTCTTCGATATTGGTTTCGTGCTTGACTTGAATCGTGACATTCATCCAAATACGTTTGTCATGCAGCGACCAATTGACCACATTTTGCGTCACCAACGCTTCATTTGGCACCAGAATCTCATTGCCAGACACGCCCTCAATAATCGTATACCGCGCATTGATTTGCTTAACATTGCCCCGATAGCCATCCGAAGTCGTGACCAAATCGCCAATCCGAATGCTGCGCTCAAACAGCATCACAAAACCAGACACATAATTACTCGCCAACTTCTGCAAACCCAAGCCAATCCCCACGCCCAACGCACCGCCAAACACAGACAAAATGGTCAAATCCATCCCAACCGCAGTCAAACTGAACAGCACCCCAAAAACCACCAGCAGGCCTTTAACAATACGTGCCAGCACCACACGCGTGGACAAGTCGATTTGAGAAAAATAACGATTGGGCCGTTTGAGCAAAATAGAATCAACCTCATGCGCAAGCCAGCTCACAATCAAGTAGACAATTAAAATCACCAACACAAGCGCCAACACATCCGACAGCGTGATGGTGTTTTTGCCCAACGTGACTTTAAAACCATCCAACACGTCCAACCAGCGGTCCAATTTACCCACGTAATTTAACAGCATGCCCAGCCAAATCACCACCACAGACGTGCGCTCAATCAACAAGCGCAAGCTGCCAACTGGCATAGCGCGGCGCACAATATACAAAAAGACCCGCACAATTAAATAGGCGCCAAATAACTTGCTCAAAAAATCAAACCAAATCGACGGCATGTCCAACCGATTAAAAATGACCAAGGTCAATCGAGAAGCCACCCACAAAAACAGCGGCCATAAAATCTCAGCCAATGAGTGCACTTCGAGCCAGTTGGGCGTATTGCGACTCACATCCCTGGTGCGCAACCAGCGCTGAATCAACCACGTCGCGCCGTAACAACCAACCGCAATCAAAAAAGTAATCAGCCAATACAACGGCGAGGCTTGCGCCAACAGCTCGCCCACACTATTAACCGCGGCGTTTTGGCTGGAGATTAAAGCGGTATCAATCAAATCATCAGGCATGGTTTTCTCTTTTATACACAAACGACAGTGACAAATGAGCCAATCGTTAAGTGTTAGCTATTAGCTGTTAGGGTTCAATTTTAAAAACTTAAAAATTTAAACTTACAAATTCAAAAACAGTGTTTTTAAAGAGCGCTGCACGGTTTTCAACGCACAAAATTACTTAAAAGGTACGGCTACAGCAAAGTGATTGCGCCAATTTTGCGTATATTGCGCAATCAGTTGCGGCGCATTTTTAATCAGCATGATGTTTTCAGCGTTTTTAAACTGCGCAGCATAAGTGAAATTGTACGAACCAGAAATAAGCAATGCGCCGTCCAAAATCATGACCTTGTTGTGCGCATTCTCATAAGCCGTCTCAAGCCGCACCTCAATGCCTGCATCGCTCATGCGCTGGCCATCAGAAGCCTTGGTTTTTGAGCGTTCCGCATCCAACATCACCTGCACAGCCACGCCCCGCTTGTGCGCAGCAATCAAGGCATCAGAAATTTTGTTATCCGTTAAAAGATACGCCTGCACCAATATTTGCTTATTTGCCCGCCCAATCGCAGCCACAATCGCCTGTTCAATATTGTCTTGCGGACTAAACAACGCGGTGATTTGAGGAGAACTTGATGCAACCACGGCCGCAGACGACTGCGCCAACGTCACTGTTTTCGCCCAAACAGGCTGCACCAACGCCGCAAACAACACCGCAAATAGTGCCCAAAACAACACCAAGCATCGCTTGAAGTACATCCAGTACATCATTGCTTAAGCAATCCGCTTTAAACACGCCGCAAAAAAACCATCCGTTTGATGCAGATGTGGCAGCAACTGCAAGCAGCCATCACGAATTGCCGATTCAGGCAAAGTGATGTTTTGAACCTGCAAGCTCTCGGTAATATTCACCAATTCATAGTTGGGGTGAGCGACCAAAAAGGCATTCACCACCAGCTGATTTTCTTCAGGCAGCACGCTGCACGTGGCATACACCACCACACCGCCAATTTTGACCAACTGCGCCGCGCTTTGTAAAATCGCGCCCTGCAACACCGACAAACGTGCCACAGAATCAACGCCGTGGCGCCATTTCAAATCAGGATTGCGGCGCAACGTGCCCAAACCACTGCACGGCGCATCAATAAACACACGATCAAGTTTGCCGTACAAGCGCTTCACGCGTGGATCGGTTTCGGACTCCAATACAATCGCCTGCACATTTGACAAACCACTGCGCGCCAAGCGTGGCTTGAGTTTGGCCAATCGGTGTGCCGCCACATCCATGGCATACAAGCGGCCAGAATTGCGCATCATCGCCCCAATCGCCAAGGTTTTACCCCCCGCACCCGCACAGAAATCAGCCACCATTTCACCGCGTTTCGCCCCCAATAAGTGGGTCAACAATTGGCTGCCTTCATCCTGAACCTCAACCGCACCGGTTTGGAATAAATCAAGCTTTTGCAACGCTGGTTTGCCCGCAAGCCGTAAACCCAGCGGCGCGTAATCGCAATCAACCGCCGCAACGCCCGCATATTCCAACGCCACCTTAACCGCCTCACGCGATGACTTCACCGTATTCACCCGAATATCAAGCGGCGCAGTCGTATTTAAGGCTTGCGCCAACAGCACCGCATCGGCCTCGCCATAGGCCGCACTCAACGCCGCAAACCACTCATCACTCAAATTAGCGCGCACCGCAGCAGGCATCGCGCTGGTGTCAATTTTTGCCACCTGCGCCAACCAAGTCCAGTCATCCGCAGGAATCGCGTCCACCAACAATTTTGCATCCACACAACTTTGCGCGCCCAACAACACCAAACGACGCTCAAGCGCGCCCGTGCCAGTTTGAGCGACGTGTGCAAACACTCGGCGCTGGCGCAACACGGCATACACCGTTTCCGCCACCACGTGACGATCGCGCGGGCCGAGTTCTTTATTGTCGCGCAAAAACTTAGACACCAATTTATCCGCCGCCGCATCAAACTTAAGCAATTCAACCAATAATATTTGCGCACGCCACAAACAATGTGCCAAACGATCGCCTTGTTTGCTTAGCGGCGCAATTTTTTCAATCGTTGAACTGCCAAAACTTGAACGCGGTCGATTGGTTTTTTGTTCGCGTGCAGGGCGAATATCATCGCGCTCTTGCGCCAAACCCAAAGCCGCACGCCGCGCAGCCAAAGCCGCAGCGCTCACCGCCACACCGTCTGGGCGAATATACGTGCTGCCTTGCGCCAGGCGCTCTTTTTGCGTATCGGCGCGGTTTTTCGCTTCAATTTCCTGCATCAAGCGCTCTTTTTTGCTGACTTTTTTGGAATAGGATTTTTTGGGGTGATTATTAACGGTCATGATGACTTTCTATGGTGCGAAAACAGTTCGCGAATAAATAAAAATGCAGCGCAAGACTGCGATAAATCAAAAAACTTCAAAAATTAAATTGCGTAAATTGTGGGGTTTTAAGTCGGGGCAAAATAGGTCTGACTCGCAGGCAGTTCGCCAGCTGGATTGAGAATTTCAATGCCGCCATCGCGCCAAATCATTCGCCCATCCACCCACCACGTCAACGCCTGCGGATAAATAAAATGCTCCGTTGCCAATACACGCTTGGCCAAAGTTTCAGCCGTGTCTTGCGGCAAAACCGCCACGCACGATTGCACCACGATTGGGCCAAAATCGAGCTGCGCCGTCACGCCGTGCACCGTGGCGCCATGCACCTTGACGCCCGCCGCCAGAGCCGCCTCATGCGTATGCAAGCCTGTAAAGCTGGGCAAAATCGACGGATGGATATTGAGTATTTTGCCCGCATAATGCTGCGTAAACGCTGGCGTCAAAATTCGCATAAAACCGGCCAACAAAACCAAATCAGGCTTAAAACCATCAATCAGCGCCATCAGCGCCGCATCAAATTGCACGCGCCCGTCAAATAACCGATGCGATAAAACCGCGGTTTCTATGCCCTTGCTCGCAGCATACGCCAGCCCACCAGCATCCGCACGGTTGCTGACAACCGCAGCCACACGCGCAATTCCCTGTTCCGCCCAGTGCTTTTGCGCCACGCACTCAACGAGTGCCTGCATGTTGCTGCCGCCACCCGAAATCAAAATCACGATATTTTTCATACCCAACCGATTGTCGAAAAAGGCGAATTATAACAGAGCAATGCACAAGCAGCCGCACGCGATGCGCCCTTCTATGAAAAATAAACCACATTTACTTGAACTTTTTTCATCAAAAACATCACACGTCGTCGCAAAAAAGATACATAATTGCCACACATTGCGCTTTATTTAAATAACAAAGCATGCTTAAATAGAACGGTCGTTCAGTACGGAAAATACAGCCGTCGCTCGAACGACCAACTCAAAATCAACCCTTGGAGACACCAATGAAAAAGACCCTTATAGCCATCGGCTTGCTGTCAGCCTTTAGCGCGGCTCACGCTGAATCAAGCGTCAGCGTTTACGGCAACATCAACGTTGCCATAACCAAAAAAGGTGACGCAGGCATCACATTAAAAGCCGAAGAATACCAATACGCCAGCCACATCGGTTTTAAAGGAAAAGAAGACTTGGGCAACGGCTACGCCGCCATATTCAAATTAGAAGCCGAATTAGAACCAGACACAGGCTCAGGCACTTACGGCGCAAGCAAAAACGCGCTGGGCTTTAACCGCGAATCATGGGTGGGATTACTCACACCTTACGGCGCGCTCCGCTTTGGCCGCTCAACCACCCCTTTTGTCAACATGTGGGTCGGTGGTGACTTTGGTGAAGGTCGTGGCATTGGCCAATTCACCGCAGGCATCGCAGGTGCAGGTTTGCGCACCACCCAACCAGAAGTTGGGATGCGCTGGAACAACGGCTTATTCTATGACGTCAAACAAGGTGGCTTTGCAGCAGGTTTGGCCGTAACCACTAAGGGCTCGCAATCAATCGTTCCAACCGATCCAACAGTATCTTCCGTTGACAATGAGGGTAAAAATGGCACAAAACCAGCCTACGGCGCTTACGCCCGTTATGAAGGAAAAGTCGGCCAGTTTGGCTACAAAATTGGTGGCGCCTACCAAGTTGACAACGGCTCCACTAACGCAGCTTCAACCAATACCAAGAATGCACCAGCCGAAAGCAAAAAAGCATGGATGATTGGCTCAGGTGTGAGCTACGGCCCAGCGTCTTTCTCAGTGGGTTATGCAAAATCAAACATTGACAATACCGACCTCGCCAACACGCTTACAGCAAGAGGCGGGGCTGTACCGCTTCGGACAGGTACAAGTAAAACGCTGTTTGCAAGCATGGGTTACGATGTGACACCAAATGATCACATTTATGCATCGTATGGCAAATACAAACGCACGAATAGCTATGTGTTTTTACCAAGCCCAAATCCTTCGACTGGCACAAGAGCAGTTACAGGCGAAGGCGAACTGGCTGGCACTCAATATTCAGTTGGCTACGAACACAAGCTAAGCAAACGGACTGTAATTTACACCAACGTTCGTAAAGTAGTAGAAAATAAAAACTCTTGCACCACGAGCCTCGGTGGCACCACCACTACCGCCGCTTCACTTAGCACCGGCTGCGCAGCTTCAGTATCAAGAGTTGACGCCATTTTGAGTGTGGAAAAAGGCTGGTCTTATGACTTGGGGATTTCTCACTCGTTCTAATTAGAGTCCGATGCTGCACAAAAATGCGCTGATATTTTCAGCGCATTTTTTTATGATTCTTTCCGATTTTTTCAGCAAACGTTGCAGAATCAACGCTCACAACGCAGGCACACACAAAGTATAAGTCCAGCATTTTTGGGCAACTTCTGCTATGATTCGCCATTGATTTTTGCTTGAGCGCTTGACCCGTTTCAATCAATTTAGGGAACCATGTGCAACTCATGGACTGTGGCGCAACTGTAAGGCGCGGACGCTTCGCACCAAGTCAGATACCTAAACAAACCCTCTGTTTGCCAGCCTTCGTACCAAAGGCGCGCATGACTTTGTGACAACCATCACATTGCAATTTGCACGCATTTTGGCTTTATTTTTGATTCTTAAACTGCGTGTTATGCCTAACTCCACTGTTACAAATTCCATTGAACAACCGTCTTTTTTCTCGGATGATTTTGACCCGACAATTGAGCCGATTTTGGCGCACAACCCAAACCGGTTTGTGCTTTTGCCCATTCAGCACGATGATTTATGGTTGCAATACAAACGCCACATGGCGTGTTTTTGGACGGCGCAAGAGATTGATTTAGAGTCTGACTTGGCCGATTGGCGCAGTTTATCGGATGGCGAGCGGCACTTTATCAGCAATGTGTTGGCATTTTTTGCTGCATCTGACGGCATTGTGAATGAAAACTTGGCGGTTAATTTCATGAAAGAAGTGCAAATTGCAGAGGCGCGTTGCTTTTATGGCTTTCAGGTGGCAATGGAAAACATTCATTCTGAAACCTACGCCCTATTGATTGACACATACATTCAAAATCCAGACGAAAAAAACCATTTATTTCATGCGATTGAAACCATCCCTGCGGTCAAGCGCAAGGCGGATTGGGCGTTGCGCTGGATTGACAATGGCAATTTTGCCGAGCGCTTGGTCGCATTTGCGGCGGTGGAAGGCATCTTTTTTAGCGGCAGTTTTTGCGCATTGTATTGGCTCAAAAAACGCGGCTTGATGCCCGGTTTGACGTTCAGCAACGAGTTGATTAGCCGCGATGAAGGCCTGCATTGCGAATTTGCTTGCAGCTTATACGGCATGTTGCGCCAACGTTTGAGCACAGAATCGGTGCACGCCATCATCAGCGAAGCGGTGTTGATTGAAAAAGACTTTGTCTGCGTTGCCCTGCCCGTCAATTTAATCGGCATGAATGCCGAACTGATGAGCCAATACATTGAATTCGTCGCAGACCATTGGCTGGCGGCGTTGGGCTACCCAAAACTGTACGGCACCAAAAATCCGTTTGACTTTATGGATATGATTTCATTGGAAGGCAAAACCAATTTCTTTGAGAAACGCGTGGGCGATTATCAAAAAGCGAGCGTGTTGTCAGCCAAGCATGAGCAAGTTTTTTCGCTTGAGGAAGATTTTTAAACCAAGGAGTACTCTATGAATACTAACAAAAAAACGTCCAGTACCATTGCTTCAACTGCTGGAAAGGTTTTACAAGACCAAAAGTCCTCGAAGATTCAAAAACAGTTAGCGGCTTCCGTTTTAGCACAAACGTCATCCAATAAACAAACTGGCTCGAATATCGAAACTACCGCATCTAAAGCGTTAAATAGCGACAAATACAACTCGACAACAAAATCCCTAGCAGGCTCCGCAGTCTCCCAATCTAATAAAAAACGTTGAAAGAAAAACACCATGCTCGTCATCAAACGCAACGGCAAAGCCGAATCAGTTCAATTCGATAAAATCACCGCGCGTATCGAAAAATTATCCTACAGCCTGAACCCCATCGTTGAACCGATTGAGGTGGCAAAAAAAGTCATCGCAGGTCTTTACGACGGCGTCACAACCAGCGAATTAGACAATTTGGCGGCCGAAACCGCTGCAAGTCTGGCAACATTGCATCCTGATTATGCGATTTTGGCGGCGCGGATTGCGGTGAGCAATTTGCACAAAAACACCACCAAGTCATTTGCTCAAACCATGCAACAGTTGTTCGACAACAACGATGCCAACACGGGCAAACATTCACCGATTGTGACCCAAGACTTGCTCAACACCGTTAAACAACACGCCGATTTACTTGATTCGGCGATTATTTATGACCGTGACTTTAACTTTGACTACTTTGGCTTTAAAACGCTCGAGCACAGTTACTTGTTGCGAATTCACGGCAACATTGTCGAGCGCCCACAACACATGTACATGCGCGTGGCATTGGGGATTCATGGGGACGACGTGGCGGCCGCGATTGCAACCTACCACTTAATGTCTGAAGGCTGGTTTACCCACGCCACGCCAACCTTGTTTAACTCAGGCACGCCGCATCCGCAAATGAGTTCGTGCTTTTTGTTGACCATGCAGGACGATTCGGTCGAGGGGATTTACAACACACTCAAACAAACCGCGCTGATCTCTAAAAACGCAGGCGGAATTGGCTTGTCCATCCACAAAATCCGTGCCAAAGGCAGCACGATTGCTGGCACCAACGGCAACAGCAATGGCATTGTGCCAATGCTCAAGGTGTTTAACGACACCGCACGTTACATCGACCAAGGCGGCGGCAAGCGCAAAGGCGCATTTGCAATTTACCTTGAGCCTTGGCACGCGGATATTTTTGAGTTTTTACAGCTCAAAAAGAACCACGGCTCTGAGGAATTACGCGCACGCGATTTGTTTTATGCGATGTGGGTAAACGATTTATTTATGCAACGCGTGCAAGCGGATGGCGAATGGAATTTATTTTGCCCACACGAATGCCCAGGTTTGGACGAATGCTGGGGCGACGCGTTTGAGGCGCTGTACACGCGCTATGAATCTGAGGGCAAAAGCCGCCGCACGATTAAGGCACAAGAGCTGTGGTTTGCGATTCTCGAATCGCAAATCGAAACCGGCACGCCATATATTTTGTACAAAGACCACGCCAATCGTAAAAGCAACCAGCAGCATTTGGGCACAATTAAAAGCAGTAATTTATGCACTGAAATCATCCAATACACCAGCCCTGATGAGATTGCGGTGTGTAATTTGGCCTCCATCGCCCTGCCTAAATTTGTGGAAAACAACCAGTTTAACCACCAAAAATTGTTTGACGTCACGTACCACGCCACGCGCAATCTGAATAAAATCATTGACCGCAACCTGTACCCCGTAGAGGAAGCGCGCAATTCCAACATGCGCCATCGTCCGATTGGGCTTGGGATTCAAGGCTTGGCAGATGCGTTTATTATGTTGCGCTTGCCGTTTGACTCTGACGCAGCGCAAACCTTAAACCAATTGATTTTTGAGACCATTTATTACGCCGCCATGCGCGCTTCAATTGACTTGGCAAAAGAATTGGGCGCGTACGAATCGTATCAAGGCTCGCCATTATCGCAAGGCAAATTGCAGTGCGATTTGTGGGGACACACGCCAAGCGCACAATGGAATTGGGACGAATTACGCGCCGATTTGGCGCAACACGGCGCACGCAATTCGCTGCTCCTCGCGCCCATGCCAACCGCGTCCACATCACAAATTTTGGGCAACAACGAATGCTTTGAGCCATATACATCCAATATTTACACGCGCCGCGTGTTAAGCGGAGAGTTTATTGTGGTCAACAAACACCTGTTGCGTGACCTCAACGACTTGGGTTTATGGGACGACAAAATGCGCAACGACTTAATCCGCGCCAATGGCTCGGTGCAAGACATTCCGCGCATTCCCGCGCCAATTAAAGCGCTGTACAAAACGGTGTGGGAAATCAAGCAAAAAACCTTGATTGACATGGCCGCCGACCGTGGCGCGTTTATTTGCCAATCACAATCGATGAATTTATTCATGGCGCAACCCACCATTGCCAAACTCTCATCCATGCATTTTTACACATGGACCAAAGGCTTAAAAACGGGGATTTATTACCTGCGCAGCAAAGCCGCCGCGCAAGCCGTCCAATTCACCGTATCAGACGACGAAAAAGACGACGCCATCATTGAAGGCGAAGTGTGCACCATGGAAGAAGGCTGCATTTCGTGCGGCTCATAACCATGATTGAGAATGGTTGATTAAAAAACGGGCGAACTCAGCCCGTTTTTTAACGCCCCGCCACCTCGAACCCGCTATAATATTGCTTTACTTTTTTGCCCCAATTGATTGAACAATACAAACCATGACCGAACCTAAAATCTACCAACCACGCGCCCTCGAAATCAACATCCAAGCCGCTTGGAGCGCCGCCGACGCATACACCGTTACCGAAAACAACGACAAACCCAAATTTTACGCCTGCTCGATGTTGCCCTATCCATCGGGCAAATTGCACATGGGACACGTGCGCAACTACACGATTAACGACGTCATGGCGCGCCAATTGCGCATGAAGGGCTTTAATGTCTTGATGCCAATGGGCTGGGATGCGTTTGGCATGCCTGCTGAAAATGCGGCATTAAATAACCAAGTCCCGCCTGCCGCATGGACATACGACAACATTGCGTACATGAAAACCCAGATGCAAGCGATGGGTTTGTCGATTGACTGGTCACGCGAATTTGCCACGTGCGACCCTGACTATTACAAATGGAATCAATGGTTTTTCTTACAAATGCTCAACAAAGGCGTGGCGTATCGCAAAACCCAAGTGGTGAACTGGGATCCGATTGACCAAACCGTTTTGGCCAACGAACAAGTGATTGACGGGCGCGGCTGGCGCTCTGGCGCCTTGGTTGAGAAGCGTGAAATCCCAGGTTATTACCTCAATATTGCCAATGAGAAATACGCCGAAGAGCTGCTCAATGATTTGGATGATTTGGGCTGGCCTGAACGCGTCAAACTGATGCAAAAAAACTGGATTGGCAAAAGCGTGGGCGTGCGTTTTGCGTTTACGCATAATATTGCGGACGCAAGCGGCGCGCTGATTGGCGACGGCAAAATGTATGTGTTCACCACCCGCGCCGATACGATTATGGGCGTGACGTTTTGCGCCGTGGCCGCCGAGCATCCGTTGGCGACATTTGCCGCCCAATCAAACCCTGACTTAAAAGCATTTATTGAGAAATGCAAACTGGGCAGCGTCATGGAAGCGGACATGGCCACCATGGAAAAAGAAGGCATGAACACGGGCTTGCAGGTCACGCACCCGCTCACGGGCGAGCTGATTGATGTGTGGGTGGGCAATTATGTGTTGATGACGTATGGCGACGGCGCGGTGATGGGCGTGCCTGCGCATGATGAGCGGGATTTTGCGTTTGCGAAGAAATATAAGTTAGAAATTAAACCTGTAGTATTTCCTAAAAGTCATTACGGTAGTTTATCTCGCGCTGATGATGAAAGGCTTGTACCTCCAAACGTTGATGATCACAGTACAAGAGCTTACCCAAACTCAACTTGGCAATATGATGATTCAGAGTGGTCTGCTGAAAAAGCCGAGTACGGCTTTTGCCTCAGAACCGACAATGACATATTAGATTTGTACGGTTTGAGTTTTGAATCCGCTCGCTCGCTCATTGCCAATCACCTAGAAATAAGGCTGTTGGGCGAACTCAAAACCACCTACCGCCTGCGCGATTGGGGCATTAGCCGCCAACGTTATTGGGGCACGCCGATTCCGCTGATTCACTGCGCCGATTGCGGCGTGGTGCAAGTGCCTGAAGCCGATTTGCCCGTGATTTTACCGACCGATTGCATTCCCGACGGCTCGGGCAACCCGCTGAACCAGCGCGATGATTTTGTCAACGTGCCTTGCCCGCAATGCGCCAAACCCGCCAAACGCGAAACCGACACGATGGACACGTTTATTGATTCGTCGTGGTATTACATGCGTTACACCAGCCCGAACGCAGCCACCATGGTGGACGAGCGCAATGCGTATTGGATGCAAATGGACCAATACATCGGCGGCATCGAACACGCGATTTTGCATTTGCTCTATGCGCGTTTTTGGACAAAAGTCATGCGCGACATGGGTTTGGTTGATTTTAAAGAGCCGTTCAAAAACCTGCTCACGCAAGGCATGGTACTCAACGAAACCTATTACCGCATCAAAGACAACGGCCAAAAAGAATGGTTTAACCCAGCCGATGTAACCGAGCAAACCGACGATAAAGGCCGCATCATCAGCGCAACCCTCAACCAAGACGGCAAACCCGTTGAAGTGGGCGGCGTTGAAAAAATGGCCAAATCCAAAAACAACGGCATCGACCCGCAAGCCTTGATTGAGCAATACGGCGCAGACACGGCGCGTATGTTCACCATGTTTGCCGCGCCGCCTGAACAAACGCTTGAGTGGTCCGACGCTGGCGTCGAAGGCTCACACCGATTCCTCAAACGCGTGTGGGCATTTGCCCACGCCCAAAAAGACGCAATCACCGCGCTTAAATCAGCCGATTTAACCCCAAGCCCCGCCGCCAAAGCCCTGCGCTTTACCGTGCACACGCAGCTCAAGCAAATCAACTTTGACTACGAACGCATGCAGTACAACACGGTCGCATCAGGCGCGATGAAGCTGCTCAACGAACTCGAATCGGCGTGCAAAAATGACGTCAGCGCGCTGGGCAAAGCCCTGCCCGAAGCCGTATCAATTTTACTGCGCGTGCTCTACCCGATTGCGCCGCACATCACCACGCACTTGTGGAACGAGCTTGATTACAGCGCCAATTATGGCCAATTGCTTGATGCGCCATGGGCAGAATTTGACGCAACCGCGCTTGAGCGCACGGATGTCACCTACATGGTGCAAGTCAATGGCAAACTGCGCGGCGAGCTTACCGCACCCAAAGCCACGGACAATGCGGCATTACAGATATTGGCGTTGGAATTGGAACAGGTGCAAAAATTTGTCGATGGCAACCCGATTAAAAAATTCATTGTTGTGCCAAACAAACTAATTAACATCGTCGTGTAACCCACGCACATTGAAAGCCCACATGAAACCGACACTCCGATTGAGTTTAACCCTTGGCGCGATTGCCATCAGCCTATCTGCCTGCGGCTTTCACCTGCGCGGCAGCCAAGGCTCTGGCGCATTGACATTTACAAGTTTGAGCATCATTGACAGCGGCAAAACAGCCGTGGCGCAAAACTTGGCCGACATCATGCGCCGCCAAACCACCCTTGTAACCGCCCCCAACTCTGGCCAAGTCAACGCAGAAATTGGCGAAGTCCGCCGTGGCAAAGCGGTATTAACCAAAGACGTCCAAGGCCGCGCAGTCGAATACCGCATGACATCAAACGTCACCATGCAAGCGTATGACGCCAACAAAAATCAGCTGATTGCGCCCATCACGCTGAGCACCACGCGCACATTAATCTCTGGCAACGGCTATGACACTGGGCTGGAGCTTGAAGAAACACGGCTCAACAGAGACATGGACTTTGATTTGGCCAATCAAATTCAATACCGCCTGCGCGCAATTAAACTCAAACCATAATCATGCAAACCCTACCCTTTTCAGTCATCTGCAGCGACGACACATTGTTAACCCAAGAAGCGGTGGACATGTGGCGCAAAAATGCGCGCGCCAACGGCTTTACCGAACGCGAGGTGTTTGATATTGCAGGCCAGTTTAATTGGGCAGGCGTTCTGGATGCCTTACAAAGCATGTCATTGTTTGGCGACAAAAAAATCATTGAGCTGCGCATGCCCACAGGCAAACCCGGCAAAGAAGGCGGCGACGCCATCAAAACCCTGTGCGCCCACACATCACCAGACGTTAGCATCATGCTCACCCTGCCCCGCGCAGACAAGGCCATGAAGTCAGCGGTGTGGTTTAAACACCTGTCCAGCAACGCCACCATCAATGAAATCAACAGCATTGCACTGGCACAACTGCCGCGTTTTTTATCCGAACGCCTGAAAAAAAACGGTCAAAGCGCCTCACCGCAAGCCTTGCAACTCATGAGCCAGCAATTTGAAGGCAACTTAATCGCCGCCAATCAAGAAATTGAAAAACTCGCCCTGCTCTTTCCCAAAGGCGAACTATCAGATTCGGACATCCAAAAAAGCGTATTCAACGTGGCGCGCTACGATGTGTTTTCATTATCCGAAGCATTGTTGGCGGGCGATGTGGCACGGGTATGCCGCATGATAGAAGGCCTAAAAGCCGAAGGCGAAGCAATTGTATTGGTGATTTGGGCGCTGACCGAAGACCTGCGCGTCATGACATCCATCAAAGAATCCATCCAAAGCGGCGGCAATCTACATTCGTTGATGCGCGAAAAGCGCATTTGGGGCGCACGAGAAAAACTCATGCCAACCGCCATTGCCGCACTCAGTTTGCCATTTTTAAAAAACGCCCTGTCGCGCATGCACGACATCGACAAAGCCGCCAAAGGCCTGAGCCGTTCAGATGCATGGGATGCCGCGCTGCAATTGGCCAGCCAAATTGCCCTGCGCATTCGCAAACCACGTTAAACGCCCCACGCCGACCAAGCGCAAAATACAAAACGCAAAGCATAACAACACAACCACACTTGTAAAGCAAACCAGATTCAAAAAATGTGCCATAATTTTCTTTCTTTTCCTCAACCTCAAAAAGGACTCACCATGAAAAACACATTACTTTCCCACGCACTCACCACAGAATTTCCAGAATTGGCCAATGCCGTGCACGACCTAAAGCAAAATGACGCGCACTTTGCCAAACTACTCAACGAACACGACGCGTTGGACAAACAAATCACCCAAGACGAAATGGGCGTCAAAGCGATGAACGACACTGATTTACATGAGCTCAAACAACAACGCGCACTGCTCAAAGATCAGCTGTACCGCATCGCCAGCGCCCATTAAAAGGACCACATGAGCAACATCCAAGACTACATGCTACGCGTGGGCGCACAAGCCCGCGCCGCCTCGCGTGACATGGCACGTGCCGCCACCAGCGTTAAAAATGCCACACTGCACCATTTGGCCGACTTAATCGAGCAAGCCACCCCAACGCTCAAACAAGCCAACGCCCAAGAGGTCGCCAATGCCGTGACAAAAGGCATGGACGCAACATTCATCGACCGCTTGACCTTGTCTGACAAAGCGATTGCAACCATGATTGCCGGCTTGCGCCAAGTGGCCGAATTAAGCGATCCGATTGGTCAAATGAGCGACTTCAAACCGCTGCCATCAGGGATTAACGTGGGGCAAATGCGCGTACCGCTCGGCGTGATTGGGATTATTTATGAATCGCGCCCCAACGTCACCATTGACGCGGCCGCTTTGTGCATCAAATCAGGCAACGCCACGATTTTACGCGGCGGCTCTGAAGCCCTGCACTCCAACCAAGCCTTGGCCGAATTGGTGCAACAAGCCTTAAACCACGCAGGCTTACCAGCCAACGCCGTACAAGTGATTAACACAACCGACCGCGCAGCTGTGGCCGAGCTCATTACCATGACGCGTTTTGTCGACGTGATTATTCCACGCGGCGGTAAATCATTGATTGAACGCTTGCTCAAAGACGCACGCGTGCCAATGATTAAGCACCTTGACGGCATTTGCCACACTTACGTTGACGCATTCGCCGACCTTGGCAAAGCCATCAAAGTATGCGACAACGCCAAAACCCAGCGCTACGCGCCGTGCAACACCATGGAAACCCTGCTGGTACACGCGCAAATTGCCGCAGAATTTTTGCCCGCCATGTGCGTGGTCTACCAAAGCAAAGGCGTTGAACTGCGCGTGGACGCACAAAGCCGGGCCCTGCTTGAGCAAACAGGCATTCCGAACCTAGTCGATGCCACAGAAAACGACTGGTCAACCGAATACTTGGCACCGATTTTATCAATCAAAATCGTCGCCTCACTCGACGAAGCCATTGAACACATCAACCATTACGGCTCGGCGCACACAGACGCCATCATCACCGAGCACTACAGCCACGCGCAGCGGTTTTTGCGTGAAGTTGACTCATCATCAGTCATGGTCAACGCCTCAACCCGCTTTGCCGATGGCTTTGAATACGGCTTAGGCGCTGAAATTGGCATCTCAAATGACAAACTACACGCACGCGGCCCAGTGGGCTTGAACGGCTTGACCAGCTTAAAATACGTGGTGTTTGGCGATGGCAATATTCGGGTTTAAAAACCTATTTTTCAAAACTCACCTCAGGGAAATAAGCATGCAAGCCGAACTTACTGAACAACGTCTATCCGCCGCCATCACCAACGACGTCCGCGCCGCCCTCATTGAAGACGTGGGCGCAGGCGATTTGACCGCGCAACTCGTGCCAATTTACGCCATGGCCAAAGCCACGGTCATCAGCCGCGAAGTCGCGGTTTTGTGCGGCCAGCCTTGGTTTAATCACGTGTTTGCTCAAGCGGCGCCCAGCGCCGTATTAGAGTGGCATGTGGCGGAAGGCGCGTTGATGAGCGAGAATCAAACCATTGTGACCATTACGGGCAACGCCCGCGAGTTGCTCACAGCAGAACGCGCGGCGCTTAATTTGCTCCAACTGCTCTCTGGCACCGCCACCACCGTGCGCCGCTTTGCCGACGCCATTGCACACACAGCCACCAAAATGGTAGATTCACGCAAAACCATCCCTGGTCTGCGCGTGGCACAAAAATACGCCGTGACCGTGGGCGGCGGCGTAAACCACCGCTTTGCGCTATATGACGGCATTTTGATAAAAGAAAACCACATCGCCACAGCAGGCGGAATTGACGCCGTACTGGCGCAAGCCCAAGCGATTAAAGACGCGGCAGCGCCAACCAATCCATACGCCGCCGCTGCCTTTGTCATGATAGAAGTTGAAACCATCACCCAACTCAAAACCGCGCTGGCCGCAGGCGCCACCATGATTTTGCTCGACAACATGAACCACGCCCAAATCAGTGAGGCAGTTCAAATCAATCAGCAACATCACGCAGGCGCAGCCATTCTAGAAGCATCAGGCAACGTCACGCTGGAGAATGTGGCCAGTTACGCACAGCTGGGCGTAGATCGCATTTCAAGCGGCAGCTTAACCAAACACGTACGCGCAATTGATTTTTCGATGCGCATGAGCAAAATTTAAACGGGGCAACCATGAGCACGTCACAACAAATCGCCGTCCAATACGACCAACCCACATCCGCCAATACCTGCAGCACTGCGCAAGTTTGGGCAAAAGTGCCAACTGAGCCGTCATCAACCGAGCGCGCAGCATTGAAACAACAAATCAAAGAATTACTGGCAGAGAAAAACGCGGTTTTAGTCGCGCACTACTACGTCCACCCTGATTTGCAAGACTTGGCTGAGGAAACAGGCGGGATTGTATCGGACTCACTCGAAATGGCGCGCTTTGGGCGCGACCATGCGGCGCAAACCTTGGTGGTTGCAGGTGTGCGATTTATGGGCGAATCGGCCAAAATTTTGAGCCCCGAAAAACGCGTATTGGTACCCGAATTAGACGCCAACTGCTCGCTCGATTTGGGCTGCCCAGCCGACGATTTTGCCGCATTTTGCGACCAACATCCAGACCGCACCGTGGTTGTGTACGCCAACACATCCGCCGCCGTCAAAGCACGCGCCGATTGGATGGTCACCTCAAGCATCGCCCTGCCGATTGTGGCGCATTTAAAAGCGCTGGGGCAAAAAATATTGTGGGCGCCAGACCGCCATTTGGGCAGCTACATTCAGCGCGAAACGGGCGCAGACATGTTGATGTGGCAAGGCGCTTGCATTGTGCACGATGAATTTAAAGCGCTTGAACTTGAAGAACTCAAAAAGCAGCACCCGCATGCAAAAGTATTGGTGCACCCAGAGTCGCCCGCAGCGATTGTGGCGCTGGCCGATGCGGTTGGTTCAACCTCAGCGATTTTAAAAGCCGCACGTGAATTTGATGCGCCAGAGTTTATTGTGGCCACCGACAACGGCATGATGCACAAATTGCGCCAACAAAACCCCAACAAGTTATTTATTGAAGCGCCCACCGCAGGCAATGGCGCCACGTGTAAAAGCTGCGCGCACTGCCCGTGGATGGCGATGAATGGCCTGCGCAACACGCTGGAAGTGTTACAAAAAATCGGGACTGGTTTTAACGAAATTCACATTGATGCGGCAATTGTTGAACGCGCCAGATTGCCGATTGACCGCATGCTCGATTTTGCAGCGCAACAAACGGCCGCACAATAAACCAAACGGCAACAACAGCAACAACAGCAACAACAGCAACGGCCACTTCAAACATGGCAAACAAAAAACCAAAACAAGTCGTTTTGGTTTTTTTGTGCCCAGTTTGCGCACAGTTTTGTGGCTAACTTTTGCAATAATTTAACGCAGCAGTTCAACGCAGCGTTTAATGCACGGCGCCATCATCAAACGCCAGCACGTCATCTTCCCCAATCGCAACGGGGATTTTAAACCGTTCTTGCGACCAAGCGCCCAAATCAATTAAGCGGCAACGCTCGGAACAAAAAGGCCTGCAAGCCGACGTCGTGTCATATTGGTGGGCAACTTTACAGGTTGGGCAGGTTATTTGTGGCATACATAAACTCTTGGGTAATCGTTGATTCGCGGGCAAGCTCGCTTAAAACAAGCCGCACAATTTGAGGTCAAATGGGATTTCGTTAACCCCCAAATCAGCGTTTGGACGCGATGGCTGACCGCGATAAGTTGGCAGCGCAAAACGCAACCAAATCACATGTTTGTTGGCGCTGATGTCGGGAATGTAAGCGGACAGGCTGGAATATTGGACTTGCATTAAATCAAATTTTTGGCCATTTAACGGCTGCTGATACGCCTTATCTGTGCTCACACATTGCATTTGTTTGCAGGTTTCTCTGGCCATCATCATCAAAAGTTTGAGCGCATCAAACATCGGCAACATCGGCGTAATCCAAGACTCCAAATCCTGCACGCGTGACTCTGGCGTGTATTGCAACCATTGATAATAAAACGGCACATCAAACGAACAAACGCCTCCCGCCAAAACCATGCGGGTTTTCACATTAAACAGCCATTCGTTATCAGCCAAGTTACTGCCAAATTTTGGGGATTTTTCTACTTGTCTTTGCGCATCTTCAATCCGAAATAGGCTTTGCTTGAGCTTTTCCTCAGACAACCCAGGCAAATCTCTAAAACGCTCAAGCGTTTGTTTACAGCGATTAAGGTCTGTGAGCAAATCGCCTTTGACATCGTAACGAAACGCGTACTCAAACAACTCAAACAAGGTTAACAATGCCGTGTGATGGCTTTGCGCGGCGCAGTCCAACAACAAACTCTGCCATCTTGCATACAAAGACTCCAGACGCAAATAAGTGCGAAAGCGCTCATTTAAAGGAAATTCGAATAACGTGGTGGGGGCTTGCCCTTGTGGATTCATGTACGGTACTTTTTAGTGGTTTTGCTGTTTTAATAGTTTTCGTGTTCTTTTGCCTGAGTCAATCGGGTTATATATTCGAGCAGTATATTGAGCGAACCCTTATTTTGCAAGTGGTTTGCCGCATTTTGTGTGTTGTCAAATACAACATTTGCGATACTGCACAGCTCATGATTGTTCGCCTGCTGCGCCAAAATGCGCTCAACCATTTGAACGGTTAACTGGGGGCTGCGCTGCAAAACCCGTGATATTTGGGTGGTGCGCTCGCAGGTCACGCACACAATGGCGTCAAGCAACTCGAGCCAACGCGTATTGCCATACAACAAAGGAATATCGTACACCACGCACAAAGCGTTAGGCTGGGCGTCAACCAGCTGCGCGGCTTGCAAAATGGCGTGCTGTGAAATAAGGCGGTGCATGATTTTTTCTAATGAGCGCTTTGCATCGCCATCATGAAACACCAATTGGCGCATATTTGACCGATGCAATGCGCCATCAGGCAGTTGCATGGCAGCCCCAAACGCCGCCACAATTTCTGGCATTGCCGCGCCATTGGCGCCAGTTAATTGGTGAGAGATGGCATCAAAATCAATCATCAGCGCACCTGCGCCCTGTAATTGAGCGGCCAATGTTGATTTGCCCGAGCCGATTGAACCTGTAAGCCCCACATTAAGCAGTGCGGGCAATCGATTGGGGCGCGAAATATTGCGCAGGTTTTGGTCAAGAATTTCTATTTGATTCACATGCGTCATAAACGGCTCCAAAGCACCGTAAAATCAGCGCCAGTGAACAAAACAATCGCTGCGGCCAGCGCCAAAAAAGGCCCGAACGGCCAGATTTTTTGCAGCACCGCTCTGCGCAACAATACGCCAACCACCCCAAACAACAGCGCCGACAAACACGCCAACAACAACACATTGAGCATTGCATTCGCCCCCAGCCAAGCACCAATTGCGGCCAGCAGCTTCATATCACCAAAGCCCAAACCTACTTTGCCCGTTATTTTGAGGTACACAAAATAAACCGCGTACAGCAAACCGTAGCCCAACGCCGCGGCAAAAACCATGTCACTCAAACTGTTTGGCGCAGCAAGCGCGTTATAGAGGAGACCGAGCCAAAGCAAGCCTTGCGTGAGCACATCGGGCAACAAATAATGCGCCGCATCAATCCAAGAGAGCGCCCACAGCCCAAGCAAAAATATAAAATAAGCCGCTGCCTGACAACTTACGCCCCATTGAACCAAACACAGCACCGCCAATAAAACAGCGCCAAGCTCAACCAAAAAATAACGGCGCGGGATGTTGGCATGGCAAGCCGCGCAGCGCCCTTTTAACGCAATAAAACCAAGCAACGGCAAATTATAGCGCCACTTGATTGGGGCTTTGCAATGCGGGCAATGCGAAGCGGGCTGCGCAAGACTTATCGGCGCGTCGCTCAAAATCATCAATGGCAGACGATAAATTAAGACATTGGCAAAACTGCCCAATGCGGCGGCGAGCATGATGCAAAAAAAGTAGATCATCGCAATGCCGAGCCTAAATCTAAAATAGGCAAATACAGCGCCACCACCATCACAACCACCATTGCGCCAATCAATAAAATCAGCATGGGCTCAATCAAAGCCGACAAGCGCTTGACCATTTGCTCAACCAAAAACTCGTTGTGCGTGGCGTATTGCTCGAGCATTAACGTGAGCGCACCTGACTCCTCGCCAATTTGAACGCGTTGCACCAGCGAGGTTTCAAACACAGGATGGCGCGCCATCGCGACCGACAAATTGTAGCCATTCAAAACATGTTGCGCAGACTGTTCAGCGGCACGCTGCATGGGCAAATACCCAGCGGTTGAGCCAGTCAACTGCAACGCCTCATGCAACGGCACGCCAGAATCATGCAGCAATGAAAACACGCGGGCAAACTGCGCGTTGAGCGCGGTTTTGAGCAGTTTGCCAAACACAGGCAGCTTGAATTTAAACACATCAAGCGCGTAACGCCAGCGCCCGTTTTGCCAATTGAATAAAAAAATGCCCACGCCGATTAAACCGATTGCGATAAAAACACCATGCGTGCGCATGTTTTGCGAAGCATCAAGCAAAAACTGGGTAATCCAAGGCAGCTGCTTGCCACCGTTTTTGTAAACCGCCTCAAACACAGGCACAACCCAGCCCAAAACCGCAACCCACACCAACAATGTGCTCAAAATAATAAAAACCGGATACACCATCGCCGTCAAAATTTGACTGGCGAGCTGCTGGCGACGCTCAGCGGTATAAACGATGTTGCGCAGCACCGCGCTTAATTTGCCCGAGCGCTCACCGCTTTCAATTAAATTGCACGTCAGCTCGTCAAACACGCGCGGATGGTGGCGCATTGCCAAATGCAGGGATTCACCACGCGCAACATCTAATTGAAGCGATTGCACCACGGATTGAAACGCTGGGTTTTTACTGCTGTGCAGCAACACATCAAAAATACGCAGCACACCAACGCCCGCGCTGTACAGCGTTGAAAACTCTTGCAAAAACAAGGTAATGAGCGGCTGAGCAATCGGTTTGCGCCACGGTTCTCTGGAAGCAAAAATTCGCAGCGCCACCACGCCGCACTGCGCCAACTGAGCCCGAATGCTGTCTTTGTCCGCACCATACAAAACGCCCGCCACCAAGCCGCCCGTGCGATTTTGACCGCGCCAAGAAAAGCGTCGTGGGGTCATTTTTTTTGTGTTTTTAGCCGTCATCATGTGCTTCCAAAAAGTCTCATTTATGCCAAAGCATCACGTCGTGGCCGACATCACTTCTTTGAGCGAACATTCGCCCGCCATCACTTTCAGCAAACCCGCTTGGCGCAAAGTCAGCACGCCTTCAAGCGCTGCTTGCTCGCTCAAACTTTGAGCGCTTGCATTTACCGCAATTTTTGACTGCATGGCAGCGCTGATGGGCAACACTTGAAACACCCCAATTCGGCCATAAAAACCGGTGTAATGGCAGCGCTCGCACCCTTTTGGCGCATACGCTTGCCAGTCAGTTTGGCGCGCTTGAACCACATCCAACCCCGCGCTGATCAGCACGGCGGCATCCAATTTCGTGGCGGTTTTGCACGAACACAGCCTGCGCACCAAGCGCTGCGCGACAATCAAGCTCACCGATGCGGCAATATGATACGGCGCAACCCCCATTTGGGACAACCGCGTTAAGGCGAGCGGCGCGTCATTGGTGTGCAAAGTTGAGAACACCAAATGCCCTGTTTGTGCGGCTTTAAGAGAAATATCCGCCGTTTCTAAATCGCGCACTTCCCCAACCATTAAAATGTCAGGGTCTTGGCGCAAAAACGCACGCAGCGCTGTGGCAAAACCAACGCCCGCCTTCTCATTGATTGACACCTGATTCACACCCGCCATAAAAATCTCAACGGGGTCTTCCACCGTCAAAATATTCACGCTGACCGTATTAAGCTGCGCCAAGCACGCATACAGCGACACGGTTTTACCGCTGCCCGTCGGCCCAGTCATGAGCACCAAGCCGTGCGGGCGCGCCAATACCGCATCAAGCGCCGCCAACTGCTGTGGCTCAAAACCCAAATCCGATAATTGCAACGCCTTGGTTTGGGTATTTAAAAACCGCACCACAATTTTTTCCCCAAACAATGTGGGCAACGTGCTCACCCGACAATCAACCGACTGTTCAGACGGCAGCTGCAATTTAACCCGCCCATCTTGCGGCACACGTTTTTCAGAAATATCGAGTTGCGCCATCACTTTAAGCCGCACCGACAATTGGTCTTTGAGCGAAAAATCGGGGGTTGCCACATCATGCAGCACACCATCGACCCGCGCCCGAATTCTGTAATGATTTGAAAATGGCTCAAGATGCAGGTCTGATGCACGCTCGCGCACCATTTTTTGCATCAACTCTTGCAAATAGCGCACCACGGGCGCATCGCTGTTATCACGACCATCGCTTCTGGCGTCTTGGTAAGCCGCCCGAACCTCAATCGCCTCTGGCAAAGCGCCTTGACCCGAAAACCTTTGCGGGCGCTCAACGTTTTGAGCAACGTGCAACGACTGGTATTCATCCACCGACAACACCCGCCATTCAAGCGGCTGATTCACCAAAAACTGCACCCGCTGCACAATAGCCAAATCCGAGCAATCCACAATCCCCAAACAAAACGGCGTCAGGCTTAACACCACAACCGACTGCGGCAAAGTATCCAGCTGAATCGGCAAATCAAACGGCGCAGTTTGATGGACACTCGCGCTGGCAACCTCTTGCACACCCGCACGCGTCATGCGCCAAACCTTTGCACACGCATCGGCCAAAGAGCCCGCAGTAAAGCCATGTTGATTTTGGGACAAAAATTCCTGCAACCAAGCGGCAGAATGCGCAGGTTCTCGTGCAGCAATTTCATTGGCCTGAGCTTTGGTCAGCCAATCACGCTGTATGAAAAGATTGGCCAATAACGGCCAACTTTGGGTGCTCCATGTATGCATTATCAACCGCCTCACTTTAAATGTGCGTGACTCACCCTGTATTTTTATCTTTATTTTTATCGTCCACCGCATTTTTCATTAGCCGCACTGAGCGCACGCCGTGCTCATCCATGTGCAACACCTCAATCTGGCAACCAGCCATACGGAAACACACTGGCGCATCAGGGATTTCTTGCAAATACTCTAAAATCAAACCATTTAAGGTTTTGGGCCCGCCCACAGGCAACGCGATCTGCAAACGACGGTTCAATTGGCGCAGCGGCACAGAAGCATCCACAATCGCCTGCCCTGCCGCATCCCACACAATCCCAGTGCGCGCATTGGGCGCAGCAGATGTAAACTCGCCCACCATCTCCTCAATGATGTCCTCCATGGTCAAAATCCCCAGCACCTCGGAGTACTCATCGACCACCACACCCAGGCGCTGGCGGTCTTCTTGGAAATGCTGAAGCTGCTCAAAAATCGCGGTTTCTGAAGGGATAAAATACGGCTTGGTCAGACTGGCTCTGATTTCATCATGGGTCAAACTGCCATCATTCAAATGATGCAGCGCTTTGCGGATGTGGAATATCCCCAAAATATTGTTCATTTCACCGTCATACACAGGCAGTTTGTTGTGATAGCACGTCACGAGTTGGTGGCGAATCGCATCAATGTCATCATTGATGTTGAGCGCTTCAAGCCGTGCACGCGGCGTCATTAAATCGTTGACTTCAATCGATTCTAAATCAAATAAATTGACCAAAATGCTTTTGTGCTTTTTTGGCATAAACTTAGACTGCTCAAGCACCAAAGAGCGCAGCTCTTCTGGGCTCAAATGCTCATCGATGTTTTTGGTATTGACGCGCATCAACTTAAGCAAACCATTGGCACATAAATTACTAAACCAAACCGCTGGATACAGCAGCGTCAAAAGCGGCTTGAGCAAAAAACTCACGCGCAAAGCGACTTTTTCGGGGAATGCCGCGCCAATGACTTTGGGGGTGAGTTCACTAAATATAATAATCGCAAACGCAATCACACCTGCGCTCACCGTCATTGCCATGTCATTGCCAGAAAAATAATGCGTCGCAATTGACGCGGTCAGCGTGGCGGCAACGGTGTTGATAATATTATTGCCAATCAAAATCACGCCAAGCAGTCGCTCAGTTTGATCAAGCAAGCCTTGGGTGCGTTTGGCTGCGCGATTGCCTTGCTTGGCCAAATGCCGCAGACGAAAGCGGTTTAACGCCATCATGGCGGTTTCTGATATAGAAAAAAATGCAGAGCAAAGCAACAAGCCGCACACAATTGCAATCTGCGCACCCAATGACAAACCACTCATAACCCACCCCTATTTTTTTAAACAGGCAGCCCGTACAGGCTGCGCCGCCATTACATCAATTACGCCCACTGCACCCAGCCGAATTGCCAAGACAGCAAAATCAACAGCCCAAAGCCAATCCGATACCAAGCAAAACCCACAAAACTATTGTTACTCACAAACTTAAGCAACCAGCGCACGCACACAAACGCACTCACCAATGCCGCAAAAAAACCAATGCAAAACAACACCGTCAAATTGGCCGTACTTAAAACCACGCCATTCTCAATCACAACGCCAATTTTGCGCATGTCCCACAAGCCTTTAAGGAAGGCGGCAAACAAAATCGGCATGGCCAGAAAAAACGAAAAATGCGTGGCAACTTCACGTGACAAACCAAAAAACATGCCGCCAATAATCGTCGCACCCGAGCGCGACGTACCAGGAAAAATCACCGCCAAGGTTTGCGCCGCCCCAACTTTGGCCGCATCCAGCATGGTTAAATCCTCCAGCCGTGTGACCGCAGGCAAGTGGTTGACTTGGCGCCGCTCCGCCCACAAAATCACCAAACCGCCAATCACAAAGGCCAGCGCAACAGGGACAGGTTGAAACAAATGGGCTTGAATGGTTTTACCAAACACCAACGCCAGCAAAACCGCAGGCACAGTCGCAATCACCATATTAAGCACAAACAAAACCGCCGAGCGCTCGCCGCGCATCAGACCGCAAGCCACGCTCAAAATCCGCGCCCTAAAAACCCACATCACCGCCAAAATTGCGCCAAACTGAATCGCCACTTCAAAACTGTCCCAAAATTCACCGTGCAGCCCTAATAAAGACTGGGTCAAAATCAAATGCCCCGTACTTGAAATAGGCAAAAACTCCGTAAGTCCCTCAACAACACCTAAAATTGCCGCTTTGAGCATAAGCAAAAAATCCATACCATTCCCTTTTAAAAAAACAATTAATCCATCACAAACCGCCGTGATTATATAACGTCAACACCGTCAAGCGGCATCACATCGCAATTTAAAACCAGCCTCAAAACCAAACAATCACAAAGGCATCGCCAACACCGCGACACACTGATGCGCCCCCAAAAGCACCTCTTGTGCGCCATGCATCAAGCGCAGCGCTTGGTCGCCATGCAACGCATACGTCACCTTACCCGCCTCAACCGTCACACTCAACCGCTGCCCACGCACCATCACATGAAACGCATAGCGCGTCCAGCGCGCGGGCAAGGTTGGTGCAAATTGCAACGCGCCGTCGTACAAACGCATGCCAGCAAAACCCGCCACCACGCCCAACCACGAACCCGCCATGGCTGCAGTGTGCACGCCGTATTGCGTGTTGCCATGCATGTTATCAATGTCCATGCGCGCGGTTTGCATAAAGAAATCATACGCGCGCTCATGGTAGCCAATTTCTGAGGCAACAATCCCAAAAATACACGCGGACAACGAAGAATCATGCGTGGTGATTGGTTCGTAATAATCAAAATCGCGTCGTTTGTCATCCAACGTAAATTGGTCACCGCGCAACATCAACGCCAGCACCACATCGGCCTGTTTGCACACCTGATGGCGATAAATCACCAGCGGATGGTAATTGAGCAACAGCGGATAATTTTCAGCAGGCGTGTGCGCAAAATCCCACACGGGTTTGCTCAAAAAACCATCATCCTGTGGGTGAATTTGCAAGCGCTCGTCATACGCCAAATACATACAATCGGCCGCCCGCGCCCACGCGTCAATCTCCGCCACATCCAAATCCATCGCAGCAGCAACCCGCGCAAAATCAGCAGGCGCATCATTTTGTAACTGACGCGCCACTTTTGCGGCATACGCCAAATGCATTTGCGCCATCGCATTGGTGTAAAAATTATTGCTCACCATCGCCGTGTATTCATCGGGGCCTGTCACTTCAAAAATACAAAAACGCGCGGCATCCTGCGCATCATACGCACCAATCCCCAGCCAAATCCGCGCAGTCTCCATCAAAATTTCAGCGCCCGCCTCGGCCAAAAACGCCACGTCGCCCGTCATCTCGACATACTGCTTAATCGAATACGCCACATCCGCGTTGATGTGATACTGCGCCGTCCCCGCAGGAAAATACGCCGAACACTCATCGCCCGCAATCGTGCGCCACGGATACAACGCACCTTTTGCATGCGACATCTCGCGTGCCCGATTGCGCGCCGCCGCCAAACCGTTGTAGCGATAGCGCAACAATTGACGCGCCACATCAGGTTGGGTTGCAAGAAAGAACGGAAACACATAAATTTCGGTGTCCCAAAAATAATGCCCTTCGTAGCCCTCGCCCGTCACACCTTTGGCCGAAATATTGGTTTTGCCATCGCGCCCCATCGACTGCAATAAATGGAACTGATTAAAATGGATGCCTTGACACAACGCGTCATCGCCCTCAATCGTCACATTCGCTTGCTGCCAAAACTTATCCAAAAAGGTTTTTTGCGCCGCACACAACGCCGCAAAGCCATTACGCACCGCCTCGCAAAGCGCCGCTTGGCTCAAACCAAGCAGTTCAGATTGCGCCGCATCACGCGAGGTAAAATATGCACCAAACTTGGTCAACGTGACCGATTCGCCCGCCTGCAAAGTGGTGCTAAATCGCGCGGCAACCGACTCACCCTGCTGCGCATGGCTTGCCTCAACCGCACGATTGGCGCTGTGCGAGAACTGATTATCCATCGCGCTGACCAAGCCAAAACCCGTGTTGCGCGTTTGATGAACCAAAGCGCTGTAACTGCCACTTTGCACCGTGTCTTGCAAAATCAACGGCGGCGCAGACACGTGCGAACCCACGCGCGGATCATCGCCCGCCGCCAAGTTTTTCACCGCACCATCCAACACCGATTCAAGCACCAACTCGCCCGAAAAGCCCAGCGCCGTCACCGTGTACTGCACCGCAAACACATGTTTGTGCGCCAAACTCACCACGCGGGTGCTGTCAATCTGCACCTGCTGCCCCGTTTTGGACGTCCACTTCAACGTGCGCGTCATCAAACCCGTTTGAAAATCAAGCACCCGCTCATAATCATGCAACGCCCCTTGCAGCACATCCACCGATTCACCATCAAGCCACAACCGAATCCGTTTGGCATTGGGCACATTGAGCATAAATTGATTGGTTTTGGCCAAACCATACGCCGTTTCTGGGTAATGAATCGACTCCGTGTCATAAAACCCATTCAAAAAAGTCGCATCCAAACTCGAACCCGCCGCGCCAAAAAAGCCCTCATCTTGGCCACCGCGCAACCCAATATAACCATTGCCCACCGTAAACAACGTCTCATTTAATAAATTTTGCGCAGGCGAAAAACCCACCTCACGAATACGCCATGCTTCAAGTGGAAACAACGGCTGGCCAGACTGGTGCATAAACATTCCCTCAATTAAATATCAGAACACTTCACAAAAACACGGCAATCACACAAAACACGTAGGGCAGCCATTCATGCCCACCAAAATACGCGCCACAGCGAATCACCCCACACGTCAACACATCATAAAATCACACAAAAAAGAACTGCGCACACGGCGCAGCATGGCGCGTATTATCCGCGCAAACCCCATTCACATCAAGCCAAAAAAACCAGCTCAAACATCCCACAGCGCAACTTTAAGCGCCGCCACAAACGCCGCATATTGCTCAGGCGTGACCACAGGCGCAGGCGTTTGCGCCGCCTGCTCAGGCGTGATTGCCCAAACAGGATTGGGAAAATTTACATCCGTCTCAAAACGCGGAATCACATGCCAATGCAAATGCGGCGTCATATTGCCCAAACTGGCCAAATTCACCTTGGTCGGGCGCAACACCCGCCGCATCACGTCCTCCACCAAACACACCGTCTTCATCAACAAACTGCGCTGCGCCACAGGCAAATCGGTCATTTCCGACACATGCGCCTGCCAAACCACCCGCACAAACCCCACAAAATGCGGCTCATCCACCATAATCACCCGCAACACATCGTTCTGCCAAACCAGCTCGCCACCCACTTGATTGCACAACGCACAATCGGCTTGGTGCAAATAATCGTGATTCATATTCATTTTTTTCTCCTTTAATTTACACCAGCCACAAAACCCATCACCAAGCCTTCAGGCCAAATCACGGATGCCTCTTCCAAATCACAAGGCACAACCCACAATTTCAAACCCTCCGAAAAACAAAACGGCTGCTCAATCGCCTGCTCAAAGCCTTCGCACTTCGGATATATCATCACCAAATCACCGTGACCACTCAAATACTTGTGCCCATACGCAAACATTTGATAAAAATCGCTTTGGCTGATGCCGTACTTGCTTGTTTCAATGCTTTCGCATGTATCGAGCAACTTCCACTTCGCATCCAAAACATATTTGGTCTTTCCATCCGTCAACACAAAGTCGGGTCTGAGAGCAAAAATACCTTCATTCTTGTGAGAACACAAATATTTTGAGTTTGCTTGCGCCGTCAAACGCCAACCTACGGGCAATTGTTTGCGCAGACTAACTTCGACGTATTTTTCAAACAGCGTTTCCATAGGAAATAGGTAGCTCATGCCTTGCGTCAGACCATGAACCGCCCACGGCATGCGCTCGCCCAAGATCAATTCGCACCACGGTTTAATGCTTTTATAGTGCGCCATCAAACGCGTGTCTTGCCATTGGCCAAAGTCTCGCTTGTGGTTGCTTGACTGAGGGATGCCGATAAATCGATGTAACAGTTCTTGGCTCAAACGCTGGTGCTGCTTGGTGTGCTTAGCAACCTTATGCAATGCCGATTGCAGCAAACGATTTTCGGGTCGATTCGCAGAGTAAATATCGTGCCTGATTTGAAAGAAATGCTGCCGCCCGATGGGCTGGCGTAATTGCTTGGACACATCCAACTGCCCGCGCAAAAAACGCTCTTCGGCCTCAATGTTTTGATAATCATGGCGCACGCCGTGCTTGATGAGTGCATCCAGTGTCGCTAAAAATTGCGCCATGACCCACTCATGCAAGGGCATTTTAGCCAGCTCAATGTGACTGACGGTCGAGTCTCGTGGCTTAGGCAAATCCAAAACCGCTGCAAGCATTTGAAACAACACCTTGCGTGCTCGCAGTATATTTTCCTCAGGTGCTTCTACAAATTTTTTCACATGCTTGGGCAATATTTCCAGCGTTGTACCGCACGGCGTTTCGATGATGCCCACATAACTGTCCAAACGCAGTGCAACATGGCTCTCTAAATGCAACAACGACGCGCCTGATTTTTTGTGCTTGGACATAAAGTCACACAAAAAATTAAACGCGCTTGGCGTCACCGTATGTTGCTCAAAACTGGGGTCAACAGCCGCAGTGGTCAATGATCCGTATTCGCAAAGGGTGATGACATGGGTCACGACGGCACTGCCCCACTCATACTGCCATCTCCGCCCTGTTGCACAGCAGGCTCAGAAGTCAAGCCATCATAAATGGCGCGATAGTTTTCAGCCTTACCAAAGGCTTCCTGATTCACGCGCCAAACCTCTTTATTTTGCGTATTTTCAGGCTGGGGATCCGAGCCAAACAAGTCTGTTGGATACGTTTTTTTGACAACAAAGCCCTCTTTTGAGTCGCTGTTGAGTACCTGCGCAATGCGTTCCCAGTCTTCAAAAAAATACTCTTGCAGCAAAGGGATGATTTTGTTTTTAAAAATAGCCGCTAAGTGAGTCAAGTTTGGCTCGTCTTTTAACGGTAAAAAATACGCATGGCCAATACAATAATCACGCCCCAGTAAAACCTCTATGCGCTGATTGATGGCCTCAAACATTTGTTGTACCTCAATGCCATCAACCACAATACCCGCCAAAGTGCTGGCATCAGGCGGCATTTCAATAAAATAAAAACGACGACGCAACGCCAAATCGAGCGAGGCAAGCGAGCGATCGGCGCTGTTCATCGTGCCGATGATGTAGACATTATCGGGCACGCCAAATGAGGTCTTGGAGTAAGGCAAAGTCACCGAAAGCGCCTCATCAGCTCCTTGGCGCTTCGATGGTTCAATCAAGGTAATCAGCTCACCAAAAATTTTGGAAATATTGCCACGGTTGATTTCGTCAATAATCAATACTTTAGGGCTGCGCTCACTTTTACTTGTCTGCTTAGACAACAAACCCTCTAATTTTTTACGGTCGATTGCGCTGGGTTCATAAATGGTCATTTGACTAAAGTCCACGTCCATTAAGCGATCACGAGGCAAAGATGGTTTGTACTCGCGCAGCCACTCGACGGCTCGTGATTGAAAGTAATACTCACAAACCCCCTCGGATAGGCACTCATAGTCACCAGTCACCCGTGCAATGGCTCTAAATTTGCGATTGCCGTCACTCACAACAATCAAGTCGTCTTTTTTAACTTTTAAGAGAAAGGCATTAACGGCCGTAATCGCATAGCTGTTGTCAGCAAGGTGCTCCTCACTTTGTTGGTATTGGCTTTTAATATCGTTGCGATTTTTACACTGTGAAAAATCAATATCACCGCCCCAACCCAAAAGTATGCGGTTGGATTTCAAGCAAGCGTCGTACACCTCAGTGCCTTCATTAGCTGCACCCAACGACATTTTCCATACCCTCTGGTCTTTTAGATGAGAAAAATCTACCTCGCCCCCCTCAATTTTAACCGCCGCGCTTTCACACATGCGTTTAAACACGCCATCACTGACTTCATAGCGAATTTGTTGCGTTTGCTCATTCACTTGCGCAGTTAAGCCCTCGACAAAATCCTCGTAGCTGAAACTTTGGTGAAAGGTGACAAATTGAATGTCGCCGTTGCTCACGCGTTCATCAAAAAGTTTTTTGTTCGCTCTTCTAGCTTCCTCTGCACTCGAGTAATCAGAAACAGAGTTGCGTTCCCCAAAAATTTCCAGTGCTTTATCAATGGTGTGGTAAGTTTTACCCGTGCCTGGTGGGCCGTATAAAATTTGGTTTAGCGGTATCTCTGTTTTCATATGTGTGGCCTCCTCATGCGCGGCATTTGTTTCGCCCTCATCGTCTGGTTCTTCTTCGGCTTCGTCATAGGCGTCTGGCCAATTGCCCACAGTGTTGGCGTCAATTTCTTTTCCTTTTTCATCTGCAAAAGCCCCTTCAAACCAACCATTAAAACCATCTAAATCTTCTGTTCCAAAAGCAACACCATCGGATAAAAATTTACAATTTTGAAAATCAAAAAAACCTAAAACACCAGTCGCTTTGGGGGCAATTTTTTTATCCTTTTCTTTTTTTGGCTTTTTACGAGCGACACGCAAAGTATAGGGAGTGCTTTTTTTAGGCCTTATAAAATACCAATCAAACCCGCATTGATTGAACGCACTCACCACATGAGTAAAGAATGCTGCTTTATTTTCATCCCAAGTTTTAGAAATAGGATCAAAATCTTTATTGATTTTTGGTTTAACTTGGAAGTGGCGCATCACATCCTCCGACCAAACGCCCCAAACCTCACGCCCAAAAGCAAAAAGCGCTTTATTCTCACGCCTCGCCATGACTTCTTTTTGCAGATCCGCCACACTGCTCTTTTTATCAAACGTCCCTAAATACAAACGCAAAGCATCGGGCGTAAAAACGTTAAGCACGCAAGGTTGCGCTCGGTCTTGGTACATAAAAGCAACTTTCCATTTCAAGCTGTCGGGCAAACCAATTGACTCGATCGCACTTAAATCAGCACGCTGCACAGCCTCTATCGTCGCTTTGATGCGTTGCTTGATCGTCTCAAAAGCTTCTTGGGGGCTACTGGCCCCGTACTTGGTGTGCCATGCATAGCCCCCATCATTTTTGGTATTGGTCAGTTTGCTTTTTTCGTCCGTTCGCCAAACGCCAAATTTCAAACTACTCCCACCACGAATACTGCCCAAGTCCATCAACCTATGCTCCAACCAATAGGTGAATGAGCCTGCATCGCTTTCTGCGGTGAAAGCAGTGTATTCCGCCAGCGTCATCGATTCAATTTTTTCTGCGGGGAATTTATTTAAAAACGCATCCCAAAGCTTATTTGCCTCGTCCCATCGTGTTTCGTCCGTCATCTGCCACCCAATCCATATTTATTCTTCAAAAAAAGAGAAAATGCCCCGTCATTCAAGTGTGGGGCGTAACAGTTAACCCCCATCAAACCGCCGTAATCACAGTGCCCACCGCCGCGCCGCCCAGTAGCGCGAGCAACAAACCGTGCGCCACGCGCCCGTCGGCAATATGCACCGCGCCCACGCCGCGCTTGGCGGCATCCAGCGCGGAGGCGATTTTGGGCAGCATGCCGCCGTACAGCGTGCCGTCTTGAATCAATGCGTCAATCCGCTGCGGGTTGAGCGCTTCTATCAGCTCGTTTTGGCTGTTGAGCACGCCTTTAATATTGGTGAGTAAAAGCAATTTTTCGGCGTTTAAGCCGCACGCAAGCTCGCTTGCCACCACGTCTGCGTTGATGTTGTGGGTCACATTGTGTGCGTCGTTCGCAATCGGTGAAACCACGGGCAAAAAATCTGCGCCCAGCAGCGCGTGTAGCGCCGTTGTGTCCACACCAACCACGTCACCCACTTGGCCAATGTCATGCACGGTGTTTGGGTCTTTTAAATCAGCCAAACCCAATTTTTTGACCGCAATCATGCCGCCGTCAATCCCGCTCAAACCGACAGCGCGCACGCCATACGGTTTGCCCGCATGGTTTATCAGCCCAACAACTTGGCCTTGCACATTGCCCGCCAAAACTGCTTCGACCACTTCCATGGTTTGGCCGTCCGTGACGCGCATGCCTTGAATAAATTGGCCTTCTAACCCAACCCGTTTGAGCATGCGGTCAATTTGTGGCCCGCCGCCATGCACCACGACCACGCGCACGCCCAAGGCGTGCAATAGCGCCACATCAAAGGCAAATTGTTGCTGCAACACATCATCTACCATGGCGTTGCCGCCGTATTTGACCACGATGATTTTGTCGCGCAGCGCTGCGATATTGGCTTGAATGAGGTTTGCATCGACGTGTTTGAGTTCGGGCAGCGCTTGGATTGCGTCGTGAATCAACTCATTGGGGTTTAGGTCTAACATGAGAAAGCTCCATGAAAAAAGTCGGCAAAATGAGCGCCGACATTGTGGTTTACTGCCATTCAAGCCCAGATTAAATAAGGGCTGTGTGGTTTTACATTTTTACATTTTCTGCATCTGATTTACAGGGCGGTTGCAGCCTACGCGGGAATGACGGTGGCTCGCAGAAAGTTGTGCATCACTTAGATTCGCTCAAACGCACCCTGTTTGATTCTTACATTTAAACCAAAGCAACCCGTTTGAACTCAATCAACCTTTTTAACTGTTGCCGTTTTTTTTACCGCAGGCTTTTTTGCCACGGCTTTTTTAACCGCACTTGCAGCCACTGGTTTGGCTGCGGTTTTGGCCGCCACTTTTTTAACTGCGGGCTTTTTAGCCGCAGCCGTTTTTGTGGTGGTTTTACGGGCGGTGGCTTTAAGCGGTGCGGCATCCAAGACCACGCCATCTTCATCCACTTTTGCCTTCGCGCCTTTGGCGGGGGCTTTGGCGGCTTTTGCTTCAAACTCAAACGCCGTTTTGCCTTTGTTATTGACCAAAAATGCCTTAAACATCCGCCCTGTGCGCGCTGATTTAAAGCTGGTCAATAAATCCGTGCGCCCTGTGGTGAGCAATTTGGTCATTTGTTCAACGCTGATTTCTTGTTGCAAAATCACTTTACCTGAGCGGAAATCGCAATTTTTTGCCAAGCCAACTGAATTTTCACACACATAACTCACGCCATTGTCGTACACGTTGCCGCTGCACTTAATGCATTTGCCAATTGGGGTGAGCGCGCTAAAATCAGGTGCTTCTTCATCGTCATCCGATTGACCAAAATCAAATTCCATTTTAAACCGCGCGGGCAATTCAGCGTCTTCGACAATCCGCAAAATCGCCGCAAACGGAAAGCCGCGTTTGCTTCTAAAGCCCACCATGAGCGGGGTTTCTTTATTGACCAACAATTCTTCCACTTCCGCCAATTCAAACGTGCGTCCAGCTGGGGTTTTGGAAATCGAAAACTCACACGCGCTGCACGCAAAACGGCGGTAATTTTCTTTGACCACTTTGCCGCAATTGGGACACGGCGCTTTTAGCGTGGCGTAATCACCTGGGATTGTGTCGGAGTTAAACTCTTTGGCGCGTTTGACAATAATCTGCGTCATCAGCGCAATGTCGCGCATAAAAGCATCGCGCGTGAGTTCGCCGCGCTCCATTTGCGAGAGTTTGGTTTCCCAGTTGCCCGTCAACTCGGCTGAAGTGAGCTCTTCCACGCCCAAACCGCGCAGCAATGTGAGCAGCTGAAACGCCTTGGCCGTGGGTATCAGCTCGCGCCCTTCGCGCAACATGTATTTCTCAGAAAGCAAGCCCTCAATAATCGTTGCACGCGTGGCTGGCGTGCCCAAGCCTTTGCCGCTCATGGCTTCTTTGAGTTCATCGTCCAGCAATTTACCCGCGCCTTCCATGGCCGATAATAATGTTGCCTCAGAAAAGCGCGCGGGTGGGCGCGTGTGTAAGCCAATCGCTTCAACCGCCTCGGTTTTGATTTTCTCGCCAGCCGTGACCGCCACCAAGGTGTCGTCGTCTTTTGCGCCATCGCGTCCGTAAATGGCCAACCAGCCTGCATTGGTCATCACGCGGCCTTCGGTTTTAAAGTTGTGGCCGCTCACGTGGGTGATGCGCGTGGTCACCATAAATTCTGCGGGCGGAAAAAACACCGCCATGAAGCGTTTTGTCACCAAGTCGTAGAGTTTTTGTTCGGGCTCAGACAAGTTTTTAGGCGTTTGTAATGTGGGAATAATCGCAAAATGGTCTGAAATTTTACTGTTGTCAAAAATCCGTTTGTTTGGTTTGACCCAGCCGTTTTTCTCGATTTGTTGCGCAAATCGGGTGTAATTGTTTTGCTCTTTGAGCTGCGCCACGGTTTGCTTGACCGTGTTGATGTAATCCTCTGGCAAGGCGCGTGAATCGGTACGCGGATAGGTCAAAACTTTGTGTTTCTCGTACAACGCTTGCGCCAAACCCAAGGTGTTTTTGGCAGAAAAGCCAAACTTTGCATTCGCTTCACGTTGCAAACTGGTCAAATCAAATAAGCCCGGCGACATTTGCGTGGCCGCTTTGGCTTCTTCGGTCACGGTGGCATTTTGCCCTGCACACGCCATTACCACCGCATCTGCGGCGATTTTGCTCCACAAACGGTTGTCTTTGCGCTCTGAGTCTGATTCGTCTTTTTTAAATTTTGGGTCAAACCAGCGGCCTTTGTACACGCCTTGGGCGCAGACAAATTCGCCATGCACTTCCCAAAAATCGCGCGATTTAAACGCGCGGATGGCTTCTTCGCGCTCGACCACCACGGTTAAGGTTGGGGTTTGCACGCGCCCAACCGTGGTCAAAAAGAAGCCGCCGTCTTTTGAGTTAAACGCCGTCATCGCTCGCGTGCCGTTAATCCCGACCAGCCAATCGGCTTCAGAGCGCGAGCGCGCCGCATCTGCCAAATTGAGCATTTGCGCGTCCGTGCGCAAATGTGCCAGCCCATCGCGAATCGCCGCAGGCGTCATGCTTTGTAGCCACAAGCGCTTTAGCGGCTGCTTGGCCTTGGTGTACTGCATGATGTAGCGGAAAATCAGCTCGCCCTCGCGCCCCGCATCGCAGGCGTTAATGATGGCGCTCACGTCTTTGCGTTTGAGTAGTTTGGTGAGGGTTTTGAGTTTGGACTCAGATTTGGCAATTGGCTGCAAATCAAAGTGCGGCGGAATATTGGGTAAATGCGCAAACGACCATTTGCCACGTTTAACGTCAAACTCTTCAGGCACGCAAATTTGCAATAAATGACCGACCGCTGCCGAAATGATGAATTCATCGTTTTCATGAAAATCATCTTTTTTGACGCAACCGCCAATCGCTTTGGCGATGTCATTGGCTACCGAGGGTTTCTCGGCAATAATCAGTGTTTTGCTCATGTTGACCTAAAATAAATCGCTGTTGAAATGAGCGCAAAATCGCCCATTTGTAAAAAATCGCCCCATCATACCCGCAAGATTGCGGCAGGCGCAAGTGCGCAGCTCAATAATGACGCATTTCAATTGGATGCCCGTATCGGAATTTTGTATGCTGGCGTTGCTTAAATCAGACGCCACTCACCCACCGCCAAGTCCTCTGGCAACACATACTCGCCCACAGACATGCGATGCAATTGCATCACGTGATTGCCCGCCGCAACCACCATTCGCTTGACTTGGTGGTATTTGCCTTCTGATAAAGTGAGCTCCAACACGCGCTCAGACAACGCCCGCGCATCCACCGCAGCAATGGTCTCATCTTCGTCTTTCAGTAAAACCCCCGTTTTGAGCTGCGCGATAAAATCATCGGTTATCGGTTCAGCGCACGTGGCGTGATACACCTTGTTGACGTTTTTCTTGGGGGAAATATTTTTGTGAATAAACTGGCCGTCGTCCGACAACAACAAAAGCCCCGTCGTATCCACATCCAGTCGCCCCACAGGCTGCACATCGCGCGCACGCAGGTTGGCGGGCAACAATGACAAAATACCTTTGTGAAACTTGGGCTTTTGCGAGCATTCATAACCAGCGGGCTTGTGCAGCAACACATACACAAATGGCGCATAATCCCACGCCTGCCCTTGAATGGTAAAAGACAAATCCTCCAAATCAAACAGCGCATCAGGGTCGTCGCACAGCTCACCGCGCACCGTCACCTCACCCGCCTCAATCATGGCTTGGCAATACGCACGCGTACCAAAACCTTGTTGTTGAATGATTTTATAGAGCGCCATCGGCTTATTTTTTTTCATATCTGTCTCAATTTTTGGGTGATGAAGGTAAAGATGATGCTGAGGTTGAAACTGAAGTTGATTGGCTCAGCTCTTCAGACAAACCACGGGCGCGCTCTTTTGCCGCAACAGCGCCTTGGGTCAACACCTGCCCCAAGCCCATTGCCTCAAAAGTGGCCAGCGCAGCTGCGGTTGTGCCACCTTTTGACGTTACCTTGGCGCGCAACGTCGCCAAATCATCATCAGACTGAGCCGCCAATGCGCTCGCGCCAATAAAGGTTTGCACCACCAGTTTTTTCGCATCACTGGGCGCAAAACCAAAGCGCTGCGCAGCCTCAACCAAATGCTCCATCATATTAAAAACATACGCAGGCCCAGAGCCCGAGATCGCCGTAATCGCATCAATCTGCGCCTCATCATCCACCCAAACCGTTTGCCCAATACTGGCCAGAATCAAATCAACGGTTTGAAGCTCCCCATCCGAGAATTGATCGGCAGGCGCAAAGACACCAGTAACCCCCAACCCAAGCAGCGCCGGCGTATTGGGCATGGTGCGCACAATCTTTGCATGACCATTCAGCCAACCGCTGATGGTTTGTACCATTAAACCAGCAGCAATGCTAATCACAATTTGCGCCGCATTGAGCACAGACGCCAACTCTGACAGCGCGCCCTGCATGGCCTGCGGCTTGACCGCCAAAATCCACACATCGGGCTGCTCAGTCAACTGACCAACCGACTCAAACGCCCGCACGCCGTATTTTTGCGTCAACAAATCGCGCTGCGCCGCATGGTGCTCCACCACCGAAACCGTGCGACTCACATTGCCCGCTTGATGCAGCCCCGCAACCATCGCGCTGGCCATATTCCCGCCACCTAAAAATGCTATGTGCATAAAAATGCCCCTCATAAAATTGCGTGAAATCTGGCGTTATGCACGCGCACCAAACAAGGCGCTCCCAATGCGCACCATCGTGCTGCCCGCCCCAATCGCCGCCTCAAAATCGCCCGACATGCCCATAGACAACGTGTCAAAAGCCGCCGCATGCGCCTGCGGCAACGCTGCCCGAATCTGCTCAAACAAACCACGCATCGCATCAAACGGCGCCCTGCGTGCCTCAAAACTGGCATCCGCATCCAACGCCGCCGGCACGCACATCAAACCACGCAATTGTAAATGCGGCAAAAGACTCACTTCAAACGCAAGCGCAAGCGCCTCTTGTGGCGCACAGCCGCTTTTATTGGCCTCACCACTAATATTAATTTGAATGCACACTTGCAAACAACCCAAATCCGCGCCGCGCTGCTCAGACAAACGCTGCGCAATTTTTAACCGATCCACGCCATGCGCCCAATCAAAGTGCATCGCAATCAAGCGGGTTTTGTTGCTCTGAATCGGCCCAATAAAATGCCAAGCCGCCTGATGATTGGGCACAGACAATTGCAACGCACTGATTTTCTCAAGCGCCTCTGACACATAATTCTCACCAAAATCACGTAAACCCAACGAATACGCCAGCTCAACCAACGCGACGGGTTGAGTTTTTGTGACGGCCAAAATATGGGGAATGGATTGATGGGCGCGCATCGCGGCACAGCTTATCTGCTCTTGAATGCGCTCAAGGTTTTGCTGCAGCACAGCACGAGAATCGGTAATAGAGGGGTGTAATGTAGACATATCAAGCTGATTTTAAAAACGTGGGCGCTAGAATAACATGTGGCGCAAAGCAAAACATCACTTTTGCGCCACAACGGTCTTTTTGGCCATCAAATAACACACGGGCCGCATGATGTGACTTATTTTATGCGCCGCTGACAAACAGTTGTGTCGTCTCGAAGTGCAACACAAAAAACCAAGGCTTTGCCTTGGTTTTTTGTGTGACTCGATTTGGTTTGATTTTCATGCTGACTTTTTCACGTCAAGCCATCATTTCGATTTTTCTTGCGATTTTGCATAGGCAACATCGGTAAACACGGTGAATGCACCTTGGTTGTCGACGGTGTAAATCAATTGCTGCCAATTCTGCTGATCCGCTGGAATCAATGGCGAGAACGCCAGAACCAAATTGGCTTGGGTAGGCACATCGCACACGTCAACGCGTACGGGGTCTTTGCTGTCTTTCATTTCCACTTGCGAGAAGACCACCAAGTTTTTCGGGTCTTTGCGATCAACGATGGCATAAGCCTTTTGCCAGCCTTTCGGGGCTTTTTCAACCAAGCATTTGTTGGCGGCTGCCGCCAAATTGGCGACTTGGGCTTGATCAACCGCTGGTTGTGTTTGAGGTGTTTGCGTGTTTTGTGCAAAGACACTGTTTGACGCAAAAATAAGTGCGGCGATTGCGATGCGTTTCATTTCAACTCCTTTTTTAAGAATCCTAGCATTTTATCATGGTTTTTTAATTGGGCGATTTCAAAAGCCGAAAAAATACAATTTTTGACATTTCAACATTTTTAAACCCACAAACTCAATATCAAACCTCAGATGTTATTTCAGATTCAAGCGTCCATTTCACGCAGCTTATTTAAAGCCTCATCAATCCGCTCCACCGCAATCACGATGAGCCCATCAATCGCCTGCTTTGGCGCATTTGCTTTGGGAATCAATGCGTGCGTAAAGCCAAGTTTAGCGGCTTCTTTGAGACGTTCTTGCCCACGCAATGCGGGGCGAATCTCACCCGCCAAACCGATTTCACCAAACACCACCAACCCCGTGGGCAGCGGCTTGTTGCGCAGCGACGAGACAATCGCAAGCAGCACGGCCAAATCCGCCGCAGGCTCGGTGATTTTGACCCCACCCACCGCGTTGATAAACACGTCTTGGTCAAAGCAAGCCACGCCCGCATGGCGATGCAACACTGCCAGCAACATTGCCAACCGATTTTGGTCTAACCCAACCGACAAGCGCTTGGCGGCAGGTGCGTGCGATTCATCCACCAAGGCTTGCACTTCCACCAACAGCGGACGCGTGCCTTCCTGCGTGACCATCACACACGAGCCCGCCACGCCTGCGTTGTGCTGCGACAAAAACATTGCCGATGGATTGCTCACGCCTTTTAAACCTTTTTCGGTCATGGCAAACACGCCCAGCTCATTGACCGCGCCAAAACGGTTTTTAAACGCCCGAATCAGCCGAAACGATGATTGCGTATCGCCTTCAAAATACAGCACCGTGTCCACAATATGCTCCAACACACGCGGGCCAGCGAGGCTGCCATCTTTGGTCACATGCCCAACCATAATCAGCGTCACGCCCGTTGATTTTGCCACGCGCGTGAGTTGCGCCGCGCATTCGCGCACCTGTGAGACCGAACCGGGCGCGGCGGTCAATTCGCCCGAATAAATGGTTTGAATCGAGTCAATCACCGCCACTTCGGGCTTGAGGGTTTGCAATGTGTGCAAAATCGCTTCTAGTCCAATTTCTGCCTGAAACTGCATATTGGCATCGGACACGCCCAATCGTTGTGCCCGCAGAGCGATTTGCGCGCCCGACTCTTCGCCGCTGATATACAACGCCGAACGGGTTTTGGACAGCAATGCCAAGGACTGCAGCAGCAAAGTCGATTTGCCAATCCCAGGGTCGCCGCCAATCAAAATCACCGCACCTGGCACCAAACCGCCGCCCAGCACGCGATCAAACTCAGTCAGTTCGCTGGAAAAACGCGGCACATCTTGCGCATCAAAGCTTGACAATGCCTGCACTTTTGAGCTGGGCGCAAGCGAATCAAAGCGGTTGTTGCCCGTTGATTTTTGCTCAATCGTTTCAATCAGGCTGTTCCATGTTTTGCAATCGGGACATTGCCCCGTCCATTTAATCGACACGCCGCCGCATTCATTGCACACATATTGGGTTTTGGGTTTGGCCATAATGCTCTTTGTTAAGTGGTAGGTTGTACGCTTGTGCGCGCTCTTTTGAGCGTTTGCGTGAAACCGCAGATTTTACGTGAATAAATCAGGCTGCGCTGATTTGTTGCGTGTGCATCATGCAGCCTCAACCTTGCTCATCGCCAATAAAAAACTGCCCATGTTGAGCAGTTTTTTATTGGAACAGGCGCTGGAATTAAAATTGAAATTGAAGTTTGGCCATCAATGATAAATAAGACGACACCTTAACCCATCGTTGGCATCGTAAACGCATTGCCTTTTTGCGGCGCAGACCAGCGTTGTGACACGGCTTTGACTTTGGTATAAAAGCGCACGCCTTCAGGGCCGTACACGTGTTGGTCACCAAACAAGCTGCGCTTCCAGCCACCAAAGCTATGAAACGCGAGTGGCACCGGAATCGGCACATTCACGCCCACCATGCCCACTTGCACGCCCGCCACAAACTCGCGCGCAATCGCGCCATCGGCGGTATAAATACTCGTGCCGTTGCCGTACTCATGGTCATTCACCAGTTTTAAAGCGCTGGCAAAATCAGGCACGCGCACCACCACCAAAACGGGGCCAAAAATTTCTTCTTGATAAATACGCATTTCAGGCGTGACATGGTCAAACAACGTGCCGCCCAAAAAATACCCCGCTTGCGCACTCACAGGATGCGCGCGGCCATCCACGAGCAGCGTTGCACCTTGCGCCACGCCTTGCGCAATATAGGCCGCAATTTTGTCTTTGTGCGCCTGCGTGATGACTGGGCCCAAATCATTGTGATTGTCCACGCCATTGCCAATTTTGAGCGCCTGCGTTTTGGCGGTTAATTGCGCCACCAATTCATCGGCAACCTCCCCCACCGCCACCGCCACTGAAATCGCCATGCAGCGCTCGCCTGCCGATCCATACGCTGCGCCCATAAGCGCCTCAACCGTGGCCTCCAAATCCGCATCGGGCATAATGACCATGTGATTTTTGGCGCCGCCCAACGCTTGCACGCGTTTGCCATGGTGCGCGGCGGACTCATAAATATACTGCGCAATCGGCGTTGAGCCAACAAAACTCACCGCTTGTACATCGACATGCGCAAGCAGCGCATCCACCGCGACTTTATCGCCTTGAATCACGTTAAACACGCCATCTGGCAAGCCCGCCTGTTTGAGTAAATCCGCCAAAAACAAGCTCGCAGATGGGTCACGCTCGGACGGTTTTAGTACAAATGTATTGCCGCACGCAATGGCCATCGGGAACATCCACATCGGCACCATTGCAGGAAAGTTAAACGGCGTAATCCCCGCGCACACGCCAAGCGGCTGACGAAAACTGTACAAATCAAACCCTGCTGCGACTTGGGAATTGTATTCGCCCTTCATGAGCTGTGGAATGCCTGTGGCAAATTCCACCACTTCAATCCCACGCTGCACTTCGCCCATCGCATCCGAATGCACCTTGCCATGCTCACGCGTGATGATGTCGGCCAGCGCACTGGCATGTTGATTGAGCAACTCATAAAATTTAAACATCACCCGCGCACGGCGCAACACAGAGACTTGCGACCATGACTCAAACGCTTGCTTGGCGGCAGCCACGGCGTGATTGACCTGCGCCACATCCGCCAGCGCCGCATTCGCAATCGCCTGCCCTGTGGCTGGGTTAAACACTGCTTGGCTGCGCGTTGTGGCTTCCACCACTTGACCGTTGATAAAATGACCGATTGTGTGCATGGCAACTCCTTCATAAAAAATAGTGGTTGCAGTATGCACATGATTTATGCACAAAAACAGAGCCACTTTTGCGTTTGGCAAACCAACAACGCACCGCCAATGTTACTTTTGTTTTTATGCTTATTTTGCCAAAACCTCGCCCTGCTGCACATACACCAGTTGAGTCACATCAAAACCTGCGGCTTTTGCCTTGGCAACCAAGGCCTGCACCTGTTCGGCAGGCATGGTTGGCTGGCGCGAAAGCAGCCACAAATACGAGTGATTCGGGCCGCTGACCAACGCGTGTTGGTATTTTTCATCCAAATCAAACACAATGTAATCACCATAAAAAGGGCCGAAAAAAGAGACCTTCAAATGCGCCGTGTTGGCATCACCCACAAACTTCGCCCGCCCAACCGCTTCTTTCCACGTATTTTTCGCATCCGAAAAACCACGGTTAATCACTTTGACCGAACCATCTGCATTGGGAAAATATTCTGCGCTGACATGGCTCATGCCCTTTTCAAAGCTGTGATCCAGCCGTGCGATTTCATACCACTTCCCGCTGTAAGTGCTGACATTAAAAGGCGAGACCGGCGTCACACCTGCGGGTGGCGTATGGTTTGAGCAAGCAGTCAGGGCGATGGCGCTGATCAGCATGGCCAGTTTGTTTTTGAGTTTCATTGGGACTCCAATCGAATTGAGGTGCGTTAAATTTGAAAACTTGCGATGAAAAACGACGCTAAAACAGGGGCTCGCTTGGGTTGCCCCGAATTGCGTGGCAGCCATGCACGCAATATAAACCCAAAATACCGCGCCAACTTATAAAAATGGCGGGCATCAATGCCCGCCATGCGTACTTCTTTTTGCACTACTTAAGTTAAAGTTAGAACATAACTAAGCAGCCCAAAACAAAATCAATCACGCGAAGCGCGCTTACGATCCGTTTCTTTCAAATGACGTTTACGCAAACGAATTGATTTTGGTGTGACTTCAACCAATTCATCGTCTTCAATAAACTCAACCGCGTATTCAAGTGACATTTGAATTGGCGTAATCAGACGCACCGCTTCATCCGTACCTGACGAACGCACGTTGGTGAGTTGTTTGCCTTTAATTGGATTGACCACCAAATCGTTGTCACGTGAGTGAATCCCGATAATCATGCCTTCGTACACAGGGTCATTGTGTGATACAAACATACGGCCACGGTCTTGCAGTTTCCACAACGCATACGCAACTGCGGCGCCATCGTCTTGTGAAATCAGCACGCCATTGCGACGACCTGGCATTTCGGTTTTGCCTTCAACCGCTTCGTACGCGTCAAACACGTGGCTCATCAAGCCAGTACCGCGTGTTAAGGTCATAAATTCGCCTTGGAAACCAATCAAGCCACGGGCAGGTACGCGATATTCTAAACGCACACGGCCTTTACCGTCTGGTTGCATATCTTGCAGGTCACCGCGACGACGCCCCATTTCTTCCATCACGCCGCCTTGATGTTCTTCTTCAATGTCAATTGACAGCATTTCGTACGGCTCATGGCGCACGCCGTCAACTTCTTTGTAAACCACGCGTGGACGAGACACGCCCAATTCAAAACCTTCGCGGCGCATGTTTTCAATCAAAATCGTCAAGTGCAATTCACCACGCCCCGATACTTCAAACACCGTGTCGTCGTCAGTTTGATTCACACGCAAAGCAACGTTGGCTTTGAGTTCTTTGTCCAAACGGTCACGCAATTGACGGCTGGTGACAAATTTACCTTCACGACCCGCCAATGGCGATGTGTTCACCATAAAGTTCATGGTCAAGGTTGGCTCATCAATTTTAAGCATCGGCAATGCGTTTGGCGCGTCAGGCGAGCACAAAGTTGTGCCAATGCCCAACTCTTCAATCCCGCTGATGAGGACGATGTCGCCCGCTTCGGCTTCTTCAACCATCACGCGGTCAAGGCCTTGGAATTTTTGTACTTGATTGATGCGACCTTTTTTAATCTGTCCATCAGGGCCATCCATAAAAATCACGTCTTGCAAGGCTTTTACACGACCGTGTGAAATACGACCGACCGCGATTTTACCGACGTAGCTTGAATACTCTAAAGACGTGACTTGCATTTGCAATGGCGCATCAGGATTGGCTTCGCGGGTTGGGACGTTGGCCAGAATCGAATCAAACAATGGATTCATGTTGCCTTCGCGGTCAGAATCATTTAACGATGAGTAACCATTTAATGCCGATGCGTAAACCACAGGGAAATCCAACTGCTCGTCAGACGCGCCCAATTTGTCAAACAATTCAAACGTCGCGTTAATCACCCAATCAGGACGCGCACCAGGGCGGTCAATTTTGTTAATCACAACAATCGGTTTTAAACCCAAAGCCAAGGCTTTGCGAGTCACAAAACGGGTTTGAGGCATTGGGCCTTCAACCGCATCCACCAACAACAACACACCGTCAACCATCGACAAAACGCGTTCAACTTCACCACCAAAGTCAGCATGGCCGGGGGTGTCAACGATGTTGACGTGTGTGCCTGCGTATTCAACCGCGCAGTTTTTGGACAAAATGGTAATCCCACGTTCTTTTTCAAGATCATTGCTGTCCATCACGCGGGCATCAACTTTTTCGTTGTCGCGGAATGTGCCTGATTGGCGGAGCAATTGGTCAACCAAAGTGGTTTTACCATGGTCAACGTGGGCGATAATCGCGACGTTACGCAGTGCGCGTTGTTGTGTCATAACTTCTCTTTCATAAGCATCAAAAAATAATTTACTTTTTGACTCAGGTTAACGATTTTTCAGAGCGTCGTGCAAATGCAGTCAACATGAATCATCAAAATAAAACTTCACTGTGGGCAAATTTGCCCCAAACATTGTGCGGCAGGCCGCAACAAACTTTCATGGTTTCAAAATATGATTTGATTTTGAAGCCTAATTTAGGCGTGTTCTTGCAAATCGTAGGGGCGCAATTCATTGCGCCCTTTCACGTCAATCGCGGTGTTTGGGCGTGATAAATCCCGCCCCTACAAAATAAACCGTGCCAGCCACCACCAATCAAAACGCGACCAATTGTTGCAAATAACTTTGCATCACGCAGGCAGCGCCGTCATTAAAACTTTATTTGGCGAGAGCGTTCCCGCTTCAACCCCCGCCAAACCAATCAAAACGTCTTGCCAATAAACCCGCAGCATCGTCGCATCTGGCAAATCGCTTTTGAGGCGCTGGCCTTGCACAAACCGCGCGGCATCGGCTTGGTTTAAATACAGCGCTGGCGTGTCTTGCATCAACGCATCAAGCGGCATTAAAACCGCCAGACGTTGCGCCTCGTTCAAGGCTTCAAACGCCTCAATCGTCAACGCGTTTTTGAGCTGTAAATCCCCCACAGCCGTGCGGGTCAAGCCGCGCAAATGCGCCCCAACCTGCAACGCATCACCGATGTCTTGCGCCAGCGTGCGGATGTATGTGCCTTTGCTACACGTCACCAATAAACGCACCATTGGGTAGTCAAAAGACACTGTTTCCATTGATTTAATACACACCGCACGTGCGGCGCGTTCAATTTCAATCCCTGCGCGGGCGTATTCGTACAGCGGCTTACCATCTTTTTTGAGTGCCGAATACATCGGCGGCACTTGCAAAATATCGCCCAAAAACTGCGGCAGTATCGCATCCCACTGTGACCGCGTAATGACCGCATCGGATGCAAAAATCACCTCGCCTTCAGCGTCACCCGTTGTGGTGCTTTGCCCCAAAAAAATCAAGGCTTCATAGGTTTTATCCGCATCCAGTAAATCGTGCGCCAGCTTGGTTGCATGACCAAAACACAAAGGCAACAAGCCGTCCGCCAGCGGATCAAGCGTGCCAGTATGACCGCCCTTGACCGCGCCAAGCAGCCATTTTGCGCGCCCCAAGGCTTGCGTGGACGACACGCCCAACGGCTTGTGCAACAGCAGCACGCCATCAATCGCGCGGCGCAGTTTTTTTTCAACAGCTTTTTTAACTTGCGTCACGCTTGATCAGCCTTTGGTGGGACCGAATCGGTTTCATCAACATTGCCCATATTTGCTTGCGCAATCAGTAAAGACAAATCCATGGCGCGCTCAAGCGTTTCATCAAAAACAAAATGCAAGGTCGGCACGGTGTGAATCCGAATAATTTTAAACAACATGTTACGAAGAAAACTGGCCGACTCATTCAAGATTTTGCTCGTAACCAAAGCATCCGCGCCCAGCACCGTAAAGTACAATTTTGCATGGGCGTAATCTGCGGTCAGTTTCACTTCTTGTATCGTGACCATACCCAAGCGCGGATCACGTAATTCACGCGCAATCAAAATCGACACGTCTTTTTTGATTTGCTCAGAAATACGCACAGTGCGGTCGGTTGGGGCTTTTTTTGCCATAATTAAAAATCCAATTCAAACGTAGGGTGGGCACTGCCCACCGAAATCAAAAGCATTTAAACAGTCGGTGGGCAATGCCCACCCTACATTCATTAAAGTGTCCGTGCGATTTCGTTAATCACAAATACTTCAACTTTATCGCCCTCGGCAATATCGGTGTAGTTTTTAATCGCCAAGCCGCACTCAAAGCCTTCTTTAACTTCTTTGACTTCATCTTTAAAACGTTTGAGAGATTCAAGCTCACCCGTGTGAATAACCACATTGTTGCGCAGCAAGCGAACCATTGCGCCGCGTTTGATTGTGCCTTCCAAGACCATACAACCCGCAATCGTACCAATTTTGGTTGCGCGGAACACTTGGCGAATCTCAACCAAACCGAGCATTTCTTCACGTTTTTCAGGTGCCAACATGCCTGTCATTGCCAGACGCACATCATCAACCGCATCATAAATCACGTTGTAGTAGCGAATATCCACGCCAACGGTTTCAGCCAATTTACGTGCTTGCACGTCTGCGCGGGTATTAAAGCCAATCACCACAGAGTTTGATGCCGCTGCCAAGTTAATATCAGATTCAGAAATACCACCCACGCCACCATGCACGACTTGAACGCGAATCTCGTCGGTAGACAATTTGACCAATGATTGGGTCAACGCTTCTTGCGAGCCTTGAACGTCAGCCTTGATGATGATGGTTAAGGTTTGAACTTCACCTTCGGTCATGTTTTCAAACATGTTTTCAAGTTTGGCCGCTTGTTGTTTTGCCAGTTTGACATCGCGGAATTTGCCTTGACGGAACAAGGCGATTTCACGCGCTTTGCGCTCATCAGCCATCACCATCACGTCTTCACCTGCCGCAGGCACGTCAGACAAACCCTGTACTTCCACTGGAATCGATGGGCCCGCTTCAGTAATAGCTTTGCCGTTTTCATCCAACATGGCGCGCACGCGCCCAAAAACGCTGCCGATTAACAAGGTATCGCCTTTACGCAACGTACCGCTTTGTACCAAAATCGTCGCAACCGCGCCTTTACCTTTGTCCAAACGCGCCTCAATCACCAAACCTTTGGCAGGCGATGCAACAGGGGCGCGCAGCTCCAAAACCTCAGCTTGCAACAACACTTGCTCAAGCAACTCGTCCAAGCCCATGCCTTGTTTGGCAGATACGCCCACAAATGGCGTGTCGCCACCGTACTCTTCTGGAATAACGCCTTCAGTCACCAATTCTTGTTTAACGCGTTCCATATTGGCTTCTGGTTTATCCATTTTATTGACCGCAACCACCAAAGGCACGCCAGCGGCTTTTGCATGTGCCACAGCTTCTTTGGTTTGCGGCATCACACCGTCATCCGATGCAACCACCAAAATCACAATATCGGTTGCTTGCGCACCACGTGCGCGCATTGCCGTAAAGGCCTCGTGACCTGGCGTATCTAAAAATGTCACCATGCCACGGTCTGTCTCTACGTGATATGCGCCAATGTGTTGCGTAATGCCGCCGGCTTCACCGTGCGCCACACGCGCACGACGAATTGCATCGAGCAAAGAGGTTTTACCATGATCAACGTGTCCCATCACAGTGACAACTGGGGCGCGTGGGAATGTTTCATACTCAATATGTTCTGCGCCCGAATCATCCAAAAATGCGTCAGGGTCATCAAGTTTGGCGGCAAAGGCTTTGTGTCCGAGCTCTTCCACCACAATCATCGCGCTGTCTTGATCCAACACTTGATTAATCGTGACCATTTGCCCCAATTTCATCAATACTTTAATCACTTCACCCGCTTTAATTGACATTTTGTGCGCCAAATCAGCCACTGAAATCGTTTCAGGCACGTGCACATCATGGACAACAGACTCGGTTGGCGCAACAAAATCACCCACCTCTGGTGCGGCATTGCGATCGCGGCGGTTTTTTCCACCACGGCGTGCGCCACGGTCATCTTGGACGCCACGGGTTTTTAAACCACCCCGTCCACGACCTGCATCATTTTGATTTCCTTTACCAGGCGCAGTAATTTTGCGCCCTTTGCTGTCAACTTCTTGCACAACCACTGCTGGCTTGGCCTTAACCACAGCGCCTTCAGGTTTCACGGCTTTGTGCAATGTGCCTTCAATCGGTTTGGCGGTTAAGGTTTTGGCTGGTTGCGCCATCATCACTTTTAAGTTTGCCACTTCCGCTTCTGCTGCCTTACGGCGACGATCACGCTCTGCGTCTTGCGTATTGGCTTGTGCGACGCGTTCGGCACGCGCAGCTTCCAGCGATGCGCGCGCGCTTTCTGCGTCAGCACGTGCTTTGAGCAAATCGCGTTCGGCTTTTGCCTCCGCTGGATTTTTCTTCTCAACCTGCGGTGCGGTTTTAACCGCAGATTTTTTCGGCGCATCAGTCGGCGCAGACGCAGCAACAGCCTGAGGTGCGTCAGACGCAACCTCAGATTCAATCTTGGCTGCTGGTTCAACCTTAGCGGCTGAGTCAACCGTCGCATCAACTTTGGTTTTAGCGGATTTATTTGCCGACGCCGCACGCGCAAGTGCGTCAGCCTCTTGACGCGCAACCAATTCTTGGGCACGTGCCAGTTGGGCTTCACGTTTGGCAATTTCAGCATCGTCCAAAACAGAGGCTTTGCTTTCAGGCAACGAGCTCGCAATTGGCGCAACCACTTCGGGCGCAACCGCCTCAACCACTTCAGGGGCGACTTGAACCGCTGACACTTCTGCCACAATGGTGCGTTTTTTCTTGACTTCAACTTGGACGGTACGGGTTTTGCCAGCACCATCAGCCTGCCGAATTTCAGTGGTTGACTTACGGGTCAAAGTGATTTTTTTCTTTTCATCACCTTGCGAGCCGTGCGCCTGTCGCAGCGAGGCCAACAACGCGGTTTTGTCATTTTCGGTCAGAACATCATCCGCGCTTGTTTTGCTCACATTTGCGGCTTTTAGCTGCTCAAGTAGCGCATCCACTGGCATTTTCAACTCCAGCGCAAGCGAACTTACTGTATTTTTACTCATATTTTTTCCTTAAATTCGCTCTATTTACGCTTCATCAAACCAATGGGCGCGGGCTTGCATAATCATTTCTTTGGCAGCCGCTTCATTTAACGTGGTCATTTCCATCAATTCATCCACAGCCAAATCAGCCAAATCATCACGCGTAAACACTTTATGCTCCGCCAATTGGGCGATTAACAGCGAATCCATGCCTTGTAAGGTGGAGAGGTCTTGCAACGCGTCAGATGACTCTTCCTGCGCAATCGCTGCGGTTAAAATCGCAGCACGAGCTCGCGAGCGCAGCTCTTCAACCAAGTCCTCGTCAAACGCATCGATTTCGAGCATTTCGGCAACAGGCACATACGCGACTTCTTCAAGGCTCGTAAAGCCTTCTTCAATCAAAATGCTCGCAACCTCTTCATCCACATCAAGTTTGGATGTAAACAAGCCAATCAAGGCGCGGCTTTCTTTTTCGTGCTTCGCGGCAGCGTCTGTTTCGGTAATCAAATTAATTTGCCAGCCAGTTAATTGGCTCGCCAAGCGCACATTTTGACCTGCACGGCCAATGGCGATTGCCAAATTTTCTTCATCACAAACAACTTCCATAGAATGCTGCTCTTCATCAACCACAATGGAGCGAACCACCGCTGGTGACAAGGCATTCATCACATATTGCGCAGGCTCTTCATTCCAAATCACAATATCCACCGCTTCGCCACCAATTTCGTTGCGCACCGCAGTCACACGCGAACCGCGCACGCCCACACAGGTACCAACGGGGTCAATCCGCATATCCACTGCATGAACCGCCACTTTGGCACGCACACCTGCATCACGCGCAGCGCCTTTGATTTCCAACACACCTTGATCGACTTCAGGCACTTCTTGGCGGAACAATTCAATCAAAAACTCAGGCGCGGTGCGGCTCAATTGCACTTGACGTGCGCCACGCGCGGTTTGATCCACCGACAACATAAATGCACGCACGCGGTCGCCCGCACGCAAGTTTTCACGCGGCAACATATGTTCGCGCGGCAAAACAGCCTCAACGCGGCCAGATTCAACCACCGCCTGCACTTTGTCCACGCGCTTGACGGTTCCCATCATGATCTTATCGCCACGCGCCAAAAAGTCTTGTAATAAACGGTCGCGTTCCGCATCACGAATGCGCTGCAAAATCACTTGCTTGGCGGTTTGAGCACCAATACGACCAATTTCAACCGACTCAACTTCTTCCTCGATGTACGCACCCACCGCAATCGACGCATCGGTTTCTTGGGCTTCAAACAATAAAATTTCGCGGTCCGGCTCTTGCAAACCCGCTTCATTTGGCACGACCAACCAACGACGGAACGTATCATACTGCCCGTTTTCACGATCAATTTGCACACGCAGCTCAACATCTTCGTCATCATAACGGCGCTTTGCCGCTGAGGCCAGCGCCGCTTCAAGTGCACCAAATACGACTTCAACATCCACATTTTTTTCACGCGCCAACACATCTGCCAACATCAACACTTCACGATTCATTTTTGTTTTCCTTTAAAATCATACACAGGCACCAAGCGCGCCTTATCAACATCCGTCAAGCCAAAATCCAAAATCTGCTCTTCGCCTTCATACTCAAACAAAATGGCCAACTGCTCACCATCTTGCGCATTTTCATTCACAGCCTGCAAGCGGCCAGTAAAATTTTTTCGCCCCACACCGCCAACATCCATCGGCAACTTAAGCTTTACACTCACCATTTCACCGGCAAATCGTGCAAAATCTTGCAACTTTTTGAGCGGCCTGTCCACGCCAGGTGACGAGACTTCCAAACGCTCATACGCAATGTTATCGACCTCAAACAAATACGTCAGCTGACGACTCACGATTTCGCAATCGGTAATCATAATCGGGGTGACATGATCCACATTATCAAGCAAGACACGCATCAAGCCGTCATTCATGCGTTCAACATCAACCAATTCGTACCCCATGCCCACGACGGTTTGTTCAATCAACTGTTCTATCTTCATATTCACTTTAACCATAGAAAAAGGGCTCCACACGTGGCGCCCTTTTTGACTTGCGCTGTTCAGTTATTAAAAAACAATAACTTGTGGTGAACAACGCCCTAAATTTATTTCGCGATTATACGGATGCATTGCACACAAATCAAGTCATTTATGCTTTGCTTTGCAATTTCATCCGCCGATTCAAAATCGGCTTTGCGACAGCGCATTTGTCTGGCAACTTTACGCCCGATTAAAGCAAACCCATGACTTCCCGTACATCACGCATGGTTTCTTGCGCCATTTTGCGGGCTTTGTCTGAGCCATCGGCGATGATATTGCGCACCAATGTCGGGTCATCCATATATTGCTGGGCGCGCTCCAAAATAGGCTGTTGCTCGTGCAATATGCCATCAATCAATGGCTGCTTGCATTCCAAACAACCAATCTTTGCGCCACGGCACGCATCTTGTACCCACAGGCAAGTTGCATCGCTGCTGTAGATTTGGTGCAACGGCCACACAGGGCATTTGCTCGGCTCACCCGCATCGGTTTTGCGTACGCGGGCAGGATCGGTTGGCATGGTGCGCACTTTTTTGGTGATGGCGGCCGCGTCTTCGCGCATGGCGATGGTATTGCCGTAGCTTTTTGACATTTTTTGCCCGTCCAAACCTGGCATTTTGGACTCTTTGGTTAACAGCGCTTGCGGCTCAACCAAAATAAGTTTGCGGCTGCCCTCTAAAAAACCAAACAAGCGTTCTTTGTCTGCCATCGCAAGGCTTTTGGCGTCATCAAGCAGCGCGCGCGCTTGTTCCAGCGCTTCGTCTTCGCCCTGTTCTTGATAGCGATTGCGTAAATCGGTGTATTGGCGCGCCATTTTGCTGCCCAATTTCTTAACCGCTTCAAGCGCTTTTTCTTCAAAACCAATTTCGCGCCCGTACAGATAATTAAAGCGGCGCGCCACTTCACGCGTCATTTCAAGGTGCGGCACCTGATCTTCACCCACGGGCACGTGTTGGGCGCGGTAAATTAAAATGTCCGCCGCTTGCAATAATGGGTAGCCCAAAAAGCCATAGGTGGACAAATCTTTTTCTTTGAGTTTTTCAATTTGCTCCTTGTAGGTTGGGACGCGCTCGAGCCAACCCAGCGGCGTTGACATGGCGAGCAGCAAAAACAACTCCGCATGCTCAACCACTTTTGACTGCACAAACAACGTCGCTTGCGTGGGGTCAATCCCTGCCGCAAGCCAATCAATCACCATTTCGTGCGTATTTTTTTCAATCACGCTTGGGTCGTCATAATGCGTGGTGAGTGCGTGCCAATCGGCAACAAAAAACAAGCATGGGTATTCATTTTGCAGCTGAATCCAATTTTTTAGCACCCCATGATAATGACCCAAATGCAAAGCACCGGTTGGGCGCATGCCCGATAATACGCGTTCTGGAAACATCGTTTAACCACCTATAATAAAAAATTTTATGCCGCGCCGAACAGCGTTTTAAGCGCCAAAGACAGCGAACCCAACATATGAAATCCTGCGCTCGTAATCGGTCCAATCCAATATGTGCCAATCAGATTGCCACTAAATACCAAAAAAAGAATAATAAACATGCCATAACGCTCAAGCGGCTCAAAGTGCCGCGCCAAACTGGCTGGCAACAAGCCCATCAAAATTCGCCCGCCATCCAACGGCAAAATGGGCAATAAATTAAACGCAAACATGAGCAGATTGGTTAAAACGCCCGCGTATGCAATTTTTGCAAACATCGCCTGTTCGGGCGCTTGAAACACGGCAACCAAAACCCCAAACACCGCCCACAACAAAGCCATAACGGCATTTGCCATCGGGCCTGCCAACGCCACAATCGGCATATCAGCTGCGGGATTGCGTAACCGCGACGTTTGTACAGGCACAGGTTTGGCATAACCGAAGAAAAAATTACCGCCTGAGAGCAAAAACATGCCAAGCGGCATCAGCACCGTACCAAACGGGTCAATATGCACCAGCGGGTTCAGTGAGGTGCGCCCCAAACGGTACGCGGTGTCATCGCCCAGCCAATTGGCCGCATACGCATGCGCGGCCTCATGCAAAGTAACCGCCAATATAACGGGAATAATGTAAATGGAAATATCATGAAAAAGTGCTGCAAAATCAGGCATATTTATCTTCCTTAAAGGTATCGATTCATCAACGATGAAAGCGTGGTTCAATAGGTGCGCGCATATTTAAAAGCAGGTGTTTCAACCATTCGAGCACGTCAACCGCCACATGCGGATACAGGTACTCACCCACAAACAGCAGCGCAATCAGCGACACAATTTCCAGCCAGCGCGGCACTGACTCTGTTTTAGCAATGACATTGTTGGGCAATCTGGTTTTAAGCAGCTACCCAAACAACGGCAGCAACGGTATCAAAGGGAAAACCAGCAGGTTTAAATTGAGCCGAACTGCTTTGGCAGACATTTGCACTGGCTATTCAAATTCACACACATTTCCCACAACAACAAGCGGGCGATTATAGCAACATTAGCCAGCCATTCGTGCGCAATCAGCCAAAAAGTGACTCAACGCCGATTAAACCGTGTGGCAATTCAGGTACTTTCCCCGCCTCCATTTTGGACTCATTGCTTGAGTGAAAGTCTGAGCCGCGCGAGGCAAACAAACCAAAGTCTTGTGCAATTTGGGTGTACTTTTTATATTGATTTTTACTGTGACTGCCTGTAACCACTTCAATTGCGCGTCCGCCCAGCGCCACAAACTCGTGCAACAACTCAAGCTCATCACCCTCGTGCGCATGAATACAGCGTCCAGGATGCGCAAAAACCGCCACGCCACCCGCCCCCGTAATCCACCCAACGGCTTGCGCCAAACTGCACCATTCATGCGAGACATACCCAGGTTTGCCCGCCACCAAGTAATCCTGAAACACCGACCGAACACTCGTCGCTTTTTTACGTGCCACCAATTCACGGGCAAAATGCGTGCGACTTAACAAATCCACGCGCCCGCCTGCGTGCACCAACGCTGCTTCAAACATGCCTTCAACGCCCGCCTGAGCCAACTGATCGGCAATTTTTTGCGCGCGCTGAGCACGTCCTTGCGCCATAACCTGCAGGCCATTGACCAACTCGGGCGATTGGGTATCAAAATTCAAACCCACAATGTGCAAAGTAATGGCGCGCCAAGTCACCGAAATTTCCACGCCATTCACAAACCGCATCCCCAAAGCCTGCGCCGCAGCACGCGCCTCATCCAAGCCTGCGAGTTGATCATGGTCGGTCAAAGCAACCACCGTTGCGCCATGATAAGCGGCACGCGCCATCACATCGCTCGGTGCGAGCGCACCGTCTGAACAACTTGAATGCATGTGAAAATCCATGGTCATAGCAGCATACTTTCTGTGCAAAACGTGTCGAACGTATCAATCGCGTCGAACATATCAAACGCGTCAACCGATTTGCAGTTAATTGTGAGATGTCACAGTTAATGATTCAAACCGCCAAAAAATTTATGGCGCAACGGTCGCCGCATCGCCATCTCGCGCCATTTTAAGTGGGATATTAAAAAACTGGCTGTACGGCATGGGTTTTAGCAAAGCAATCTCGCCATCACTCATCAACACATCGCCGCGCAAGGAGTTGGTAAAGGAATGGGTGATATTTAAATCAATCATCTGACCAATCAAGCGCGATTTTGCGCCAACTGGGGCTTTAAAATTAACAATCCGATTGTTTTCAGTGCGCCCAAATAGCTCGGACGGATCTTTGAGCGACAAGCCCTCAACCAAGACTTTTTCGGTTGTGCCAACCATATTGGCGCTGATATATTTGGCGTGATTGCCAATGGTTTCTTGCAGGCGTTGCAAGCGTGCCAACTTCACGTCATACGGCGTGTCGTCAATCAAATTCGCCGCAGGCGTTCCAGGACGTGCGCTATAAATAAACGAAAAGCTGATGTCAAACTGAACCGCGTCAATCAAACGCATGGTGTCTTCAAAATCGGCTTCGGTCTCACCAGGAAAGCCAATAATAAAATCAGAAGACAGAGCCAAATTCGGGCGAACCTCGCGCATTTTACGGATAATTTCAAGGTAATCCGCAGCAGTATAATCGCGCTTCATCGCAGTCAAAATACGGTTTGAGCCTGATTGAACCGGTAAATGCAAATGATTCACAAGCTGGGGCACATTGGCGTACGCGCCAATCAAGCGGTCTGAAAAATCATTGGGATGGCTGGTGGTATAACGAATCCGCTCAATGCCGCTGATGTGCGCCATGGTTTCGAGCAAGGTTGCAAAATCGGCAACCTCAGCGGTATTGCCCATTTTGCCCATATAACCATTGACGTTTTGCCCAAGCAAGTTAATCTCTTTGACGCCTTGATCGGCCAAATCGGCAATTTCGGTCAACACGTCATCAAACGGGCGCGAAACCTCTTCACCACGCGTGTACGGCACAATGCAAAAACTGCAATATTTAGAACAGCCTTCCATGATGGACACATAAGCGGTGGCTTTTTCAACGCGTGGCGGTGGCAAGTGGTCAAACTTTTCGATTTCAACAAACTCAATATCAACTTGAGACTTGCCCGTGCTGGCGCGTTTGCTGAGCAAGTCAGGCAAGCGGTGTAAGGTTTGCGGGCCAAACACAAGGTCGACATACGGCGCACGCGCAACAATATTTTTGCCCTCTTGAGAAGCCACACAGCCGCCCACGCCAATAATTAAATCAGGATTTTTTGCTTTGAGTTTGCGGATGCGCCCAAGGTCTGAAAATACTTTTTCTTGGGCTTTTTCGCGGATGGAACAGGTATTAAGTAACACCACATCGGCTTCGTTAATGTCATCGGTTTTGACATAGCCGTTTTTGTCGCGCAGCACATCGTGCATTTTGTCGGTGTCATACTCATTCATTTGACAGCCGAAGGTTTTGATATAGACTTTTTTCATGGTTTCTCGTCGAGACAGGTTTATAAACTGGGGACGAATGATGACTCATTCTGCAAGGCGCGGATTATACCGAGGTTTTGCACCTTACGCCTAAAAACCACGCACGCTGATTTGATTCTGCTATGATTTACGCCAACCATTCTTAGGAGGCATGATGAACACATCCATGACAGATTTATTGGCACAAGTAAGCAACGGCAGCGCAGACACGCCCTACACAGTCAGCGCAGATTGGGGACAAGGCCGCGCCACATTTGGCGGATTATTGGGCGGCATGATTTATACCGCAATGCGTCGCGAGGTGGATAGTGCGCGGGCGTTGTACTCATTCATGCTCTCTTTTGTCGGCCCAGTTGCAATGAATGAGCCGTTTACCATCACCGTTTCAACCCTGCGCACAGGGCGCAGCGCAATTCAAATGGAAGCAAAGGTCTGGCAAAATCAGCAAGTGATGTGCGCGGCATTGGCGTGCTTTTGCACAGCGCGCTCATCCAAAGTTCACGTCACACCAAGCGACGCGCCGCTTGCGCCTTTGCCCGATACGCTGCCCGCCTTGCCTTACATCCCAAATATCACACCCGCTTTTAGCCAACACATCGATTTTCGCTGGGCGTTTGGCGGTCTGCCGTTTTGCAACATGCCCAGCCTTGACATGGGCGGTTGGATGAAATTATCAGGCTTTGAGTCAAACGAGGAAATGACCGTGGCGCACTTAATCACGCTGATTGATGCCTGGCCGCCTGCGGTATTACCGCATTTAGCCAAGCCCGCACCCGCGTCCAGCATGACATGGAACATCGCCTTCATGCACCCAATGCCAAAGCTCACGCACGACTGGTTGCTCTATCGCGCGCACATTGACCAAGCAGCGGACGGCTACGGACAAACCCACGCGCACGTCTGGAGTGCCCAAGGCGAACTGCTCGCCATCAGCAGTCAAACGGTGGCAGTGTTTGATGAATCTTGAGTGATGGAGTAGAATGCCAGATGTTTTTTTACCCCATTTTTGAAAAGCAATTATGCAAAATTATTTAGACTTAATGCGCTTGGTGCAAACCAACGGTGACGCCAAATCAGACCGCACAGGCACTGGCACGCGCTCGGTTTTTGGGCATCAAATGCGCTTTGACTTAACCAAAGGCTTTCCTTTGGTCACCACCAAAAAAGTACACGTCAAATCAATTATTTTAGAATTACTCTGGTTCATCCAAGGCAACACCAACGCCAACTGGCTGCGCGAACGCGGCTGCACGATTTGGAACGAATGGGCGGATGAGGCGGGCGAACTGGGCCCAATTTACGGCCACCAATGGCGCTCTTGGCCTGACGGCAACGGCGGCCATATCGACCAACTCGCGCAAGTGATTGAACAGCTCAAAACCACGCCAGACTCGCGCCGCATCATCGTGAGCGCGTGGAATGTGGCGGACATTCCCAACATGGCGCTGCCGCCGTGCCACGCGTTTTTTCAGTTCTATGTCGCCAATGGCGAACTGTCGTGCCAGCTATACCAACGCTCGGCCGACATTTTCCTCGGCGTGCCGTTTAATATCGCCTCATACGCCCTGCTCACCCACATGATTGCGCAACAAACCGGCTTGGTTGCAAAAGAATTTATATGGACGGGCGGCGATTGTCATTTGTACAACAACCATTTAGAACAGGTGCAAACCCAATTGGCGCGCACGCCGCTGGCGTTGCCCAAGTTACACATCAAACGTAAACCTGAATCAATTTTTGATTACGAATTTGATGATTTTGAATTCTTGGATTACCAACACCACGAACCAATTAAAGCGCCTGTGGCGGTTTAATCTGAGCGCTTTGCGCAGCAAAGTAAAAACCTACTTGGTTGCGATTCGACAAAACTTGTTCGGGAAACCCGAACAAGTTTTGGATAAAAAGCATGAAAAAATCCGCATTCCCCGTCATTTTTCAGCCGCCTAAAGTAGAGACGGTTAAATGCGTTGGTTATGCAAAACGCCCTATTTTTAATTTTTAATCACCCTCATTCACAAGGCAGCACCCCATGCAACGTCCACTTTCCCGCAGCCAAGCCAACTTGATGCTCATCATCGTTGCATGCGCGTGGGGTTTTGCGTTTGTGCCACAAAAATTCGCAGCCGCTTATTTAGGCCCACTCAGTTTTAACGCACTCAAATTTTTATTCGGCGCATTGGTGATTAGCCCGTTGGTTTGGCGCGAGTGGCGCGGATTGGTGCAACGCCAAGCCACGCCAAGCCGCAAAGACTGGCTCCAAATTGCGTTAATGGGCGCATTACTCGCAGTCGGCTCAGTATGTCAACAACAAGGCGTGGCTGCCACAACCGTCACCAATGCGGGTTTTTTAACCTGCTTATATGTGCCGCTGGTACCGCTCATTGCGTGGCTGCTTTATCGAAAACGTGCGCATTGGGTGGTTTGGCCAGCAGGACTGGCGTGCATTGTCGGGACTTGGATGCTAACTGGCGCGGGCAAACCATCGCTCAACCTTGGCGACGCTTGGGTTTTAGCCTCGGTGATTCCGTTTGCGTTGCATGTGTTATGGATTGGCGCACTTGCGGACAAACTGGGCGCGCCGCTCATGACCGCATGGGGACAATTTGTGGTGTGCGGACTGATTACAGGCTTGCTGGCCGTGCCACTTGAATCATTTGACTGGGCAAACGCCGCCCACGTTGTTGCGCCACTCGCTTACATGAGCATCGTATCCGTCGGCATTGGGTTTACGGGTCAAGTCATCGCACAACGCTTTTCGCGCCCAGCTGAGGCAGCCATTATTTTATCCTCCGAAAGCGTTTTTTCTGCGATTGCAGGTGCCGCCTTGCTGCACGACCGCTTAGACGCAATCGGCTATTTGGGCTGCGTATTGATTTTTGCGGGGATTGTGTTGGTGCAAATTTTACCTGCCAACCAAACACCGCTGATTGAATTACATTAAATTTTTAGGGACATTATGACGCGCTTAACAATCGTAGCGGCCGTGGCAAGCAATCAGGCTTTGGGCAAAAACAACCAATTGCTGTGGCACTTGCCCGCCGACTTGCAGTTTTTTAAAAAAACCACACTCAACCACCCCATCATCATGGGGCGCAAAACCTATGAATCAATTGGCCGCCCGCTGCCACGCCGCTTAAATATTGTGATTTCGCGCCAACTTGATTTACAAATTGACGGCTGCGTGGTCGTGCCCAACCTGCCTGCAGCGATTGCACTGGCCGAGCAAATGGAACACCAACCCGCCGATATTGCCCCCGAAATTTTCATCATTGGCGGCGGCGATATTTATGCGCAAGCCTTGCCGCTGGCGCAGCGCATGGTCTTAACCGAAGTCAAACGTGACTTTGACGCCGATGTATTTTTCCCCGCATTTGACCAAACACAATGGCAAGAAATCTCACGCGAGCCCAACCACGACGAAACCACTGGTTTGGATTATGATTTTGTTAATTACCACCGTTTAAACCTCAATTGAGAACCCCATGAAAAAATATATTTTAGGCGCGGCACTGCTTCTGAGCGCCAATCTATCAGCCAAAACCTTTACCACACCTGACTCAAATGTCAGGTTTGACCTCCCCGACAACTACACGGCGCTCAGCGCCTCTGAAATCGCACTCAAATTCCCAGCACCAAGAGTCAAAGCCCCCGAATTTATGATTGGCAACGAACCGCGCAGCATCAGCTTGGCTTACGGCCACAACGAGTTGCCGCTCACCGAAGAAAACATGACCCAATCCGTTACATATCTGCACAGCGCCTTCAGTGCCAGCATCCCCAACATCCGCTGGGTTGAACACAAAATCATGCCATTAAGCGGCAAAAATTGGGTGTATTTAGAGTTTATCTCCAAAGCCCGCAGCACCGATACTCACAACATCATGCTACTCACGCCCCACAAAGGCAAAAGCGTCGCAATCAACCTCAACGCCACCGTTGAAGCGTTTCAACAAAACGAAGCAGCGCTGCGCCAAGCCATTAATACCATTGAGTTACCATGACCAAAAAGCCAAAAAAACTAGACAAATCAACCGCCTACGACGTGCGCCCCGAGCAATCGGTTGACCTACTCAAAGCCCTGCACATTCTGACCGCTGACGGCAAAATGAACCAAGACAGCCGCCGCAAACTCAAACAGGTTTACCATTTATTCAACTTTATTGAGCCGCTGCTTGATGACGTATTGAGCAAAAAAGACAGCTTAAGCGTTGTGGATCACGGCGCCGGCAAATCCTACCTTGGCTTTATTTTGTACGACTTGTTTTTTAAACCGCACCAACTGCAACCCAGCCAAGCCATGATTTATGGGATAGAAACCCGTGCAGAATTGGTCGAGCGCTCCAAAGTATTGGCCGAACAAGCAGGTTTTGGCGCAATGGATTTTTTGCATTTATCGGTTGCCGATTCGATTACCTCAACCGCGCTGCCCAGCCAAATTGACGTGGTCACCGCCCTGCACGCCTGCGACACCGCCACCGACGACGCCATTGAATTTGCCTTGGCCAAAAACGCGCAGCACATTGTGCTCGTCCCGTGTTGCCAAGCCCAAGTTGCCGCCACACTGCGCGCCCACAAATCAAGCACCAAACACAACACGCTCGCACAGATTTGGCGCCACCCCATGCACACACGCGAATTTGGCAGCCAAGTCACCAACGTGCTGCGCTGCTTGCAGCTTGAAGCACACGGCTATCACGTCACCGTCACCGAACTGGTCGGCTGGGAACACGCCATGAAAAACGAGCTCATCATCGCCACCCGCAAAAAAAACCACGACGCGCAATCAAGCGCCCATTTAAATGAACTCTTAAACACGCTTGGCTTAAATGAGCTTAAAAATCGCTTTTTTACGCCAAAAGTCGCTTAAAATCAGCTTTACCTCAACCAAACATCACATCGAATCGAGCCACACATGCACGCCCCCAAACACCTTGTTGACAAATACAATATCGCCGGCCCGCGTTACACCAGTTACCCAACCGTGCCGTATTGGCAAGAACACAGTTTTAGCACCGCGCAATACCTTGACACGCTGGTGCGCAGCTTTAATGAGTCCAACGCCACAGATGGCATCAGCCTGTATTTGCACCTGCCGTTTTGCGAGAGTTTGTGCACGTTTTGCGCGTGCAACAAACGCATCACCAAAAACCATGGCGTGGAAACGGGCTACATCAACGCCCTGCTGGCCGAATGGCGCATGTATGTGGATTATTTGGCGCAGCACAGTGCGCAGCGCCCACGGATTCGTGAGCTGCATTTGGGCGGCGGCACGCCCACGTTTTTTAGCCCTGCCAATTTGGCGCTGCTGATGGATGGGATTTTTGCGCACGCAGATCGCGCCGAACACCACGAATTTGGCTTTGAAGGCCACCCAAACAACACCACGCCTGAGCATTTGCAGGTGTTGTTTGATGCGGGTTTTCGGCGGGTGAGTTTTGGGGTGCAAGATTACGATGTGCGCGTACAAACCGCGATTCATCGGATTCAGCCGTTTGAGCATGTTGCGCGCGTGCATGAGGCGGCCAAGCAGATTGGTTACACCTCCATCAGCCATGATTTGGTGTTTGGCCTGCCGCACCAAACCATTGAAACCATGCGCCACACGATTAGCCAGACCGCGCAATTATCGCCCGACCGCTTGGCGTTTTATAGCTATGCGCATGTGCCTTGGCTCAAAGGCAATGGCCAGCGTGGCTTTGATGACGCAGATTTGCCCAGCGGCACAGCCAAACGTGCGCTGTACGAAACGGGCAAAGCCATGTTTGACGAAATGGGCTACGTTGAAGTGGGCATGGATCACTTTGCACGCCCAACCGACACGCTGTACATGGCGCAAGCGCAAGGCCGATTGCACCGCAACTTTATGGGCTACACCGAAACCAACACGCGCCTGATGGTAAGCCTTGGCGTCTCATCGATTGCCGACAGCTGGTACGGCTTTGCGCAGAATGAAAAAAATCTTGATGACTATTTGGCAAAAGTTCAAGCCAATCAATGGCCAATTCAGCGCGGTCATATTTTGACCGACGTTGATTTAATCATTCGCACCCATATTTTGAACATCATGTGCCGCATGAAAACCGACTGGTCGTTGGCCAGCCAGCAGTTTGAGGATTTGCCCCAAACCATTGAACGCCTCAAACCCATGCAAGACGATGGCTTGCTGCATGTATCCCCAAATGGTTTAGAAGTCACCGAGCTTGGCCGCCCATTTATTCGCAACATTGCCATGGCGTTTGACCTGCGTTTGCTCGAAAAGCAGCCAGACACGCGCCTGTTTTCTATGACCATTTAAACGGCTGAAACCTCATTCCAATGAGTACCAAAAAAATCATTCATTTAGACGCCGACTGCTTTTATGCCGCCGTCGAAATGCGTGACGACCCAAGTCTGGTTGGCCAACCCGTTGCCGTGGGCGGCCCTGCCGACAGGCGCGGCGTGATTGCCACCTGCAACTACGAAGCCCGCGCATTTGGGGTGCGCAGCGCCATGCCAACCCGCCACGCGCTGCGTTTGTGCCCCAACTTACGCATCATCATGCCTAATTTTGACCGTTACAAAACCGCCTCAAAAAGTATTTTTGCGATTTACCGCAGCTACACCGACAAAGTCGAGCCGTTGTCGCTCGATGAAGCGTATTTGGACGTGAGCGACTGCACATTGCACAACGGCGTGGCGACCAAAATCGCCGCCGACATTCGGCGCGACGTGTTGGCGCAAACAGGTTTAACCGTATCAGCGGGCGTGGCACCCAATAAATTTCTGGCCAAAATCGCCAGCGATTGGCACAAACCCAACGGCTTATTTGTGATTCGGCCACATCAAGTAGACGCGTTCATTCAAGACCTGCCCGTCAAAAAACTCTTTGGGGTTGGCCCAAAAACCGCCGAGCGCCTAAACGCCTTTGACATTCACACCTGCGCCGACATCCGCACAAAAGAACTGGGATTTTTAATCCAACACTTTGGCAAAATGGGTTTGCACATCCACCAACTGTCCCAAGGCATTGACAACCGCGCCGTTAAAACCAACCACCACCGCAAATCAATCAGCGTAGAAACCACGTTTTTGCATGATTTAAATGGCCATGGCGACTGTCTTTTAAAGTTTGACGCCCTGTTTGACGCGCTCACCAAACGCATCGCCAACGCCAACGCCCAACCACAAATTTGCAAAGCGTTCATTAAGCTGCGCTTAAACGATTTTTCAGTGCGCAGCATCGAGCAAACCTGCCTGAAACCAGCGCCAGACGTATTCAAAAAGCTATTAGAAGACATCTGTTCAAAAACGCACTTACCCATTCGCTTAATCGGGCTTGGGGTGCGCCTACAAGAAGCCACGCCCAAAACGCAGCTGAGTTTTTTGGACGCATAAAAACGCATTTGCCCGCTAAAAACCCACCTTTCTTAGATGCCATCTGGCGGCAAGACAAATCAAACGCGCCGCAAGGGTGTATGTTCTTGATTTTTGGATTATAATGCGCGGCACAAATTGATTAACCCGTTTATTTACTAGGAGATTTTTTATGAACACACAACAGCAAAAATACCCACTTTCAATGATGATTTTTCACTCATTGATTGCCATTTTAATGATTGCCGCAATTGTTGTGGCATGGAACATTGGCGAGAGCAACGAAACGCGTAACCTGCATAAATCATTAGGTGTTGCCGTTTTATTGGTGGCTGCTTTACGTTTGGTAAACCGCTTGCGCTTTGTTAAAGCGGTGCCTGAATCGGTCAATCCAAAAGGCAGCGTACAGCGGATTTTGGAAAAATCAGTACACGGCATGTTATACCTCACCATGCTTGGTATTCCTGTGGTGGGTTGGATGATGAGCAATGCATTTGGCTATCCCGCCAGCTTCTTTGGTTTATTTAATTTGCCAACATTGCTGGATAAAAACCCAGAGTTGGGTCGTACCTTGAAAGAACTGCACGAGCTTGGCGCCAATGTATTTATTGGCTTGCTTGTGTTGCATTTGGCAGGCGGCATTTTGCACTTCATCAAACACAAGCAAAATGTATTCAAACGCATGATGCCTTAATGTATCATTTTATGACGTTTGCATCAAAACCAATCAAAAACACCGCTTAAACAGCGGTGTTTTTTTGCGCGTTGCTTGATTCAAGCCGTTGCGGCAGCCCTCGAATCGCCTTGGCATTGTTCCAAGAAAAACACAAATCCGCCGCAGCGTCATAAGGCAACCATTGAAACGCGGTATGCTCGGCGGGCGCCAAGCAAATTGGCACATGCATATCTGCCACGCACAAACCAAACCAATGCTCGGTATTCTCCGTCACACCCGCCGCATAACGGTGGCGCCATTGCGGAAAAATCTCATACACCGTGCTGTATTGCCAATCATGCAACGCGTGCGCGCTTGCCACCAAACCAGTCTCTTCAAACAGCTCTCGAACCGCCGCATCAATCGGGCGCTCATCAAGCGCATCAAGACTGCCCGTAATGCTCTGCCAAAAATCGGCCTCAAACGCGGTTTTGGCGGTGCGCTTGATCATCAGCACATGCAAATCTGGCGTGTAAACCACGACTAAAACCGAAATAGGGATTTTGGGCGCTTTTGTCACTTCTTGCATTTGTCATCAATCATGGTTTATTTTGGGCTCAACACGCCCGCAAATTATATTGCTTAAGGGTTTTGGACCAATGTTTATAATCAGGGCAAACCGCTTGCACCTGCGCCCAAAAGTCTTTGCTGTGATTCATATGGCGGGTATGAGACAACTCATGCGCCAGCACATAATTGGCCAATTGTTCGGGCAAAAAAACCAGTCGGGCGTTGATGCGAATCACACCATTTGAGCGGCAAGTGCCCCACAAGGTTTTGGCGTTTGACAACATAATTCGATGGCAACGCAAACCATGCGCCTCATCAAAATACTGAGCGCGCTCATACAAATACAACATCAAAATATCCGTAAGCGCTTTTTGTAATGCATTGGCTCGGCGCTCGGTGCTCACATTGCGCAAAACCAATTCGGTTTGATGCCCGAGCCAAAAATCAGCCGCCTCAAACTTAGGCGCGCCACTCACCCAGCGCACTTGAACGGCACGCCCCAAAACATGAAGCGTATCGCCATCATTTAAATCAAGGCTCGGCACAAAACTGGCGTGGTGTTGAGGCAACGATTGGGATTTATTGATGTGTTTGAGCAACCAAGCAGATTTGCCATGCAACACCCGCTCAATCTCATGCAATGGCACGCCAGGATGGGCGCGCACCAACAAACCATGTGCGCCAATAATCATGCCAATGGTTTTGCGGTTGCTGCGCTCAAGCGCGTAATGAACTGGCTGGTCATCCAGCGTGATGACATGCGCCTGCGCCGCTTTTTGACGCACAGGCTTGGCAAGCCGTGGTTTCACCTCTTTGGGCGTTTTGAGCGCAGGACCCTCGCCCAAAAGTGAGCGCTGCAAACCCGAAAGCCAACGTTTAAGCGTACCCATTCGAGCGCTTAACGGGCGCTGCGTGCGGCAGGCAAACGCAACATTTCAGACTCAATGGCCTGCACCATTTCGTCCTGCACCTCGCGCAACTCACGGTTATTTGGGTGAATCACAGGCAATATTGACACAGTCACTTTTCCTGAGCGCACAACCCAAGGGGTTTTTGGCCAGCAAAGCCCCGCATTATGGGCAATCGGCACAATCGGCGCATCAAGCTCAATCGCCAAACGCGCACCGCCAGTTTTGTACTTCGATGGCCTACCTGGCAAACTGCGCGTGCCTTCAGGAAACAACATCATCCACACACCTTCCGCCAGCCGCTCTTTTGCTTGATTACGCATTTGCGCATACGCATCCAAGCCTGACTTGCGGTCAATCGCCGCCATCCGCAACAAACCAATGCCCCAGCCAAAAAACGGAATCATGAGCAACTCTTTTTTAAACACAAAACACAGCGGATTGCCCAGCGCATACGCAAGGAATATCGTCTCCCAAACCGATTGGTGTTTGGCCATCACAATCGCGCCCGTGTTGCGCGGCGGCAGGTTTTCCAAGCCCTTAACTTCGTATCGAATCCCCATAATCAGCCACGCAAAGAAAATAATGCCACGGTGCCAGCCCGAGGTAATAAAGTAACGCGCACGGTATGGCAAAAAAGCCACCAACATGCACAAACACACGTAAACCATGGTCCATGTGGTTGCAATCATCATAAAAATAATGGTGCGAAGTGCGGCCATTAAGAGCTCCTTTGAGGCATTTTGCATGCTTGTTTTTGTTAAATGCGACCCGCGCTTGGTTTGCGCACTATTTGGGTCAATTTTGCAACTCTAAACACTTTACAAACAAGTGTCAAATCGTTGCACATCCGTTTTGAATGAAACAACAAGAGCCAGATTCCACCTGTTTTGGCATATAATAGCGGGCTAGAATCAACCACACATTAAGGATATTTATGACACTCAAAGCCCAACTCCAAGCCGATATTATTACGGCAATGAAAGCACGCGAAACCGCCAAACTTGGCACATTGCGCTTGCTATCGGCCGCAATCAAACAACGCGAAGTGGATGATCAAATTGAGCTGGACGACGCGCAGGTATTGGCGATTGTTGAAAAAGCATGCAAGCAACGCAAAGAATCAATTGCACAGTTTTTGCAAGCTGGCCGCCAAGACTTGGTCGACATTGAGCAAGCCGAATTGCACATCATCAGCGCTTACTTGCCCGCCCAAATGAGCGAGGCAGACGTCAACGCCGCAGTCGCAAAGGCCGTCATTGACTCAGGCGCGGCGGGCGCAGCCGACATGGGCAAAGTCATCGCGCTGTTAAAACCGCAATTGGCAGGAAAAGCCGACATGGGCAAGGTCTCAGGTTTGGTTAAAACCGCGCTAAACGCCCTGTAATTCAAGTATTTTCACAAAAATGGCCTTGATTCCCCCAGAGTTTATTAATGATGTGTTGTCCCGCGTTGACATTGTTGACGTGGTGGGGCAGTACGTCGAACTCAAGCGTGCGGGCGTGAATCACCAAGGCCTGTGCCCTTTTCATCATGAAAAAAGCCCCTCATTTACCGTCACCGTTTCCAAACAGTTTTACCATTGTTTTGGCTGCGGCGCACATGGCTCGGCGCTGGGGTTTTTGATGGAACACAACGGCTTAAGTTTTATCGAAGCTGTTCAAGACTTGGCACAGCGCGCAGGCATGCAAGTCCCCAAAAGCGCCCCGTTAACGCCCCAACAAGCCGCCGCTCAAGTCGCGCAAAAAGTCCGCACCTCCAATATAGGCCAAGCAACCACCGAGGCTGCGCAGTTCTTTAAGGCGCAGCTCAAAGAACACCCACACGCGATTGCCTACCTCAAAAGGCGCGGCTTAAGCGGCGAGATTGCCCAGCGCTTTGGGATTGGTTACGCGCCGTTTGAGCCCACATTGGCCAGCATCTTTTCTGATTACAAAGAGTCAACCAGCCTGATTGATGCAGGTCTGGTCAAGCAACGTGACAGCGGCTCGCGCTATGATTTTTTTCGCGAACGAATTATGTTTCCGATTAAAAACACCAAAGGCCAAGTGATTGGTTTTGGCGGGCGCGTGCTGGACAAAGGCGAGCCCAAATATTTAAACTCACCCGAAACCGCGCTGTTCCAAAAAGGTCAAGAATTATATGGTCTGTTTGAAGCGCGCAGCAGCATTGCGCAAGCGCAGCATGTGCTGGTGGTTGAAGGCTACATGGACGTGGTGGCGCTCGCGCAAGCGGGCATCAGCAACGCCGTTGCCACGCTGGGCACAGCCACCAGCGCCGCGCACATTCAAAAGCTCTTTCGCTTCACCGATGTGATTGTATTCAGCTTTGACGGCGACAGCGCAGGCCGCAAAGCCGCTTGGCGCGCCATGACCAACGCCCTGCCGCATGCAACCGATACGCGCACGTTGAAATTTTTATTTTTGCCAGCCGAGCACGACCCTGATTCTTACGTCAAAGAATTGGGCAAAGATGCCTTTAACGGCCAAATTGAAAGCGCCATGACGCTGTCGCAATTTATGCTGTTTGGCCTGCAACAAGCCGCGCCCGACGGCTCATCAGAAGCATTGGCACGCCAATTGCACTTGGCAAAACCATTGTTGCTCGCCATGCCCGCAGGCGCATTGCGCACCCAAATCATCAATGCCCTGGCCGTACAGCTCAAAATCCAGCCCAACGACGTCCAAGAATATTGCGAACTCAAAGTCAGCGCACGGCCACGCAAAGGCGCACGCGACAAATCACGCCGCACACCGCCGCCGCCCATGATTGAACGCGCACTTGAATCCATGCTTGCCTATCCAGAACTGGCGCAACTCGCACAGCTTAACGTGTGGCTGCAAGTCAACGACCACCACGCACTCACCGCATTGATTGAAATTTTACAAACCCAGCCAGACATCAGCAGCGCAGGACTATTGCATCAATTAGAAGCGCTTGACTATGCCGATTTGTATCAGCATATTTTGCAAAAGCAGCTGCGCGAACCCATCGCCACCTCACTCGAATCAGCGCAAGAAGGCTTTTTGGCACATCAACTACAAATTGAGCGCGAACTCATAGAACCGCAACTACACGCACTGGCACAACAAATGACGCACGATCCAGCCGCAAAAGCCCAGTACATGGCACTGCTCAAACGCCGCGAAGAATTAAAATTTGTACCAACCCCCTTGTAAAATCAAGAGTGAGCCTTATTTTTAAGCCAAGCTGTGGTACAATCCGCGACTGCAATATTTCGGGTGTCCGGCGCATTTCACGCCATGCGCGACACATTTAACAAAAAATTCGACTCAAAAGGATGTGCCTCATGACCGCCCAACCCCCGAAAAAAGCCAGCCGCCCTAAAGAAGCAAGCGCTGCCAGCAAAGAAACTGCCTCAACCGTCACAGAGAAAAAAAGTATGACCGTCAAAAAAACCAGCACGCCAAATCCAGAAGCCACAAAAGCAACCAAAAAAGCCGCAGCGGCAAAGGCCGCAGCAGTTGTAGAAACACCCGCAAAAGCCACCAAGACTGTAAAAGCTGTAAAGGCAGAAAAACCGGCCAAATCCGTAAAAACCAGCAAATCAGCCGACGCAAAAAAGGCCGATGCACCAATGAAATCAGCCCCGCAAGATGACGACTTGGACATTGACGACGAGCTACTCGACAACGATTTAGCCCTAGACGATTTACCCGAAATCGAAGCCGCCACCAAAGGCGACAAAACCAAAAATCGCAAAACCAAAGAACAACAAAACGAGCAAAATGCCATCGCATTAGAGCGCAAACGCACTCAAATGAAAGCGTTGATTAAATTGGGTAAAGACCAAGGCTACTTAACCCACGCCGAAATTAACGACAGCTTGCCCGACGACATGGTTGAAGGCGACGCACTGGACACCATGATTTCTGCATTTGCCGACATGGGGATTCAAGTTTACGACCGCGCACCCGATGCCGAAACATTGCTCATGGCCGACAACGTACCAACGGCCAGCAATGACGACGACACCGAAGAAGAAGCCGAAGCCGCATTATCAACCGTAGACTCAGAGTTTGGCCGCACCACAGACCCCGTTCGCATGTACATGCGTGAAATGGGCACGGTAGAGCTGCTCACCAAAGCACAAGAAATCGAAATCGCCAAACGAATTGAAGAAGGCCAACGCGAAATGATGGCCGCAATTTCAGCCTGCCCAGCCACCATTCAACAAGTGCGTGAAATGGTCGAAAAAATCCGCACCGAAGCCATCCCAGTGACCGACATCGTCGACGGCTTTGTTGGCATGGAAGAAGCGCAACCCGTTGAAGAAGAAGCCATTTCTGACGACTTAGACGACGAAGCAGCAGACGCCGCCGCCAGCGCAGTTTCAGCCAAACAACTGCTCGCCCTCAAAACCCAAGCACTCGAAAAGTTCAGCACCATCGAACAAAGTTTTGAAGACATGCGCCAAGCATTTGGCCAACAAGGCTATTTGTCCGACAAATACAACCAAGCCCAAGACGCAATCACCAACGAATTAATGACCATTCGCTTCACCGCAAAAACGGTTGACAAACTGTGCGACAGCCTGCGCGCGCAAGTCAATGCCGTGCGCAAAATCGAAAATCAAATTCGCCTACTCTGCGTAGACCGCATGGGGATGGACGCACAATTTTTCATCACCAACTTTCCAGGCCATGAAACCAATCTGGATTGGGGCCAAGAACTCTTAAAAACAAAAAACAGCTTTAACGCCCTACTCGAACGCAACATGCCCTCGTTAAACGAGCTGCAAGGCCAACTCATCGACACCCAAAATCAAGTGGTGCTGCCATTGCCAGACCTAAAGAAAATTCACCGCCAAATGGTCTCAGGCGAAACCAAAACGCGCAACGCAAAAAAAGAAATGGCCGAAGCCAATTTGCGCTTGGTCATCTCAATTGCCAAACGCTACACCAACCGTGGCCTACAGTTTTTGGACTTGATTCAAGAAGGCAATATTGGACTCATGAAAGCCGTGGACAAGTTTGAATACCGTCGCGGCTACAAGTTTTCAACCTACGCCACATGGTGGATTCGCCAAGCGATTACCCGCTCAATCGCCGATCAAGCGCGCACCATCCGCATCCCAGTGCACATGATTGAAACCATTAACAAAATGAACCGCATCTCACGCCAAATTTTACAAGAAACAGGCAGCGAGCCAGATGCAGCCGTTTTGGCCGAAAAAATGGAAATGCCGGAACACAAAATCCGCAAAATCATGAAAATCGCCAAAGAGCCGATTTCAATGGAAACCCCAATCGGTGACGACGAAGACTCTCATTTGGGCGACTTCATCGAAGACGGCAACACCATGACGCCAGCCGAAGCAGCGCTACACACAGGCATGCAAGACATCATCAAAGACGTGCTGGACTCACTAACCCCACGCGAAGCAAAAGTGTTGCGCATGCGCTTTGGGATTGAAATGACCACAGACCACACGCTAGAAGAGGTCGGCAAACAATTTGACGTCACCCGCGAACGGATTCGCCAAATAGAAGCCAAAGCCCTACGCAAACTGCGCCACCCTTCCCGCTCAGAAAAGCTTAAAAGCTTCCTAGAAAACAAGTAATTAGTGGCAAAAACGGCGTATTTTCGATACAATACGCCGTTGTAAAAACTTAGGGCCTCTAGCTCATGTTGGTTAGAGCAGCGGACTCATAATCCGTTGGTGCCGTGTTCGACTCACGGGAGGCCCACCAATTCTAAAGCCCTGCAGCGATGCAGGGCTTTTTTCGTCTAAAATTTTGGGGTTAAATGCTCATGCTCAGTTGGTGCTCAGTCAAGTATCGCGGTTATTTTAGCGTAAAACATGAAATGGATTTTTGCCTCTTGGATTTAATCAGCACATAAAAAAATGATTTTGGTTTTGTCGCATATTTTGCATTTTTGATTGGCGCAGTTTTCAACGGCAAAACATAAACGGATAAGTCGCGCCTCATGGTAGTGTCTCAGTTTGAAATTCTCAGATTTTAAATTTCGCTAGGATTGGACTATTCTATACGAATGAAAAAGAAACTTGACCTAAACCAACTCGCTAAGTCTGTTGTCGAACAGGCAACGGGTGAAACTGTGCCTGAAAAAGGCGATAAGAAAAAGAAAACCGCCCAAGAAAATGGGCGGGATGAAAATTGCGCTTCTAAGAATCAAAAAATATCGCCTGAAATTAAAAAGAACTTTGCAATCAAACGCCGAAGTTAATCCGAATGATTTGGAAATAATGGCATTGGTGCTTTTTTCTTTGGTAGAACTTCATCAATCATGTCAAGAAAATGCTTCCACTTATCACCCGTTCGGTTTAAACAAGCTCGTTGTAGCGCAAGAACAGTAAACATCTGCGCAGAAAACAATTTTTGACCTGCGTCATCATTGAACCATTGGTGATGTTTGTTTTTTCTTCGACCCTTTTCGTCTTTTGGATTACGTGCTTCAAGCTCCTCTGTCAAGCCTGGTAAAATTCGACCGTACATTAAATTGTTAGTATATTTTGCAACAACACTGTATCGATTTTTTCCCATACCAGGCCATTCCCAGCCTTTTAGTTTATAGATATTTTCATAGTATTCGTCAGGGAATTTTTTAGTCCATGCAGACAATTCTTTTTTTAATACTTGGTCAAAATACATGCGCAAGCTGTCAGCTGGACGAAGGTTTTGATAACCAGTTGCCTCATCGATAAGCGCAACAATCCCTGTCTTAGCTAGCCCACGTAAAATAATCTCACACTGCTCCGCAACAATTGCCATACGCACAGTTTTTATTACACCTTGTTTACGTGCGTCTAAAACACCCTCGCAAATATCAACCAGCATTTCTGCGTTATACCCATTTATATTCCGACCGTTAAAACGTCTCTTTTTGGGCATAAAGTGATCCATTGATTTATCCTTATAAATCAATGGCTTAATCTGTTTGTTGTTTAATAATCGCGTCATTCTTGACCCAGCCTTTTGAGTGCTTGGGGCGTCATCAACCAACTTGAGAATATCTTGCATACCGCGCCCAGCAATCAACCTTTCTCCATCTTCGGTAACGTAACAGTCAACAGTTACGCCACCAAGCGTTAGCTGTGAGCCAAGTAATACAGCAGGCGTTGAGGCATCCCATTTTGCTAAAGCACCTTTACGTGCTATTTCACTTCTTTGCTCTTTTGATAAGGCAGCGGCTCTTGCATTGCCGCCTTTTGATTTTATATTTTCGTCCATTGCTTGCTCCTTTTTAAAAGTGCTTACAATTATAATTAAATAGCAAGCACAGTGCAATAAATAAATTATGCTTGCTATTTTGAAGAAAGTCTGTGTAATTCAAACTGAACTATTGCTAAAGGCGAATAACATGAATACCCTACCCATCGAAAAACGTGCACAAATCATTCAACTACTGGTTGAGGGCTGCTCAATGTGTTCGCTGGAGCGTATCGTAGGCTGTTTAATCAACACGGTGACGAAGTTGCTTTACGATGTTGGTGCGGCATGTGCTGAGTATCACGACAAATACGTGCGCGACTTAAATTGCAAGCGCGTACAGTGCGATGAAATTTGGAGTTTCGTTTATGCCAAACAGCGCAACGTACCTGAAGAGTTAAAGGACGTGTTCGGCATTGGTGACGTTTACACATGGACAGCGATTGACGCTGATACAAAACTGATTGCGGGCTGGCTTGCTGGTACTCGTGGCGCAGAAAGTGCAAAGCTGTTTATGGATGATTTGGCGGGCAGATTGGCGAATCGTGTGCAGTTGACCACTGACGGACACAAAGCCTATTTATAAGCCGTAGAGGGTGCATTCGGCGGCGGCATTGATTACGTGTTAAATCCCACAATCTTATAAAGTATTTGTGTGAACTTGTGGGTAACAGGGTTCGATTTTAGCAATTTTATTCATGTTACCCACACCATCACCCACAATTTGATTTGATACCCTCACTTACCAGCGCTGCCAAATACATACAAAAAACCCGCTAAACTTAATGTTTATGCGGGTTTGTTTGCTAACCTTGGGTAGTGCTGGTTAATATACTGGTGGCGAATCAGGGATTCGAACCCCGGACCTGCGGATTATGATTCCGTCGCTCTAACCGGCTGAGCTAATTCGCCAGAACTGCAATTTTAGAGGCATTGAGCCGTATTGTCAACTGATTTTTTGCGAGTTTGAGATAATTTTATTTGATGCGATGCTTTATTTGTGGGCGAGCGCGGGGGCGCTTGCTTTACAAGTAATCACGCAGTCGATAATACGCCATGGCCAAAACCAGTGCGGGGGTGCGTAACATGCGCCCGCCAGGGAATGGGTGGTGTTTGATTTTTGCCATCATGTCGAACCGTTCGGCTTGGCCTGCAATGGCTTGGGCGGCGAGTTTGCCAGCAATATTGGTTAAAATCAAGCCGTGACCTGAGAAGCCTTGCAGGTAATAAACATTGGGCGCAAGGCGGTTAAAATCGGGGGCGCGGTTGGCGGTGATGTCGACAAATCCACCCCAGCAATGTTCGATTTTTGCATGAGAGAGCTGCGGAAATGCGCGCAACATGGTGCGTTGCATGGCGGTTTTTAAATTGCTCGGCGTGGCGCCTGAGTAGCTGACGCGCCCGCCAAACAGCATTCGGTCGTCTGGCGTGACTCTAAAATAATCCAACACAAAATTATTATCACTGACCGCCACGCGGTTTTTGATGAGCGCGTTGGCGGTGGTTTTGTCCAATTGTTCGGTGGTAATGATGTATGTGCCCACAGGCATGACGCGGCCTGCGAGCTTTTTGACGGTTTTGTCTAAATACACGTTGCCTGCGAGCACGACAAAGCTGGCGGTGACTTGGCCGTGCGCGGTTTTGACTGTGGCAGGTTCGCCGTGCATGAGTTCGGTCACTTCTGAGTGTTCATAAATAGTCACGCCTGCTTCCAGCGCGGCTTGCGCCAGTCCAAGCGCGTATTTAAGCGGGTGCAAATGTGCCGAATTATGATCCAATACGCCGCCGTGATAGCGTTTGGAGGCAAGCCATTGCGGCAATTCTTGTGGCGAAATGGCTTGTAAATGCGGGTAGTCGTAGGTGTCGCGCATGTAGGCGACCGAGTCGAGCAGCTCGGGCGTGGACTCTGGTTTGACGCTGACGGTCATGTAGCCGTCTGTCCAGTCGCACGCAATTCGATGCTTTTTAATCCGCGCCCGCATCAAATCTAGGCCTTCGAGCGTGAGGTTAAAGGCTTTTTTGGCATCGGCCAGCCCAAGTTGTTTTTCGAGCGGCGCTTGCTCGCAGGCGTAACCCGCAATCGCTTGGCCGCCGTTGCGCCCTGAAGCGCCCCACGCGATGCGCCGCCCTTCTAAAACCACCACTTTGTAGCCCATGTCACTCAATTCGAGCGCGGCGGACAACCCCGCCAACCCAGCGCCCACCACGCACACATCGGCGCGGATGTTTGATTGCAGCGATGGCTGTTCGGGCAGTGGCGTGGCGGTGGCTGCGTAATAAGAATCACTGGCCAGTTTGGCATCTTGGGCGTACATGGTTAGTCCTTAAATGAGCTTGTCTTTGCCACTTGCCCAGCCAAATATGTCCAAACCACTTGGGCGGCGGCATTACTGGTGAGCTCTGCATGGTCATACGCGGGCGCGACTTCAACGCAATCCATGCCAACCCAGTTGATGCCTGCGGTTTGTTCCAAAAATGTAAACAATTGGTTCGTGGTCAAACCCGCAGGCTCAGGCGTGCCAGTTCCTGGTGCAAATGCGGGGTCTAAATTATCAATATCCACCGTGAGGTACGCGGGCAAACCTTTGGCATTCATGCGCTGATGTATGGTTTTTAATACCGCATCAAGTTCGCCCAGCGTTTCTAGGCCGCGCAAGTCACGGGCGGTGACAATCACGCCGCCTTGGTCTTTGACATAGTCACGCGCAGCGCGCACGCCAGCGGAGCGAATTCCAATTTGTACAAAGCATTCTGGGTCAACCAAGCCCTCGTTAATCGCCTCGTACACCCAAGTCCCGTGGCCAGATGGTTCGTCAAAATGGCTGTCCCACGTGTCGCAATGCGCATCAAAATGCAGCACAGCGAGCGGCTTTTGATAATGCGCGGCATAAGCGCGCAGCAAGCCCAGCGTAATCGAATGATCGCCGCCCAGCCAGCACATGTGGTGCTGCGCAATCATGGCGGGGGCTTTTTGTGCCAATGCTGCGCGCATGCCTTCAATGCTGGTGTTGGGCAAATACAGATCGCCCAAGTCGCACAAATATTCAAAGGGCGAGACATCAAAATACGGATGCGTGCCGTCACACAACATTTGGCTGGCGGTGCGAATCGCCGATGGGCCAAAGCGCGCACCGGGCCGATGCGTGACCGCGCCGTCATACGGAATGCCTGCTATCGCAAACGGCTGATGTGTGGCGCCATGCGGCACGGCGAGGAAGGTGTTGTTGCTGTGATAGGCGTATGGCATCTGAGCTCCTTTTGGATATTTTTTGGCATTGTAATCGATGACTGGCTGGTTGTTTGACTCCAAGAATACAGACGCCTAAGTGGATGGAGCGTACACAAAAAATTGGAGGGTCAATTGTCCCATCTTCTCCTGCACAATACCAACACATTCATTTTTAGGATCTGTTTATGAGTTACGCAACTATTGCCCGCAACACCATTGCCAACATGGCCAAGCGCGAAGCCGATGCGTTTTTGGCGGCGCACCCACGTTCAGCGGCGCTGGCGGCGCAAACCAATCAAAGCTATTTGTTTGGCGTGCCGCTGCACTGGATGGCCGATTGGGGCACGCCCGTGCCGTTGTTTGTCTCGCACGCGCAAGGCGCGCGTTTTACCTGCGTGGACGGGCATGAATACTCAGATTTTTGCTTGGGCGACACGGGCGCGATGTTTGGCCACAGCCCGCCAGCCGTGGCACACGCATTAACCGCACAGGCAAGCAAAGGCTACACCACCATGCTGCCCACCGCCGATGCCGCCATTGCGGGTCAAGCGCTCACCGAGCGGTTTGGCCTGCCCTTTTGGCAACTGGCCACCACCGCCACCGACGCCAATCGCTTTGTGGTGCGTTGGGCACGCGCCATTACGCAGCGCAAAAAAATATTGGTGTTTGATGGCTGTTACCACGGCACGATTGATGACGTATTTGTCGACTTAGACCCAGCCAATCCCGATGCGCCGCCCAGCACACGCGCCAGCTTGCTTGGCCAAGTGTACGACTTAACCCAGTTTACGGATGTGGTTGAATTTAACGACATTGAAGCGGTGCGCGCCAAACTGGTCAGCCGCGAATTTGCCTGCGTGTTGACCGAACCCGCGCTCACCAATTGCGGCATGGTATTGCCCGCAGATGGCTTTTTGGCGCAATTGCGCGAGGCCTGCACCCAAACCGATACATTGCTGATATTTGATGAAACCCACACCATTAGCGCGGGCTACGCGGGCTACACGGGGCTGTGCGACTTTTTACCCGACATGTTGGTGGCGGGCAAAGCAATTGCGGGCGGTTTGCCGTGTGCGGTATACGGCATGAGCGCATCTGTGGCGCAGCGCATGCGCACCGCCAAGGAGGCCGCACCTGCTGGGCACTCGGGCATTGGCACAACCCTGTCGGGCAATATGATTACGATGGCGTTATTGGCGGTCAACTTAAAACAGGTGGCCACGGCGCCAGCGTTTGATTTAATCATTGCCCAGCAATCCAAACTTTCCCAAGGCCTGCGTGCGCTGATTGCACAATACAATTTACCGTGGAACGTGACCCAACTGGGGGCACGCAGCGAGTTTCAGTTTTGCCTTCATTCGCCCACCAATGGCCGCGAAGCCCAAGCAGCCATGGACGGCGCATTAGAGCAGGCGGTTCATTTGTACCTACTCAATCGCGGCGTGATGATTACGCCATTTCACAACATGACGCTGGTGTGTCCTGACACAACCGATGCGGATATTGCGCGATTTTTAGCCGCATTTGAGCAGTGTTTAATTGAACTAACCGATGCACAAAACCAAAATTATTGCATTAAAATGGTGCAAACCTAAGTCTTCGTATCGCGCCAACCCTATAAATTGTTACTAGATGGCGCTACAATAACAAACCGCATCCACAAGAAAGGTCAACAATGAAACCTATTTTAATTTTGCAAAATGCCGCCTACGATTGGCCCGGTTATTTTAGTGACTGCCTAACCAACTGGGCAATCCCGTTTGAGCTCGTCAACGTCGCCACTGGCGACACCTTGCCGCCCAGTATTTTGGATTACAGCGGTTTTGCCATCATGGGCGGGGGCATGAGCGTCAACGACACCGCGCACTACCCGCACTTTGACCAAGCCGCCGCACTACTCATCGAAGCCCGTGCGCACCGCATTCCCATCATCGGCCACGGCTTGGGTGGCCAGCTCATGGCAAAAACCTTTGGCGGGCTGGTCATTCCTGCGCCCCAACACGAAATCGGCTGGCACGCCATCAACCCATTACACACATCGGCAGCCTATGAGTGGTTTGGCGGCTTAAACACCGTCACCTTATTTCAATGGCACAACGAAACCTTTTTGCCCCCGCCTGATGCGCAAATTTTGGCTGGCAATTTGTACTGCTTAAACCAAGCATTCGTGCTGGACGACATGCATTTGGCCGTTCAATTTCACATTGACGCCCTACCCGAAAAAATCAACCACTGGCTAGACAACGTGCGCGATGACATTTCACAAGCCAACGGCATGAACATTCACCCAGACGACAAAATCCGCTCCGACAACTGGGTGTACACCGAAAACGCCCAAGCCGTTGCACGCCAGCTCTACACACGCTGGCTCACCAAAGTGCCGCGTTAACTCAAGCCGTCAACCCAAGCGCTGCTTGATGCGTTACAATGATGGCCAAAATGACATTAAAGTGGCGGCCAAAACCGCCACTTTAATTTTGTTGAGAAACCAGCGCTATAAATACGCTCAACTCAAACAAAGATAGGAATCACCATGAAAAAAATCATCACCATTACCTGCCTCAGCCTGTTTATAAGCACCGCCGCTCTCGCAAAAGACACCAGCGAATCAGCCATCGGCCTATTCACCAGCGCAGGCCAAACCTCCCTCGTTTTTGACCAAAGCGTCGAAAAAGACGGCAGCAAAATTGGCATCAAAGGCGAAGTACCACTTAACAACACCGCCCGTGCAATCGAATCCATGAACCAGCGCTGGAACAACACCAGCAAATCAAGCATTCAAGTGTACGGTCAAGTCGACATCGGCTACTCAAGCAAGCACAACTAATCATGACCAATCGCTTAGACCAAATCGTCACACGCACGGGTGACGACGGCACCACCGCCCTCGCAGACGGCACACGCCACCTCAAATCCTCAGCGCGCTTTCAAGCAATGGGCGACGTAGACGAATTAAACGCCCACATCGGCCTGCTGCGCGCCCAACTCAACGTGCCCACATCTGAATCTGACCTAAAAATCGACGCTTTTCTAGTGACATTACAACATCACTTATTTGAAGTAGGCTCAGAACTAGCGGTTCCCGGCATGACTTTTTTAGCCAAATCCGCCCTGCCATTGCTCGAAAAATGGGCGCTGGAACACAACGCCAGCTTGCCACCGCTCACCGAATTTATTTTACCGAGCGGCACATTGGCCGCAGCACAAGCGCACGTCTGCCGCACAGTCGCCCGCCGCGCCGAGCGCCAATTAGTCGCCTTAAATGCAAGCGAAGCGCTCAACGACGGCATCATCCAACTACTCAACCGCAGCTCAGACGTGTTCTTTATCATGGCACGCGTTTTAAACATGAATGCGCAAAAAGCAGAAACCTATTGGCGCGGCACGCAAGTCGATTAAGCTTGGCTTCATTTACAATGGACCCAACAAAAAACGCTGATATTGAATCAGCGTTTTTTGTTGGGCGTTATTGGAAACTGCCATCATTTTTGGGCGACAGAATAGGATTGTAGCTAGATGTCCAGTGTTTTTGTTAACGCCTTAACTGCTATTGCGGAAATCAGTGCAGTAAATAGCATTCCACATAAGCCAATAATCACAGAAAGAAATCGACTAATTGGATAATGCGGTGCGAAATCCCCATAACCGACTGTTAATCCCGTTATCAAAGAAAAGTAAATCGACTCATGCATGAGCCATCCCTCTAAAAAGCCAATCAACAAACCCAGCCCCATGATCAAGACAACCAAGACCGAAAGAATTGGCCACACTATTTTGACTCCTGATACAAGGTGCATGGCAAAGATTCTTCTTTGTAATTTTTTATTTACTTTGTCCCGTCCTAAAATAAGTTGACAGTTTTACGACGAACAAACCGCCGCATTTTT
>JAFEII010000026.1 GCA_017495165.1 Hydromonas sp. | reverse complement strand
ATGCAACTGAACTATTCACATTGCTCAAGCCGGTCGAGGTTGAAGTCGACAATGAGGCCACCGAACTTTCGACGCTGCCCGTTGCGCCGCTTAAGACAGTCACTAAGACAGAATAGAGTTGTGAGCCGTTAATCGCATCTGTAGATGTTGCGCTAATTTGACCTGCTGATACAAACTGGATTTGTCGTGTTTGAGTTGCGTCAACATCCGAACCGACACTAAACACCCTACCTAATTCTGAAAGTGAGCCCGCAAAGCCACCGTAAGTCACGCCATTAATAGTCGCCGATGTGACCCTCACTCCAAGAACGGCTTTTGAGTTAGTGCCCATCGCCACAGACCAACTATAATTCGACGTTGCACCGGAGCCTATTGCAACACCGAAAGGGGCGTAGAGCGAACTGGAAACATTTGAATTACCAGCGGTCAAGGCATTAGAACCCAAAGCAATCGAGCCTCCAGCAATCGCAACTGCGTTATTACCGATTGCAGTACTTTGGTTGCTGACAGCTGACGCACGAAGGCCTACCGCCAACGCGGCGATGCCATTGGCGCTTGATCCAACGCCCAAAGCCACAGCCCCCACAGAATTCCGAGTCAGGACCTCAGCTCCGCGACCGATCGCGATACTACCGTCCGATGACGATATCACTCTATCGCTACTATCAGCACCGCCAATCGCAACAGCATAAAGATTATTTGCATAAGCATTCTTACCAATCGCTATGCCTTCTAATTCAGACGCAGTAGCTGACATACCGATAGCAGTTCCCCCAGCGTTAGCAACTGCTTGCGCCCCCACTGCCGTAGCTCTAACATTCGATTTAGCACCAAAACCCACCGCAGTCGCTTGCGAACCTGGGGCAGACGAGTAAGCACCATAACTGGTTGCAGTTGCCCCCGCCGAGCTCGTTGAGCAACCAGCATTTACATTGGAAAAATGAGTAGCGCCGAGACTTGCAACAGAGGCGTAAACAGAACCGTTAAACAAAAACTGGGTACCTACAGGGTCACATGCACCGGCCGCAGCCACCCCACCGCTTGAAACAACCCCCGCATACACCGGCGCTGTAGAAGCAACTCCCACTAAAGCGGTTAAAGACAAGAACAGCGCCTTAAGCTTGAATTTTCGACTTCCAGACCGCGTGCGGGATTCAACAACTAAATTGCCCAAACCGCTCGAGTTCGACTTACCCTTCTCCGAATCCATCTCTGAAACGGCGACCCATGAGCCAAGCGCCTCATTATAAACACTACGATAACTTCTATTCATTACAACGCACCCCTAAAAACAACTTTAAAAACCCAAATCTCACTAAAAAATTAGGGACAACACATATAAAAAATACGACCTGTAATTTAAAATTACAAACCCCTCTACAAAGCCCGAACAAGCCAGACTGAAATACAAAGAATGCCTTTAAGAATTGATTTTTTGCTCAAACACCTCAAAAGCAAAAACATCGCTTAACTACTAAAAATGACTACTTACAGGTATTTTTAGCATGAAAAATGCGCGCCAAACCGCACAGCGCATACCAAGATACTCAACACAAACGCTTTTACGTACTTTCATATTTTTTATATATACTACTCAATTAAAAAATCAACAAACTAAAAAACATACGTATAAGTACCAAAACATAATAACACAGACAGAACCAACTGTACAGTGCGAGCAAGTTAGGCTGCAATACAAAAACCACCTTTTTAAAATTAATTTCTTACTCACACTTATTGAAATCAAAGCAAAAACACCGTATTACTACTCGAAATGACCGTTTTACAGGTATGTAATCCGTAATAGGCGGATTGATGGCAAAGATTCACGCCGAAAATTTAAATCACGCTTCATGTTGTATCCATGCAACACAAAGCCAACCCGCAATGCCGTTTTAAAATGACAAACGTGCGCACACCCGTGCAGCGCGTGTCAGCCCACAAGCGGTTTTGTATGTTTTGCGCATCGGTGAACCCGTAAAGCGGCTCAACCGTAGGTTGGTTTCGCGCAGCAAACCAACGCATGTGCAAGCAAACCTCCTACGCCGCAATCTGTGCAGAGCCATTTGTGCTTAAAAACCCTTGGTCGGAATGTGCGGTTCAAATCGCATCATTTTTCATGGTATTTAATACATCATCGGGCGTAACCTTAACGCGCAACACCACCGGAATGGCGTGCAATTGCTGCCAAAGCACATGCGTTGGTTTGCTGCGCGAAACCAACCTACGATTGAGGCGCTTTACGGGTTGCGTACGCCGTCTGGATTCCCGCCCTTGCTTTTTACTGAAATGATGGGCTACCAAAAGCAGTGCTTTTGCCCTTCGCAGGAATGACGGTACTTTGATTTTTTAGAGATTCCCATTAGTTGAATTCAACCAGCATTAAAAAACCCCCAGCGACACGCTGGGGGGTTTTTGGTTTCAATTCTGATTTTGGTTTCAATTCTGATTTTGGTTTTAGTTTTAGTTTTAGTTTTGCTTTCAGTTCAGATTGTATTTGCTTGGCCTGTGAACAAAATAAGGCGCGCATTTTATCACAGCGGCTCAAGCCGTAATTGGTTGTGCGCCTCGAGCCGCACCAATTCTTGCTCATTAAGCGCACGTTTTCTGATGGTCAAAGATTGCTCCCCCACCATACGTGGCTCTTTAAATGCGGCGTCCCAGCCATGTTCATGAATCCACTCATTTGAGAAAGGCTCATACGTGGCATAAGATGCTTGGCAGATTTCAAAGCGGCTTGAGTCAACCGTGTACTCGAGCCAGTTGTCTATAATTTTGCCCCAGCTGTGCTCATGAAACGCACGTCTGGCCTCAATCCCTGACCATGCCATGGCTGCGAGCGCCAGTTCGGCATTGACATGCAAAACCCCGCCATCTTCTAATAAACTCAGGCAGTTTGACAATGCCTGCTTGAAGTTTTTGTAACGTTTAAATGCATTTTTGGCATAAATTTCTGTGAACATGCCTTTGGTGAGACGGCACAGGCCAAAGCGCCATGAGTGGAGCGTTGCATCAAAATCAATGGGCGCATCGATTTTGATGGGCAAATCGGGCACAAAACTGTCCGTGTCATCAAGGTTGCAGTAATCAAACCGCCACATATCACAGAAATGTAATCTCAAACGGCGCGGAATCGGGGCGCTGTAACTGGGCGTGTTGCCAAGTTGGATGGGTTGCGCACGCGCTTGCAACAAATAACGATCCATTGCGGTTTTCATGACATCTGAGGCGCTGCGTTGACTGAATGCGGCAAATGCGCGCCGCTCTAAGTCGTGACGGCGCGCGTCATCGTGCACCAAGTCGTAACACAGCTGCGCCAAGGTATCGATTGGCCCGCCAACCACAACATCACGCATGTCGTCCTCAATTTCTGTCGTGTCAGAAATCTCAGTAACCACGGCTTTGTGATTGGCCAGTAAATAACCAACCCGCGCCAGCTCAAATACGTGGGCACTGTCTAACGTGTGCATGTTTAAAACAACTTTTGATCGGGCAATGTAAGCGTCTCGTTCGTCGTTTTTCATGTAGCCAACCATTTGCGATGTGACAATATTAAGTCCCATCGCTTGAATCGCATCAATGACTTTTTGGCGGCGCGAGGTGTGGTAACCATAAAACAAAACATCAATGTCTTGAATCAAACCCTTTGGCACGCGTTGCATCTCGGGCGTATAGCCGACAGGTACATGATGAATGTCCTGCACACCCGCCAACCGAAGGCGCTCGACGTTTTGGGCATGGTAATCCCACGTGTGGTATTTTTGCATTTGCAAAATATACCCAGGTGGAAAACGCCCAATATCAGGAAAGCCAGGTTCCCAGTTATAAACAATCACATTGTGTGAAGCCCGTGCAATTTGTTGCCAAGAGAGCATTTGCGAGCAAAACAGGATATTGAGCGAGTCGCGCATGACAACACCTGCGGCGGTGCTCACTTCATAGCCCTGCGCGATTAAGCCGGTTTTGCAAAAAGACATGCTGTCGATAAATGAGTCGACCTCTGTCACGGCGACCAAGTGAATGTGTGGTTTAGTCATTGGTTGACTCCATAAATTTTAAGCGCTGAACCAGTTGGCGCTCTTGTTCGGTCAGCCGTTTTTTTCTGATGTGCAGCGTTTGTCGGTCTATCGCTCTTGGTACTTTGAAGGCCGCCGACCAGTCGCCGTCAAACGATTTTAAAATCTCATACCCCAACATGCTATTAACCCCCATGCCGGTTGACTCAAGCACCAAGCGATAGTCACCCCAGCCGTATTGCCACCAAAGATTTAAAATACGTTCCCATGACTTTTCATGAAAGCCGCGTTTCTCATCAATTGATGCCCACGCCTCAACGGAGGTGTTTAGGTAAATGGGAATGGTGAGCACGCCGTCGTCTTGGAGCAACCACAAACAGTTGCGCAACAAGGTGTTTAAATCTGTGGTGCGCAAAGCGAGTTGTTGCGCATCAATTTGTGCAAAACACCCCTCGGTCAACGTCACCGCGCCAAATCGCTCGGTGTGGATGGTTTGGCCAAAAACAATCGGCTGCGATAAATCAAGCACAATATCCGGCGCATAATCGGCCCGCGCATCAATATTACAGCGCCGGTAACTCCAGCGCTCATTATAGCCTTGGGCGATTGAGCCCGAGCCCAGTTGCGCGTCTTTTGGCAAAGGCAACGCCATGGGCTGGGTATTGCCAATCTGCGGCGGCGTCATGTCGCGCAAAATTAAGTAGCGCTCAACTGCCGCTGTCATAATTTGTGCGGCATCGCGGCGCGAGAACAGCTCAAAACCGCGCAGCTCAAGCGCTCGGCGCGCAGCCGCATCATCAACCAATTGCTTACAAAGCCCAGCCAATGCGTCTATTTTGCCGTGCGAGACCGCCTCGAGCAAGTCATCATCAATGTCCGTCATCTCTGACACCTCGCACACCACCGCTTTTTTGTTGGCCAATAAATAAGACACACGCGCCATTTCAAAAACATGCACCGCATCAAACGAATGCATGTTTAACACCACCTTTGCGCGGGCAATATACTGGTCGCGTTGCGCGCCAGACATAGAGTTGCCACATTCCTCAGACGTGACCACGCGCAAGCCAAGCGACTTCATTTGGTCAATCACCACGCGCCGTCTTGGGTAAATCGTGCCATAAAATAATACGTCAATGTCTTGTTCGGGCGCGGCATCCAGCGTGTTCATCGCAGGAACAAAGCCCATTGGCACATAATGAATGTCCTGCACGCCCGCATAACGCACCAACTCTTCCACATTGTTGCGGCTGTAATCCCACACATGGGTTTTTTGGAGGCTGCGCACATAACGCTGCGTGATGCGCCCATGGTCAGACGCAACAGGCTCCCAGTTATAAATAATGATGTTTTTAGCCACGCCAGACATGCTTGTCCACGTATCAGGCGTGCAGTACGACGCCAACACAATGTTAATCGCATCGGGTTTGAGCTGTGCATCGGCGTATGTCACGGGATAGCCCGCCGCTTTTAGTCCCTCAACACACCACATGATGCATTCATGAAAGACGTTTTGGGCGGTCATGCAGGTCACATGAAATGCGGGTTTTTGATTCATTGGAGGCTTATCAGACATTGGAGGTGAGCGGTCAACACGCGTGTAAATTTAGTCCAAAAACCGTGCGTGCGGCAGTTGGTCGCGCTCGGCATCATTGAGATTGCGCTTGAACAGCGTGAAGGTTTGGTGGTCAATCACCCGCATGGTGCGCAGCGCCAAGCCCCAATCATCGTTGTGTTCTGATAAAAATGCCCGACCATAATCTGTGTGCAAACCAAAACTCTCGCTGATGATTTCAAAGCGGTATTTGTCCCAGCCATGCCGCCACCAATCATCAATAATACTGCGCCAAGATTGATTGTTAAACGTGCGTTTGTCATCCACGTGCATCCACGCATCGTATGACAAATCATGCGGCACAGTCAGCTCCAAAGTCCCGCCATCCTTGAGCAGGTTCAGGCAATTGGTGAGCGCCATTTTCAAGTCATCCACGCGCTGAAACACATGGTGCGCAATGATTTTGTCAAAAGACTCAGGCAGCAGCGTGTGCGTCCCAAAACGCCAAGAATCGATGGTTTGATGCAATGGCAACGCTTGGGCAATGTCCAATACAATATCGGCGGCAAAGTCATCACGCGCAGAGATATTGCAGCATTCATAATGCCATTGCGCGCCAGCACCGATTTTTAAAACGCTTGGTAAGTTTGTGCTCACATTTGGTTGATTGCCGATGAAACCTGCATCTCGCTGCGCCAAAAAGCAGTCAACCGCTTGTTTTAACACCTGCTCAGCATTGCGCTGGCTAAAGATTTGGAACCCTTTTTCTGCCACTTGCGCACGGCGATTGGCGTCTTGCACCAAATCCCAGCACAGCTGTGGCAACTCGTCCACCGTGCCGCTCACAACCGCATCGCGGATGTCATCATCAATATCCGTCCCGTGTGCAATTTCAGACACAACCGCTTTGTGATTGGCGAGCAAATACGACACACGGGCGATTTCAAACACTTTTGCCACGTCAAAAAAATGCATATTGAGCACCACTTTTGCACGGGCAATGTAAGCATCTCGCTCATCATTTTGCAGCCAAGGCAACTCCTGCGTGGAGGCAACCACCAAGCCCTTTGCACGCAGCGCATCAAGCACCGCAGCACGGCGCGGGTTAATCACGCCATAAAACAACACATCAATGTCTTGGTTGTCCGCTTGCGGGACAACCGACATTTCGGGCACATAAGACATCGGCACGTAATGAATGTCTTGCACGCCTGCTTTTTTGAGCGCGGCCACATTGTTTTGGTTGTAATCCCACACATGCGTGTGAACCATTTGGCGCATGTAACGTGGGTGAAACCAAGGCACATCGTGGCCAACCTGCTCCCAGTTGTAAATAATAATATCGCGCGCTTGCGCCGACATGGCTGTCCAGTTTGCGTTGCGCGATAAATCCGTGTACGAACCGAGCACAATATTAATGGCATCGGGGCGCAACTGGTTTTCTTGCGAAGTCACTTCGTAGCCCAAGCGGCGCAAGCCGTGCACGCAAAACAGCAGGCATTCTTTAAAGCTGGCCGAAGCATTAAACAGCGCGGTCACGTGAAAATTTGGCTTGGTCATATTCGTTATTTAGTCCATAAAGCGGTGTTGGGGCAGCTGGCGGCGCTCATCATCGGTGATGGCGCGTTTGCGCAGTGTGATGTTTTGGCGGTCAATCACGCGCGGTTTTTTAAGTGCCGCAGCCCAATCGCCATCGAGCGCTTGCAATTGCGCCATGCCGTAATTGCTGTTCAAACCGTAGCCCACGCTGGCAAGTTCAAATCGATAGTCGCCCCAGCCCAGCGCCCACCAGTCATCCAAAATGCGTGTCCATGTATTTTCATTAAATGCGCGTCTGTCATCCACATGCGCCCACATCTCGTACGAGAGCTCCAGCGGCACGGACAACGCCAAAACCCCGCCGTCTTGCAATAAAGTTAAGCAATTTCTCAACGCATTGCTCAGATCTTCAACCCGATGAAACACGTCATGCGCGATGATGCTTTCAAAGTAATTGGCTTGCAATTGCGCATTCGTAAAGCGCCACGAGGTGGTTGTGCTGTCCAAAATATTGGCGCAGCTCAGGTCAAGCACCCAATCAGAAATTAGGGTTTTACTTGAGTCAATGTTTAAACAGTTAAATTGCCAAGCGTTCTCTGCGCGCTCACGTGCGGTGATGATTTTGATGGTTTTTGGCAATGTCGTTGGCGCGTGCTGATTTTGCTGCCAATACGCATCAACCGCGCCTTGCATGAGCGCCACCGCATCTCTGGCCACAAAAGCCTCAAAGCCGCGTTGGCCAATTTTTGTGCATTCATCAGGTTGCGCAGCCAAATCTGCACACAGTTGTGGGATTTGTTCAAGCGGCGCACCAATAATGGCGCGGCGCAAATCATCGTCAATGTCATTGCCTGCGTTGATTTCGGACACCACGGCTTTTTTGTTGGCCAATAAATAACTCACGCGGGCGATTTCAAACGCCTTGGATTCGTCTTGACCATGCAAATTAAGCACCATTTTTGCACGCGCCAAATATTGGTCACGCACCGCGCCATGCAACCCACCCTCAACATCGTTTGAGGTGACAACGTGCAACCCTTTGGCACGAATGGCGTCAATCACGGCTTGGCGGCGCGGGTTGATGTTGCCATAAAAGAGCACATCAATATCCGGCTCGGCCTGTGATTCAAAGCGCGTCATTTGGGGCGCATACGCCATTTTTAAGTGGTGAATATTGCAGATGCCTGCCGCCTTGAGTGCGGCCACATTGCTGGCGCTGTAGTCCCAAACGTGGTGCGATTTGAGCAGCTTGAAGTAATCGAGATTGACCCAAGGCACACTGGGCAAAATTTGTTCCCAGTTATACACAATCACGTGCGCAATGCTTGAAATATTGTGGCGCAGCGCCTCGTCTGCGCCAGATGTCAGCACCACATTGACCGCATGCGGCAACAATTGTGCATCGGCTTGCGTGACCTCAAAACCCAACGCCGTCAAGCCGCTCACGCAAGACGTTATCGCCTCGCGCAAGCTATCACTGTTGGGCAAAAAAGTGGTCACATGGTATTGCGTTAACGGGCTCATTTAAATCGGATCCTGCTGTCTTAAATTAAACAACAAACGCTCGTAGCCTGCCGTCACATCAGCATTGCCGGGCAGGTATTTGCCAATAATTTCGCGTTGGCGTTTGGTGTATTCTTGCCAATGATCGTCGTGTGTATTGATGGCGTGAATCAACTGATTTTTACCCGCCACCACGTCATTTTTGTCGTAATAATAACCCAGCTCAGGACACAAATCGGCATTGTGAATCAGCGGATACCCTTGCCAAGCCACATCAAAGTAAAAATAATTGAGCGCGTTTTCCCATTGGTGTGACACCACCACATCGGTCATCTCAGACAAAAACTGCGGCGTGTCAAAACGGGCAACAAATGCCGCTTTGTTGTTTTGCACCAAATCTAATTGCAACATGAGTGAAACAAACTCTGGGCTTTCTTTTGCCAAGCGTTCTGCATTGGTCACATGCAAAAATTCAATCGAATCGGGCTGCTCGCGAAATGCCTCTTCGGTGATTAAAACGGGATACAAGCAAAACTTCACCACATCATTGTTGGGCTCCATAATACTGATGCGCTTGCCTTTAACCCCTTTTCTTGGGCGGTATTCGCCATGCTCTTTAAATGCTTGCGCACGCTTGCGCACAAACATCGGGTCCCACACAAACGGCGCAACCTCGGCTGGGCGACGGCGAAACGTGCTGAAATAATGCTTACTGATGTTTTCAACCTGCGGAATCATCCACACCGCGTCATAACGCTGATTGATAAAAATATTGCTGCCCCACATGCCACGGCCAAAAATAATTGACTGCATGGCGTGCACATATTCAAAGCCGCAGCAATACGACACCACATGCGTGCCACGGCGTTTGAGGTAATCCGTTTGCTGGGCGTCGATTTGGCCACCAAGCTCAATCAATACGTCCACATTGTCTTTTGCCATATCAAAAGAAAAGGTTGGCCAACGCTTTAAATCCCAAGGCAACTCAGACGTAATCGGAACCGCTGTGGTGTTCACCAAACACACACTCTTCACGCTCGGGCAATATTTAAGCGCTTCGGCCAAATACACCGCATTTTGTTTGATGCCATTGCTCCACAGGCTTTCATTTGCGTGGTGCAGACCAATCGTAATGCCGATGCGCAGCGATTTTTCGGGCAGTTTATTCATCTTATTGTTCCTCAGCGGTAAAGCGGGCAATTTCATCGGCGGTATACGGGCGTTTTTTGAGTTTGACGCGAATTCGCTCAATCACGCGTGGCAGCGGACGCACCGCATCCCAGTCATTGTTGTGCTTGGCCAATATGCCTTGGCCGTATGGCGAGTCAATAAAATAGGCGTGATCAACCAAGTCAAAGCAATGCGTGCGCCAGTTGATGTACCACGCATGTTCGCTGCAATAATATTGCCAGCTCAATTCATTAAATGCGCGCACGTGCGTTGGATCCATCCACGCGCCGTAGGATAAATCGTACGGCACTTCAATTTCCATCACACCATCATCGGCCAGCAGCTCAAGGCAATTGGTCATGGCGTCAACCAAATTGGGGATGTGTTCAAGCACGTGTTCACACAAAATATAATCAACGCAGCCGGGTGTGAGTTTGACGCGACCAAAGCGTTGGGTTGTTTTGAGTTTGCCCCAAGCGATGGGTTGGGCAATGTCCATCAATAAATCGGTTTTTTTGTTGGCGTTGATGTCAATGTTAATGAAGTCTTCTTTGAATTTATTGCCAGAGCCAATTTGTAGTTTGCGCGGTAAAGGTATTGCCATTTTGTTATCTTCCTTGTTGTGAGATTAAGTCATCATGCGCCATATACACACTGCGGTATAAATCACACAAACCCACGTAATGCGTTAAAAATGAGTTGGGCGTTGACATAGGAGGCGCTGTATTTATGGTGAGGCAATCCAAGACGTTCACCTCGTTCAGGATGTCGTTTTCAGTCATCACATTGATGGTGTGAAATTGGTCGCTTTGGTTACTCCACATGGTGGTTTTATCGTCAACCTCAAGGATGCGTTGCCATATTTTGTCAATCAACTCAACATTGGCTGGCGTGTTTTTAAACCCCATTACGCCCGCATTAATCGGCCACGCACAGATGTCTTTGCCAAGCAAGATGTCCCGCCCTTCGAGCAAGGGTTCAATTTTAAGGTGTGGATTCCTAAATAAGACGTCTGAATCAATCCAAATCACCCAATCATGATTGGCGATATTGTTTTTGAGAAGCCAGCTTTTAATCCATGCTGCGCTAATTGTTTGATCCAATTCTTCTGGAATTGCACGGTATACATGATATGCATAACCATGCCGGTCGCAATAACGCTTGACGTTGTGTTCAGAAATACGAGAATAATCTTCTACATGATGTGTGTATAAGGTGATAAAAGCAATTCTACCGTGTGGATTAAACCGACTCACTGGGTCGGTCGATATGACGGGGTAGTTGGCTTTTTCTAATACAGGTTTGCCCTCAATCAGCGCCCCATTGACCCGTTTGACCATGACTTTTTCAAGGTGCGTGTCATGTATGAATGCACGTACATGATCATAGGTAACTCTGTCGCCCGCCCATGCGCCTAAATAGTTCAGACTCAAGATAAAAATTCGAGCTTTGTGCCAATCACTAATACCCCAACTTATATTGATGTATAGGTCACCCAGTGCTGTATTGATTGGTAAAACGGGAAATCGCTGCAATAGCGTTTCTTCTTGAGGGTCGTCATGCAATGCAAGCGCATTATGTAAATCGAAACTGATTTTAAATAAAATCTCTCTGATTTCTTTGGTGTTACGCATCACCAAAAAATTGGTTAAAGGGATTTCATTGCCACCGCCTTCGGCAGGGCCGTCAACCACAATACTGCTGCGGCCGCCCATAATTGCATGGATGTCAATGGGGTGAAATATAACGGAGTGATTGTCAAGCAGCACAACGATATCATCTTCGTTTAAGGCGCGCAGATGCTGAAACAAGCAGTCGTACTTGTAAGCAAGCTTGAGTTTTGCGTGTGATAAATTGTGCGTTTCAAACCATAAATGCTCGTAACCGTACATGTCTGCATAGTGGCGGTGATTGCGCAACAACTCCGCATCCATTCGGTCGAGCAGGGTTATAACTTTAACTTTAGCTACCATAAGTGGCTCCATCTAATATTTAGTCAAAAAGGCTGCGAAGCTCGTTGGTGTAAGCCTTCACGTTGGCGGGATGGTTGACACCCAGCGTTTTAATAAACGCTTTTGCGTCACGCGTATAGGTTTTTAGGTTGTTGTCGTGCTCAGCAAATGCGTCAAGCAAAACTTGGCCGCCCGCCTGGCTATCAAAATCAGGGTAGTAATAGCCCAAGCCTTTGAGAATCGGCGAGTTGTGAATCAGCGGATATGAGCCGTACAGCGCTTCGTAGTACAGGTAGTTTTGGGCATTTTCCCATTGGTGCGTCACAATACAGTCACCATAATGCGCCATGTATTCATACACCGCAAAACGGCCATCAAACGTGGTTAAATCATGGTTCACAACGTCCAAACGCTTGCAAATCGCTTCAAATTTACCGTTCGGCTTGATGTGCGCCGTATTACAAAAACGCACACTTTCTAAAAATGATGGCTGCAAACGATAGGCTTCTTCCACCAAAAACATTGGGATAAACGAGGTTTTAACCATGCACACATTGGGCTCAAAGCTGCACACGCGCCAATTTTTTTTGCCAGGCACATAGCCAAATTGCTTGTCTTTAGGCAGGGTGTCAATGCCTTTTTGGAAAAACTCAGGCGTCCACAAATGCGGCACAATTTTGACGGGCGCGCGGGTGTTGAGCGAGAAGTAATCCGTGCAACTGTCAATGTATTCGGGAATCGTCCACATCTGATCATACGGCTTGTCGCTGCACAAACCGCCCGGTGTTTTGTCAAAAATCGCGCGCTCAATATCAATCACATAATCATTGCCCACGCGCATCCCAACGTATTTGCCACCTTTGTTTTTAAACTCAACCACCCAATGGTCATCAATCATCGCGCTCATCTCAATGACGATGTCCAAATCAATCATGGATTGGTCAAGGCTTAAAATTTCTAAGCCAAGGTCGCCCAACATCATCGCTTCATTGGGTTTGACGCCCGATGGATTGACAATCACGGCGCGGCTAACAATGGGCGAATTTTTAAGCAATTGCACCAAAAAAGCACAGTTTTGAAAAATACCGTTTTCCCAAACCGATTGAAACCCTTCGCGCACATTTAAGGTCACGCCTACTTGGAGTTTTTTCTTGTCTTTGCATTTCATGGTTTCACTCCTGCTAACAAACGCTGTATTTGCGTGGTAAATATGTCAATATTGTTTTGATTGGTTGGCGACAAAGTTTCTAAATAAGCCGCATTTTTTGCTTTAGCGTCTTCCCAATAATCCGCATCTTTTTCCCAAGCATTTAACACTTGCGCAGCACCTGCTTTTGCTTCAAAGCCTGGGTAGTAAAAGCCAACATCGGCTTTCTTTAAGAACTCAGAGTTGTGAATAAGTGGATAGTTGCCGTACAAAGCATCATAGTAAAGATAGTTTTGGGCATTTTCCCACTGATGCGACACGATGGCATCCATACTGTGTTGCATCATGCAGTCAGCAAACGACAGACGCGGCTCGTAGCTCGCTTTGCCGTCTTTGGTCAACTGCGTGTTGATGGCAAAACGGTTAAATGTTTGGTGGTTTTTCATGTGAACGGTGTTTAAAACCATCATGCGCTCAATCGCGTCAGGATTGGTTCGGTAGGCCGCGTCACACACAAGCATGGGAATAAAACTGGTTTTGGCCACAGAAAGATTTGGCTCAAACATGGTCATGCGCCAAGGGCGGCGCGCTTCGCCAGCGGCGTGTGGTTTAAAGCCAAATGAGAAGCCTTTTTCTTCGTATTCTGTAATCTGGGCTTGCAAAAACTCAGGCGACCAAATGTGCGGCATGTCAATCACGGGTGCACGGGTCAACGTGCGCAACATGGGCGCGCAGGTTTTCATGTACTGCGGCAATGTCCAAGTTTCATCCCACGGTGCATCGGTAAACATTTGGCCAGAATTTCGATCAAAAATCGGGCCTTCCGCGCTGCCTGCATACGTGTGGCCAACCAAAAAACTCACGATTTTCACGCCAAGCGCGCTCACACGTTTGAGCCACTCCGTTGGCAGCTGCGCACCCATTTCAATCACCAAATCCAAGTCAAACGTCACATCACGTGGACGCACCAGCGGCGCGCCCAACGCCTCAAACGGCAAACCGTCAGGAATGGCATCCAAGTCGCCGCCATTCAGTAGGTAGACTTTTCCGACCATGGGGCTCGCTTTAAACAAATGCACCAAAAAGCCGATATTCATGTTGAGGCCATTTGACCAAAGTTGGGCGTCTTTGACAGCAAAAAACGAAATACCGATGTTGATTTTATTCATATTAGTCAATCCATAGAACGTAGCTTAATAAAGTCGAATATTCTACCTTAGTTTGGCTCTATTAGGTTTCGCTTGGGCAAATAAATAGAGACTAAACAAATAAACAGCTCTTCTTGTTCACTGACTCGGGTATCAGTATCGAGAGAAATGGCTGCAGATTTTTGGCGAACACCAATCAAGCACCCGCCATTGGATACGCTTCATAAAAATAAAAGTCTTGCAAACTCATCGGCGTAAAGGTTTCTAGCGCAATATCTGGCAGCGGCAGCGCCTCGCGTGCGTTAATCGCATGACGCGCCACAGATTCAGCGTGTTGCGCATCGTATTGCGCCCGCGCAGCCAAGCGGTGTTTGAGCAATTCTGGCAACTGATTCATGCTGCGCAACGCATTCAATAATTGCTCAGGCTCGCGCCAGCGCGGGGTTTGTGGATACATAATAAAATCGCCGCCCAAAATATACCGAAAATCCCCCAAACCTTGATGCGAAATAATCGGCGTACCGCAGCCCATCGCCTCAATCGTCGCTTTGTTGCCGCCCGTTGGAAATGATGGCAAATACACATCCACCCCATATTCCACCAATGCGCGCCACACCGAGGGCACAACGGGCACATAAATCAAACGCTCATGCGGCACGCCGTGCGCGTCCAAGCCACGATAAATCCGCGCCAAATCATCATCGCTCAAACGCCCAATGTGCACGTGCGCGCCATCGGTTGCGGCAATCATTTGCCCAATCAAATCAAAATAGTTGTACGGATACGGCACATTAAATTTGGCAGGCGCGCCCGATGACGCGGTGGTAAAACGGCCATTTTTATAAAAACTCTCCGCGCTGCGAATCCCATCATCCGAAGCCGACATGGGCCAATACACCTGATTTTTGACCTTGATTTTGTCGCGACACGCGCACAAACCCGCCGCATGAAAATCAATATGGTTCAAGCGCGCCGCATGCACGCCCAACGAAAAACGATAATCGGCGTGGTGCAATAAATACCCGCTGCCCGCAGGAATTGCCTCACTTGCCGCAACCGCCACGCTGTCATAAAAGTGATGAAACAAAAACGTGCGCTCAGGTTGCAAATCAACGATTTTTTGTTGCAACCAACGCAATTTATCCGCCAAACCACCGCCCAGACAAATTTCAGTATCCGCACCCAATCGCGCCACTTCATCCACATACAAATCGCCTTTGTGAATCACAGGGTCGCCATTGGCCAAATTGGTCAACAGCACAATGCATTTTTTGCCATCTGCAAACTTAATAAAATCCTCCAAAACCCGCGTATGCCCGCCGTTGTCATACAAATACGTCGCAATAAATAACCACGGTTTTTCCGCCACATTTGCCACCGAGTGATTGAGCTGCGCCAACGTCGATTGCCCCGCCACGCGGCATAACTCGTCCAATTCAGGCGAAGCAAGCACCTTTGACAGCGCACGCGGATGGCTTGACACATCATGCGCCATTTGACTCACCCGCCCCAAAACCGCGTCCAACTGACCATTGGCAAGCTCATTGAGCTGGTCACGCGCGAACTGGTCAACATCTATAAAATTCATGGTGCATCCTTGTGTAACAACTGGTCAACGTACCGCGCCAGTAAATCAATTTCTAAATTAATTGCATCACCCGCCCGCAAAAACTGAAACACCGTGTGCGCCATCGTGTGCGGAATCAAATTAATACTGCCAAAAACCGCCGCGTCATCCACCCAAACGCGGTTCACCGTCAAACTCGTGCCGTGCAGCGTGACCGAACCTTTGTCCGCCAAAAAACGCCGCCACCTCAAAGGCGCGCTAAAAACCAGCTCAAACGACTCCGCCAGCGCATTGAGTGACACAATCCGCGCCACATCATCCACATGCCCACTCACCAAATGCCCGCCCAAACGGTCAGACAAACGCATGGCTTTTTCTAAATTCACCGCGCCAACCTGCTGCAAACCCGTGGTTTTAGACAAACTTTCAAACGACACATCCACCGCAAACGCACGCGCACCCGCATCCAGCGTCACCACCGTCATGCACGCGCCGTTAATCGCAATCGAGTCACCCAAGCCCACATCACTTAAATCCAAATCCGCCGCATCCAGTGTCAAACGCACACCGCTCAAAGAGCTATTCGCAATCGGCGCCACTGTTGTAATCTGCCCAACCGCCCCAATAATTCCTGTAAACATGTTATTCCCTTGTGAAAACCAGCCGTTTTTAACTTTTAAAATGTAGGGCGGGCATTCATGCCCGCCAATCATAAGCAAGCAAAACGCAACCAAAATCCAATCAAACGGCGAGCATAAATGCCCGCCCTACAACCGCTTCAATTGAAACCGTGGCTAAAAAATACCCGATTCATGCAAGCGCACCGCGTATCTTTTGCGCCCGCAAACGCGCATCCTCGCCCACCAACGCCAAACTTTGCCACCGCCATTGCGCTGGCGCGCTCAAATCATCCAGCACCGCTTCAGGCAAAAAACCCGCCGCACTTAAACCGGCGCCCATCAAGCGGGGCGCCACATACATCAGCAACTCATCGACCAACCCCTGCGCCAGCAAACTCGCATTTAATGTGCCACCCGCCTCCACATGCACTTCATTCAATTCTTGCGCCGCAAAATACGTCCACAGCGCCGCCAAATCGACCCGTTCATGTTTGAGCGGCACAGTCAACACCACCAATTGCGGATGCTGCGCGCTCAACGCCACCAAGCGGCTTTGTTGGGCAGCAAACGCCGCATGTGCCGCATCAAGCTGCCCGCACACCAGCCACACAGGCGCACCATCCTGCCACAACGCCGCACCCGTCGGCACGCGCGCAAAGGTATCAATCACGCATTTAATCAACGGACGCGTCAGCTGCTTGACCCGCACGTTAAGCTGCGGATTGTCATGCAACACCGTGCCAATCCCCGTCACAATCACATCCGCACGGGCGCGAAACAGCTGCCCATCTTGCCGAGCCGCGCTGCCCGTAATCCATTGACTGCGGCCATCATTGAGTGCGCTTTTGCCATCGATTGACGCCGCCCATTTCAGACGCGTATACACACGTTGATGCGCCATGCGTTGCATAAAACCAATATTTAAATCAAACGCCTGCTGCGCCAAAACCGCTTGATCGGGCAACACATCCACCATCAAACCAGCTGCGCGCAACGCCGCCACGCCTTGTCCCGCCACCTTCGGATTGGCATCCAAACACGCCACCACAACCCGCAACGGCGCAATCGCAATCAACGCATCCACGCACGGCGGCGTGCGGCCAAAATGCACACAAGGCTCAAGCGTCACATACACCGTGCAGCCAGCCAAATCAGCCTGTTGCGCCCGCGCATCCGCAATCGCCATCACTTCAGCGTGTGCTTGCCCCACGGCCTGCGTAAAACCTTGCCCCACCACTTTGCCATCCAACGTCAACACGCAACCCACACGCGGATTGGGCGACGACAATCCAATCGCTTGCTGCGCCAACGCCAAGGCCTGCGTCATAAAACGGTTGTCATTTTGGCTCAACATCAAAAACCCCCATGCTCAGTCACAAATTGCGCGTAATGAAAGAAAATTGGCGCGGCATACAAAAACGCATCGAGCCTGTCCATCACGCCTTGCTGCCCACCTGTCAACTCCCCCCAGTCCTTGATGCCCAAACTATACGTAATGCCACGCATCACCAAACGACCAAACACCGCCGAACTCGCAATTAACGCGCCCGCAATCGCCGCCTGCCAAAACGTAAACGGCGTCAACTTAAAAAACGCCGCCGCAATCAGCGCATTCATCAACGCGGACACCACAAAACCCTGCCACGTCATGCGCGAATGGATTTTGGCCGCAATCCGCGTAGTGCGCGAACGAAACGCATAATCGGCCAAATGCTGCCACAACATCGAAAAACGCACCAAAATCAAGAAAAACAACAACATCAACGCCTTGCCAGCCGTAGAAAAATCAATCACCGCCTGCGTTTGCAAAATCGCCACCGTATGGCTCAAGCAATACACCGCAATCATCAAACCCCACTGCATCGACGCACTGCGCGACAAAAAGCGGTCAGTATCGGCATGAACAATGGTTAAAATCGGCAACAACAAAAACGCGTACACAGGAATCAACACCGTAAAAAAACCAAACTCCTGCAACCCAATCAACACATACTGCAACGGTAAAAACACAAAGAATGAAAAAAACAAGGCGCGATAATCACCGCTTTTTACGGGCGTTAACGTCACAAACTCACGCAAGCCCATAAAAGACACAATCGCACACACCACCAGCGCGCCCGTCACACCAAACACCATCACCAAAATCGCCGCAATCAACACCCACCAAAACGTCGACAAATGCCGCTGCGTGCGCAACAAAAACGCGCGCTGCGTCTTTAAATTCAAGCGTGCCGCCCGCACATTAAAAAAATACGTCGTAATGTGCGCCAAACCAATCAGCAGCACCAGCCCCAAAATGTAATACCAAAACAACGTATAGGAATCAATATTTAAATGTAAAGCGCTCATGCATCACCTGTAGAGAGTTGTTGGAATTGCGAGCGGCTCGAAATCACCGCTTGGCGTGCGCGCTCTAAAAACACATCTTTGTCCTCACCAGGCTGCAAAAAAATCGGCACACCAAACCGCGCCGTACAAATCAACGGCACAGGCCAAAAAGCACCCTTGGGCATAATCCGATTTAAATTTTCAAGATACACAGGCACCAATTCCACATGCGGAAATTTGCGCGCCAAATGATAAATTCCCGCCTTAAATTGCTGCGGCGTTGCCTCGCGGTTGCGCGTCCCCTCAGGAAAAATAATCAAAGATTCCCCCGCTGCCAACGTATCATACAACGGCTGGAGCGGATCCTCATCTGTACGATCCTCACGCGCCCGCGCAATAAAAACCGCGTTCAACCCTTTGGTCACAATGTATTTTTTAAACGCCGTTTTGCCCCAATAATCAAACGCCGCCACCGGATGCGTGTGCTTTTGCAAATGCGTGGGCAACGCCGCCCAAATCGCCAACGTATCAATATGACTGGTGTGATTGGCAAAATAAATCCGCTGCGTGTCCACAGGCTTACAGCCCAACCAGCGCGGATACGCGCCCGTCACCAGTTTAATAAACCACTGCAAAATAATCGAGACGAACATAAATTCCTTAACGAAATGAGATAAAAAAACCAAATTTTAAGCAAGGCGATTACAACTTGTTTTGCCGCTCTATACGCTTAATTTTTTGCTCGATATAGTTTTTTACTTCAGACAACTCTTTGAGTTTTTTATCAATCAAAGCCAACTGATGTGAAAACAATGAGACCTGCTGTTCTGCCGAGTAACCGCCAGCGATGTATGTTTTAACCAACACAGTTAGCTCTTTTAGAGAAAAGCCCATAAATTTACCATTTTTAATGGTTTGGATAATTTCAATATTCTCCTCCGCGTACTCCTTATAAACCCTAGAGCCTGCTTGTCGCTGGCTGCAAATAAGTAAACCCAACTGTTCGTAATGACGAATGGTGTCTTTTGTACTGTTTGTGATTTTTGCCAGCTGACTAATTAACATTTTTTCTCCAATTGGGCTTGACTGTTGGGCAGCCCCACAGATTATCATATTGAGTGAATCAACTCAACTCAAAAAGGACAAGCATGAAAAAAGTGATATTAATTACGGGCGCAAGCTCTGGCATGGGCAAAGACTGCGCCCTCGCACTCATCAAGCAAGGGCACATTGTCTATGGCGCAGCACGCCGTACCGCGCTCATGCAAGACTTGTTGGACGCGGGCGGCCACGCAATTGAGCTCGACATCACGCAACCTGCCTCCATCAACAATGCCGTCAACCGCATCATGAGTGAGCAAGGTCGCATCGACGTGTTATTCAACAATGCAGGTTATGCCGTCTATGGCGCAGTTGAAGACATTACGATTGATGAAGCCCGCAATCAGTTTGAAGTCAATTTGTTTGGTTTGGCGGCAATCACTCAGGCGGTTGTGCCATTGATGCGCGCCCAAAATAAAGGGCTGATTATCAATACATCCTCGATGGGCGGCAAAATTTATACCCCATTGGGCGCTTGGTATCATGCCAGCAAACACGCACTAGAAGGCTGGTCTGATTGCTTGCGACTCGAGTTAAAGCAGTTTGGCATTCACGTGGTGGTGTTAGAACCAGGCGTCATTGCGACCGAGTTTGGCGACGTCTTATTAGAACCCATGCTAAAACGTTCCAAAGCTGGCGCTTATGCCAATTTGGCAAACGCTTTGGCAAAGGCACTGCAACGCTCTTATGAGCAAGGTGACTCCTCGCCCGCAACGGTAATAAGCAATGTTGTGACAAAAATTGTAACGAGCGCCAAACCCAAAACACGCTATGCGGTGGGCAAACACGCCAAACCATTGATGTGGTTGCGCAAGTATGCTGGCGACCGTATTTTTGATAAAATCATTATGGGCATGGCAAAGTGACTTTATAGGCTCAAAATCCCAACAAAAAAACGAGCAGTCCGCTCGTTTTTTTGTTGCTCAAATCGGCCAGCGCGCACGACACCGACACATAAACAGCAATTTCAGACACATCACTTGATTAGTGTGATTTTTGGGTAATCGCTTCAGGCATCGCAGAAGAATGGTGGTGCTCAATCAGCCACTGACCATTTTCGTACACATAAACGTACGAATAACGCGCCACAACCTGCTGAGCCTTGCCATCTTTGCCGTGCAAAGTGAACGTATAAACCCCCACATCGGTTGCGCGGTTGCAGCCCAGATTCACATGGCTTTTGTTAATCACACCTTGTGGTTTCTTTTGCAAAAAATGCACAAAGTAATCGTTAATTTCAGCATGATTGGTGCGCGGCGTGTTTGAGACCGTTGGCAAAAGCACCGCATCATCGGCGTAATTATTCGTGACTTTTGCAGGATCAAGGGTTTTGAGCGAGTCATTCCAACGCGTAAACAAGGCGCGAATTTCATCTTGTGTGGTGATTTTGCACACTTGGGCAGTGACCGCTTGAGTAGGGTCAACAACTTGGACAGTTTCAGCAGTCTTCGCAGACGCTTGATTAAAAGCCAACGTCAGCGCGCCAGCGGCCAAAACAGTAGAAATTTGCTTGAGTTTCATAGAAATCCTTAGAAAGAATAAAAAAATTTAAACGCGGATTCAGCTCCGAAGTGCAACACTTTCACCTACCCATTTTTTACTTATAGACCAAGGGGTTATGTTTTCTCAGCGGGTCAAGTGTGACGTAGTCACGCCGAAGGCGCGTAGCACTTGAGGCGTTGAGAAGACATTACCATACTTTACAGATGTGAAAGTCGGGTTTTAAACAGGGTGTTGCACTTCGGAGCTGAATCCGCCAATCATTAAAATTCTCAAGGCTGAAACATTGAACAGGCATAAAAAATACGCGCGCAAGAATCGGCCTTGAAAATCAAGTCCGAAGTCTCGCCCGCGTATAAACGCCCAAAGCGCCGGGTGAATTTTTACAATTAACCGTATTGACGACACTTTGACAGGAGGGCTACTCCCTTCGTAGTCGGAATTCTACGTATTTGCCGCAGATTGTCAAGTTGTTTTACGTGTTTTGCGCAAAACAAAAGCGAGCCAGAAGCTCGCTTTTGTTTGATGGGTAAAGCTCAGCCATCAACCCCGATACACAGGATGCGCATCCGTCAACACCTTCACATCCGCACGCACGCGTTCTAACACCGCTTCATCCGTCGGCGCGTCCAACACATCGGCAATTAAATGGGCAATTTTAATGGTGTCCGCTTCGTTAAAGCCGCGTGTGGTCAACGCAGGCGTGCCCACGCGGATGCCGCTGGTCACAAACGGGGTTTCAGGGTCGTTGGGAATCGCATTTTTGTTGCACGTCATGTGCGCCAAGCCCAATACGCGTTCGGCTTCTTTGCCCGTGATGTTTTTGTTGCGTAAATCCACCAACATCACGTGGCTTTGGGTTTTGCCCGATACAATCCGCAAGCCGCGTGCAGTTAAGGTGTCTGCCAACACGGCGGCGTTTTTGACCACTTGTTGTTGGTAGGTTTTAAACTCAGGCGACAAGGCCTCTTTAAACGCCACCGCTTTGCCTGCAATCACGTGCATCAACGGGCCGCCTTGAATCCCTGGGAAAATCGCAGAGTTGATTTTTTTCTCAAACTCCGCTTTCATCAAAATCACGCCGCCGCGCGGGCCGCGCAATGATTTGTGCGTGGTCGTGGTCACAAAATCCGCGTGCGGCACAGGGTTTGGGTACACGCCAGCGGCAATCAAACCCGCGTAATGCGCCATATCAACCATAAAATACGCGCCCACTTCCTTGGCGATTTTGGCAAAACGTTCAAAATCAATGTGCAATGAGAATGCCGACGCGCCTGCAATGATGAGCTTTGGTTTGCATTCACGCGCCATCGCCTCAAGCGCATCGTAATCAATATCTTCAGCGGCGTTTAAACCGTACGAGACCGCGTTAAACCATTTGCCGCTCATATTGAGTTTCATGCCGTGGGTCAAATGCCCACCTTCCGCCAAACTCATGCCCAAAATCGTATCACCCGGCTCTAACATGGCAAAAAACACGCCTTGATTGGCTTGCGAGCCAGAGTTTGGCTGCACATTCGCCGCCTGCGCACCAAACAATTGCTTCACGCGGTCAATCGCCAATTGCTCAACCACATCCACGTGCTCGCACCCGCCGTAATAGCGTTTACCAGGATAACCTTCGGCGTATTTATTGGTCAATTGCGAGCCTTGCGCCTCCATCACAGCTGGGCTGGTGTAGTTTTCAGACGCAATCAGCTCAATGTGGTCTTGTTGACGCTGGTTTTCCAGTTGAATCACTGCCAAGACTTCGGGGTCAACTGCCGCCAAACCGTTTTGAATTTTATCGAACATGGTATTTCCTTTAAAAAGACTGGATTAAAATAAACCGCTACCGCCAAACTGCGGTTGACCTGCCACCGCACAAGACGCGAATTTTACGCGGTTTTGCGGGCATGCGCCAGCCAATAAAACTTGATTACGAACATTTTTTTGTGCGTTTGTGCGAAGGTATGAATGCGTTTCATACATCAAACTGTCGAATCAGAGCCGACGTATCATTACGTCCAAATCCTGCTTGCGATAAATCCTCGTATTGCTGGCGCACCGACTGCATCAACAGCAAATCCACACCATGCGCGGCGGCGTAGTCGCCGACAATGCCCAAATCTTTACGCATTAAATCAATCGCAAAGCCAAAATCAAATTCACGCGCGCTCATGGTCACGCCGCGCTGCGCCAACTGCCAAGAACCTGCCGCGCCGTGTTGCAAAGTATCAACCACCGCACCTGCATCCAAACCGAGCGTTTGCGCCAAGTGCATGCCCTCACTCAAACCTTGTAACACGCCCGCTATCAACACTTGATTGACCATTTTACAACCTTGCCCCGCACCGCTTGCGCCAAAATAGCGTTGGTGCTTTGAATACATAGCCATCACCGTTTGCGCCGCTTCAAACGCCGCCGCGTCGCCGCCCGCCATCACTGTGAGCGTGCCATTGACCGCGCCCGTTTGACCGCCCGAGACGGGGCAGTCTAAAAACACCACGCCCGATGCCGCGCACAACGCCGCCATTTCTTGTGCCAATGTGGGCGACGTGGTTGTGTGGTCGATGATGATTGCGCCTGTCGGTAAATGCGGCAACATCGTGCGCACCGTGCTGCGCACGTCATCATCGTTGCCAATGCACAAAACCACCACGTCCACCGCGCGTGCCAATTCGGGCAGGTCAAAATACGCCGAGGCTTGCGGATGCGCCACCAACCACGCCTCGGTTTTGCTCGCGCTGCGGTTATAAACACTCACGTGACCGTGCGCGCGCAAAATATGCCCCGCCATCGCGCTACCCATCACGCCGAGGCCGACAAAGCCAACTCGACTGTTTTGATTGAATATGAATTTCATTTTAATTCCTTAAAAGTGATGCACTTATGCAAAAACGACATACTTTACCAACAAGCTGACAAATAAAACCAACATTGAAATGACCAACATTCTGCGTACAAAACCATCGCCTCGCGTCAAAGTCATTTGGCTGCCCACATGATTGCCAGCGATATTGCAAGCAACTAAAGGTAAGGCCAATATATAAGCCACTTTACCCGCCATAACAAACGCCACCAAAGAGCCAATATTTGACGCAAAATTAAACGATTTTGAGTTGGCGGAACTCGTCACCATATCCATTTTGCAAATATAATGAAACGCAAGAATGAATAGGCTGCCCGTACCCGGACCAAAAAAACCATCGTAAAAACCCACCAACAAACAAACCACTGGAATCAATACATATAAAGCAAAATTGCTTAATACGTGTTCTTTAACGGTTTTGCCTTTAGGGACTAAAAAAATCACAATGCCAACTGGGATTAAAAACAAAATAATTTTAGCAACACTTTCTTGCGATACCCATAAAATCAGACGCGAACCCAAATACGCGCCGATTAAAGAAAATGGAATCCCAGCCAATGCCACTCCGAATTTGATTTTACTGCCCTTTAAAAAATTACGAATTGCCGCAATTGTGCCCAATGTGCTCACTACTTTCTCTTGCCCTAATGCCACTTGAGGCGGCAAACCAACCAGCAAAAAGCCAGGTACCAAAAACAACCCGCCACCACCAGCAATGCTATCAACAAACCCAGCAACAAATGCCACAACCCCCAAAAGAACAAGTGCCGCAACCCAATGCTCCGCCCAAAAACCTGTTAAAAATTCCATGTCTATCTCGCTTTCTTTAAAAAATTATGTTTTACATACGTAAGGGAAATCATTCGAAACTGGCAATAACCGCTCACTGCCATTCAAACCAAACATTCGCATGAGCAACCTGTCACGGCCATTAAATACCAACAATGCAACTGAATTGCTGCTTTTAAAATCATGAAGTGTTTGAATAAATCCGTCTGACAGAGCGGGCTTAATAATCTCAGACAAATACAGATACTCTTCAAAAAGCTCTTTATCTGTCAGCGGCCCATTTTCAAGCAGCTTTTGTACAGCAAGCGACTCATTACAAACTAATGACACTTCGGTTAGCCAATCCAATTGACGATGCTTTAATACACGTGAATACATGCCATAACGCCTCTTTTTGTTCATCAGAAACCAAACTATAATAGAGACACAAAATCATTAAAAGTGACAGAAAGTGCCTAAATTTTTAATACAGATGGATTATGTCTAAAATAGCCAATACTCTCGAAGAATTACGCCAGCAGCTCAGCCAAGGGCTTTATCGCCATCAAGATAAATTTCTCTCCGTGCGCAAATTGGCTGAGCAATACCGCATCAGCATCAACTCGGCCAATAAAATTTTGCAATCCTTGGAGGATTTGGGATTTTTAATTTCTGTGCCCAAAAGCGGTTTTTTTGTAAAACACACGCCTGCGATAAAATCAGTCAAAAAAACCGCACGCCCGATTTTTTGCGCCAATCCTCTGATTAAAAACCGCGCAAGTCAGATTCGATTATGGGCAGAAATGGTCAGCACGCAAGCGAGCGTGCGCCTCGATTTGGCAACCGCTTCACCTGATTTTTACCCCACGCATCAGCTGCAAACCCTGCACAATCGGCTGGCGCGCCACCACCCCAGCATGTTGACCGAATACGCCATTGGCGGCGGCTTTCCGCCTTTGCGCGCGCAAGTGGCGCAACAATACAATGCGGTCGGCTGCGATTTGACGGCGGACGATGTGTTGATTACCCACGGCGCAACGCAGGCCTTGATGCTCGCCTTGCAAGCGAGTACGCAGGCGGGCGACTGGGTGCTGATTGAAGCGCCGACGTATTTTGGCTTTTTGCCTTTGCTCGACAGCTTGCAACTGCACGCGGTCGAAATGCCGATTGATGTGAACATGGGTTTGCAACCCGCCGACATTCAAGCCGCGCTCAAGCACGCAGCCGACAAAGGACACACCATCCGTGCGTGTTTGCTGCAAGCCAACTTTCACAACCCCACAGGCGCCTCAATTGCACACCATGTGCGCCGCGAATTGCTCGATGTGTGCGCCGCGCATGAGATTGCCGTGATTGAAGACGACACTTTTGGCGCTTTGCCGCACGTCGGCGCACAGCGCGCCGCACCGCTCAAAGCGCTGGACACGCAACACAATGTGATTTTGTGTGGCTCATTGTCCAAACTGATTGCACCAGGTTTGCGCATCGGTTTTGTGGCGGGGGGGCGCTGGGCCGAATCGATCAAAGCCTTGCAACACGCCACCGCGATTGCCTGCGCCACCTTGCCGCAAGCGGTGTTGAGTGAGTTCATGCACAGCAGCTACACGGCGTATTTGAAAAAAATGCGCCAAGTCTGCCAGCAAAGCATCGCCATGGCGCGAAAAATCGTCTCGGAAACCTTCCCCAAAGGCACAACCATGAGCGCGCCGCAAGGCGGCTATTTGCTCTGGGTGATTTTGCCCGCACATTGCAACGCACAAAAATTGCTCGACGCGGCGATGGCGCAACACGGCATTGCATTTGCGCACGGCGGCTTGTTTTCTAACTTAAGTGCGCAGCAATCATCTTTGCGCCTCAATTGCGCCTTGATGGCGCAAAGCCACGAGCAAGAAGGACTCCAACAGTTAGGCCAAATCGCGCAACAGATGTTCGGCGTTAAAAATTAAATTTTCAATTTCTAATTTCTAAATTATAATTTTTAACTGGAAGTAAGCACAAAACCTTCTCAAAAAAAGCCACAGCAACATCGCCAAAAACCAATAATAGTTGAAAATTATTGCATTAATACCTAAATACAATCACACGGCTTTTGAACACCCTGCTACGATACGTCTATAACAACCCTTCATTAACCACACCAAGGAGCACACCATGAGCGAGTCAAAATGCCCCGTAATGCACGGCGCACGAACCAACCACACCACCCCAGCCAACAACCATTGGTGGCCAAATCAATTGAACTTGGCGATTTTGCATCAACACGCGCCCGCATCCAATCCTTTGGGCGAAGGGTTTAATTATGCCCAAGCCTTTACCCAGCTCGATTTAAACGCATTAAAACAAGATTTGACCGCATTAATGACCCAGTCGCAAGACTGGTGGCCTGCAGACTGGGGGCATTATGGCGGTCTGTTCGTGCGCATGGCTTGGCACAGCGCAGGCACATACCGCACGGCCGATGGTCGTGGCGGCGCAAGTACAGGCAACCAGCGGTTTGCCCCGCTCAACAGTTGGCCAGACAATGGCAATTTGGACAAAGCGCGGCGCTTGCTGTGGCCCATCAAACAAAAATACGGCAACCAAATATCGTGGGCAGACTTGATGATTTTAGCGGGCAATGTGGCCATGGAATCCATGGGCTTTAAAACCTTTGGCTTCGCTGGCGGGCGCGAGGACATTTGGCAGCCCGAAGAGGACATTTATTGGGGCGCAGAAACCAAATGGCTGGCCACCAGCGACCAGCCCAACAGCCGTTATTCGGGCGAACGTGACTTGGAGCAGCCGCTGGCCGCCGTACAAATGGGCTTAATTTATGTCAACCCTGAAGGGCCAGACGGCAATCCAGATCCCGTGGCCTCTGGACGCGATGTGCGTGAAACTTTTGCCCGCATGGCGATGGATGATGCCGAAACAGTTGCCCTCATTGCAGGCGGGCACACCTTTGGCAAAGCACACGGCGCGGGCGACCCAAAACTGGTGGGCGCTGAACCAGAAGCCGCACCCCTGCAAGAAATGGGTTTGGGCTGGATAAATCAGTACGGCAGCGGCAAAGGTGGCGACACCACAACCAGCGGCATTGAGGGCGCGTGGAAGCCCAATCCAACCACTTGGGATATGGGCTACTTTAAAGTGCTGTTTAAATACGAATGGGAGTTGGTCAAAAGCCCAGCGGGCGCACATCAATGGCTGGCAAAAGATGTGGAAGATGCCGACATGGTTGTGGACGCACACAATCCCGCCGTCAAACACCGCCCAATGATGACCACAGCCGATTTATCGCTGCGCTTTGACCCTGAGTTTGAAAAAGTTGCGCGCCACTTTGCCGCCCACCCAGATGTGTTTGCCGATGCGTATGCGCGGGCGTGGTTTAAATTGACGCACCGCGATTTGGGGCCAAAAAGCCGCTATTTGGGCGCAGAAGTTCCAGCAGAAGACTTAATTTGGCAAGACCCGATTCCCGCCGCACAACAACCGCTGATTGACGCGGCGGACATCAGTGCACTCAAACAACAACTGCGCGACAGCGGCCTGACCGTATCGAGCATGGTTGCCACAGCTTGGGCGAGCGCATCGACCTTTCGGGGTTCGGACAAACGCGGCGGCGCCAACGGCGCACGCATACAACTGGCGCCACAAAAAGATTGGCCCGTCAACCAACCCGCACAATTGGCGCAGGTTTTGGCGGTACTCACACAAATCCAAACCCGTTTTAACCAAGCACAAAACCACGGCAAACACGTATCTCTGGCCGACATCATTGTATTGGCGGGCGGCGTGGGCATCGAAATGGCGGCAAGCGCGGCAGGACACTCGGTCACCGTCCCGTTTATACCAGGGCGCATGGATGCTTTGGCAGAGCAAACCGATGTGGCGTCATTTGAGGTATTAGAACCTCAAGCAGACGGCTTTCGCAATTATCAAGCCCGTGCATTTACCGTTCCAGCCGAGCATTTATTACTCGACAAGGCGCAATTATTAACCTTGAGCGCCCCCGAAATGACGGTTCTTGTGGGCGGTTTAAGGGTACTGGGCGCCAACACTGACCAAAGCCCGCACGGCGTATTGACTGAAAAAGTTGGCGTACTGCGCAATGACTTTTTTGTAAACTTACTAGACGCAAACACAGTCTGGCGCCCACAAGCGGAGCAAAAAGAGCTATACGAAGGACGCGATCGAGCCACGGGCGCGCTCAAATGGACCGCAACGCGTGTGGATTTGGTCTTTGGTTCCAATTCGCAACTCCGGGCGCTGGCCGAAGTGTACGCCCAGCAAGATGGCGCGGAGAAATTTGTCCACGACTTCATCGCGGCATGGCACAAGGTGATGCAGCTGGATCGGTTTGACGTATAAAACGTGGTGCGGCGTTGCCGCACGCGACCAGCAGCCATAAAAAACGAGCGCAAAAACATCCCTGTTTTTGCGCTCGTTTTCATCAACGACTCTTTAGCACTTAACAACTTAACTGTTACGTCCCACACTTAACAATGCGTCAAGCACCTAAAAACCCGCTGCAAATTCACACGACCTAAATCGCCAAACCATTCGCCAAACGTGGCGTCAGCGTGTACAACCCCATCCAACTGGCACTTGCCAACACATGCTCATGCATGTGACGCTGCACATAAGACAGGTTTAGTTTGCCATCGGCGGGCATGGGCAACTGCTCAATATCCAGCGCATACAGCGTAAACACATAGTGATGCACAATCGAATCATTCCACGGCGGGCAAGGACCGTCATAGCCATAATAATCGCCTTCCATGTCATGGTCACCCGCAAACCAATGCGTGTAATCATTGATGCCATGGCGAATCGGGCTGTCTTTTGAACCCGCAATCACAGGGCCCGCCTTGCCTTTTGGCGTCACTTCATGGCTAAACTGGCCGGCCTTAATATCACACACAGACGCTGGAATATTAATCAACACCCAATGCGAAAAATCCACACGCGCCAGTTCGGCTGGAACATCGCGATCCACTTGATTCGCATCCGCACGACTGCTGGGCGCATCCGTGTCAACACACAGCATCACAAACGATTGCGTGCCTTGCGGCGCATCGCTCCAGCTAAATTGGGGGTTTTTATTGGCGGACAATTTCACCCGCGTTTTGTCATTGATGACCGCAAAAGCAAACTCGGCGGGAATCACGCCGCGATGCGGAAAGCTGTCGCTGTGCAGTTTCATGGGAAGCTCCTTTTCAAAATCAATCCCAATTATAAGCTTTTTGATTCAGGCAATACAACCCAATCATAACGCTTACACATGCGCAAAATCAGTACTCACCTAAAATAGGCAACACAATTTCTCGATTAGAATTACTTTACGCAGCTCAATTCCTACACCTTGGCCGACGGCATGGCGCCAGCGTTGCTAGGCTTAACGGCACAATCAACCACATCAAAAACCACTTCGCCGCAGCCATCCAAACCGTCTCCACCCTCATCCTAGAGCTCAACGGCGACGGCCTTCAAACCAGCTCACTCAGCAACAGCAACGTCTACTTCGACTTTAACGCGTGTGCGTGTTTAATGCTAGAATATATCGTTCCGAGGGTTGGAGCATCCATTCATATTTTTCAGGAGCAACACATGCTAGGCTATGTTATGTTAGGTACCAATGATTTACCCCGCGCAGCAAAATTTTATGATGCTTTGTGCGCCGAAGTTGGCGGCAAGCGTTTTCTGGAAACGGATCGTTTTATCGCATGGAGCGATGGCAAAGGCGCAGGCCTGAGCGTCGTCTTGCCTGATAATGGTGAAGCGGCAACGGTAGGCAACGGCACCATGGCCGCCATTGCGGTGGACAGCCGCGCCAAGGTTGACGCCATGCACAAAAAAGCCCTCGAATTGGGCGGCACCGACGAAGGCGCCGTGGGCGAACGTGGCACGTCTGGATTTTACGCGGGTTATTTCCGTGATTTAGATGGCAATAAACTCAATATTTTTACCATGCCCCAACCAGCCTAAGTCCAAATGTTTGGTAAAAAGCCCCAGCAACCGTAAGGTGCATGGGGCTTTTTTGTATCACACGTGCGAAGAACCGTTGCTTAGCAGCCCTTTAAAACTCTCTGCTATCGTCACTTTTCCGACCACACTTTGCCCTTGCCCTGTAAACACAATATGCCCTGAATTAAAGCCGTGCATCATGTCGCTGAACGCGACGGCGCTGGCTTGCGGCATGCCTCTTGAACTAAAAAATGGCGCAATCTGTTCGGGTGCGACTTCAACCGCTTGCACCTCACGCCCCAACAAAACGCTTAAAACGCGTGCCGCATCGTGCGCCGAGCAGTCCTCTGGGCTTTTGAGCTCGGTCAATTTGGGTGCGTTTGCGCCTTGCATCAACAAATTGGCACAGGTCTCACCAATATCAATCGACGACACCATCGGGTATTTTTTATCCAGCGGCAAAAACATCGACGGCAAAATGCCTTTTTCACGTGCCGTTGGCATCGCGCTTGCCCAATTGTCCAAAAAATTCGCCGCACGCATGACGCTGATGTTCAAGCCCGACTGCGCAATTTGCTGCTCAAAATCATAGGTGGTTAAAATATTGCCCGTGCCTGTGGCATGTTGCCCGCCCACCGAAGACAGCGCGACGGCATGTGGTAAATCGGCATTTTTTGCCGCTTGCAGCAAGGCCTGATGCACCACGCGTGCGCGGGCAAACATATCGGCCTCCATGTACGCGGGCGGATTCATCAAATACGCACCATCCACGCCCGTAAACGCTGCAGTCAACGCGGCCACATCATCAACCGATGCAATCACCGCTTCGTAGCCCGCCGCCACTGCTTTATCGGCGGCGGCTTGGTTGCGCACAATGGCGCGCACGCTGTGGCCGTTTTGTTTGAGGGTTTGGGCAACGATGCTGCCCGTTTGGCCTGTGGTGCCGATGACTGTAAATTTCATAAAATATTCCTTGTTGGTTAAAAAATGGTGGTTTGGGGCTGAGGTCTGGGCGGCTCACGAGCCGCCCCTACGGGGAAACCCCAAAAAAGAAAGTCTCGTCGGCGCGATACGTGATGTGCCAAACGCAAGCACCGCCCGACAACTCGTAAGGGAGATTCGACAAACGCAAGCACCGCCCAACAAATCGTAAGGGCGATTTGCCAAACCCAAGCACCGCCCGACAACTCGTAGGGGCGATTCGCGAATCGCCCTGGTCAGATTGCGCCAGGCTTTCAACTGTACGCCGTGCGCCAAACCTAAAATTTGCAACCTTGCTTGATTGCATGAGACTGGCAGTGTATCGGAAAGTTTGCATTTGTTATAATGATGTTTGTTGATGTACGTCATCCGATTTTTGCATACAGATGCAAAATAAAGACAAAGGAAACAGAAATGAACCTCGATTTAAACTTAATCAAAGCATTGCACGCACTGCTTGAAACGGCCAGCGTCACCCAAATGGGCGAGCGCTTGCACCTGTCACAGCCCGCTGCTTCTCGGATTATAGGCAAATTGCGTGACGCGCTGGGCGACCCTTTATTGGTACGCACCAGCAAAGGCTATGTGCTCACGCCGTTGGCTGAATCGTTGCGCGAAGCGGTCAATGACGCGCTGCGTGCGGCGCACGGTATTTTTGCGCAACAAAGTTTTGAGCCGCACACATCAACGCGGCAGTTTCGCGTATGCAGCACCGATTATGGCGAAGCGATTGTGTTGCAACCCTTATTTGCGCAGATACATGCCATGGCACCGCGCATTGCGTGCCATGTGGCCTCATGGAAAAATGACAGTTTGCAGTTATTGGAGCGTGGTGACTTGGATTTGGCTTTGTATGCCGATGATGATGTACCAGCCGATTTTCATCGCCGCGATTTATTTATTGATCAATACGCGTTGATTGTGCGGCGCGCACACCCTTTGGCGGGGCGGGTTTTTCATACCCTCGCCGATTTTGTGCACGAGGTGCAAACCTACCCGCAAATTACCGCAAGTTTTCCCCAAGGGCGCGGCTTTGCGCTCGACGATGTGTTGCAGCGTTTGGGCGCAACCCAAGTCCAAACTGCTTTTACCACGCCGTATTTCAGCAATGCACCCGCTTTGGTGGCGGGTTCTGATTACGTCATGCTGCTGCCCAAACGCATGGCGCAGGTGTTTGCGCGCCAATGGCCGATTTGCCTGATCGACATTCCCAGCCCGCAAGAGCAGTTTCAATACTGCATGATTTGGCATGAACGGGCGCACCGCGACCAAGGGTTAAAATGGCTGCGCGAGCAGATTGTACGCAGCATCGGCCAAAACCTTGGTCAATAAATTACGCCCCAACCTGCAACCAAAATGTCACAGGCCCATCATTAACCAACGCCACCTGCATGTCCGCCCCAAAAACCCCTGTTTGTACCTGTGCGTGTTGCGCTTGAGCCGATCTCACCCAGCCGTCATAAAGGTTTTTGGCCAATTCAGGCGCAGCGGCGGGCGTAAAACTCGCACGCGTGCCGCTGTTGGTATTAGCGGCAAGGGTAAACTGCGACACAATCAGCAAGCCGCCTTGCGTGTCGGCAACGCTCAAATTCATTTTGCCATTTTCATCACCAAACACGCGGTACGCCAACACTTTTTTGAGCAACCGTTCGCCAATCTCTGGCGTGTCATTTTTTTCAGCGCATAAAAAAACCAACAAACCCGCGTCGATTTGCCCGACGGTTTGCTGGTTCACTTCAACGCTGGCGCGCTTGACGCGCTGGATTAAAGCAATCATGTGTTTAATGTCACCCGCGCAAACCGCCGCTTACCCACTTGCATCAAATATTCGCCCGCAGCCAATCGCACCCCTTTGTCTTTCACGACCTCACCGTTAATTTTAAACCCGCCTTGCTCAATCGCGCGCCCCGCTTCTGCGCCTGATTCCACCAAGCCCGCTTCTTTTAAAATCGCGCCCAACCCCAAGCCCTCGGCTGGCAACTGCACGGTTACATTGGGCACATCATCTGGCACACCACCTTTTGCGCGGTGGTTAAATGCGGCAAGCGCTTCATCGGCCGCCGCTTGCGAATGAAAACGCGCAATGATTTCTTGGGCGAGCAGCACCTTGATGTCGCGCGGATTGCGCCCGTTGGCAACTTCTGCCTTAAACGCAGCGATTTGCTCAATCGAAACAAATGAGAGCAAGTCATACCACGTCCACATCATTTCATCCGAAATGCTCATGACCTTGCCAAACATCTCAGACGGCGCTTCCGTAATGCCGATGTAATTGTTTTTGGACTTGGACATTTTATCCACGCCATCCAACCCCACCAACAACGGCATGGTCAAAATGCACTGCGGCTCTTGGCCGTACTCTTTTTGTAACTCACGCCCCACCAATAAATTAAATTTTTGATCCGTGCCGCCCAACTCTAAATCAGCCTTGAGCGCAACCGAATCATAGCCCTGCATCAGCGGGTACAAAAACTCATGCACCGAAATCGGCACGCCACCTTTAAACCGCTTGGTGAAATCATCGCGCTCCATCATACGCGCCACCGTGTAACGCGAAGCGAGCTGTATCATGCCGCGCGCGCCCAGCGGGTCGCACCATTCAGAGTTATACCGAATTTCGGTTTTGTCTTCATCCAAAATCAGCGCGGCTTGTTTGTAATACGTCTCAGCATTAACCTTAATTTGATCGGCGGTGAGCGGCGGGCGCGTGGCGTTGCGTCCAGACGGGTCGCCAATCATCGACGTAAAATCCCCAATCAAAAAAATCACCGTATGCCCCAAGTCCTGCAACTGGCGCAACTTATTGAGCACAACGGTGTGGCCAAGGTGAATATCAGGCGCGGTTGGGTCTAGCCCCAATTTAATCCGCAACGGCACACCCGTCGCCGCACTTTTGGCAAGTTTTTTGAGCCATTGCTCTTCGAGCAACAACTCATCGCAACCGCGCAGGGTCACGGCGAGCGCGTGCTTAACGGCATCGGTAATCGGGTAATTTGGCGTGGCGGTCATAATCGCTTTCAGTGAGGCAAAAAGAGCGTAATTATAGCAAGACTTGGCGGGATAGAAGCGATGAAACGCATGCGTTTAGGCGCAAATGAGGCAACCTCACTTCCCACGTCTCAGCACAGACAAACCCATCAAAACAACCAAAATTTCCGCAACTGCATACCCAAGCAGCAAAGGCGATGGCCAACCATCAACCAAAAAGCTGACAACCCGCCCAGACGCCAAACCCGCCATAAACACAACGCAGCTGATGATGGCACCCTGTTGTGCCTCAGGTTTATTCGATGCCCACAACCAATACAGCGCCATTCCAATATACAAGCCCATCACACCTTTAAATATGTGTTTCAAATCAACATTTAGGGTTGGAAATTGCACCAGCGCGCCCAATAACGCTTGGGGATTCACGCCATAAGACAGACCCAAAAAAATAATGGCAACCGCTGATTGGATTAAAAAAGCTTTACGACCAAACATGAGCAACTCCTTGATGAAAAAATTAAAATTAAACATTAAACGTCGTATTGAGTTTCAGGCTGAAACTCTCGGACAAATAAATATAAAGCAAATATAAAACAAAGCAAAAAAAACAAACCGCGAGCCTACCAGCTGCTCGCGGAATCCAACAAACCCAAAACGCCGATTTTAATCAGCCACCCAACCGCCGCCCAGCGCTTTAAACAAGCCAACTTGCGCATCTAATTGCGCCAGTTGAATGTTAATCAGCGCCAATTGCGTGGCGTAGGCGTTGCGTTGCGCGTCAAGCAACTCAAAATAGCCCGAATAACCTGCTTCATAGCGCAAATCCACCAGTTTGAGCGCTTTTTGTGCGGCATTCATTTGCGCACGCGCATCGCTTAACTGCGCCTGCGTACTGATTTGGGTATTGCTCGCATCAAAGGCCTCTTTAAATGCCACCTGAATCGCTTTTTGATACGCCGCCAAAGCCTGTTGTTGGCGTGCGTTGGCAACTTTCACCTGAGCACCAGTTGTACCAAAATTAAAAATTGGCGCGGCCAAATTGCCCACAAACGACCAAGCGGCAGCAGGCCCGCTAAACAATTGCGATGCGGTTATGCCTTGGCTGCCAGCCGATGCGCTCAGCGACACGCTGGGGAAATACGCGGCGCGCGCCACGCCAATATTGGCATTGGCCGCAATCAGCTGCTGCTCCGCGCTGGCCAAATCAGCGCGGCGCAGGAGCAAATTGGCGGGCAACTCGCGCGGCATTTGCGCCTGATTGAGTAATTGCGCCACCTCCAAACCACGCGGATTGGCATCAGTAAACGTGCGCGGCGCTTGCCCCAACAACACCGCCAACGCGGTTTCAGTGGTTTTAATCGACAACGCCAATTGTTCAGCACTCAGTTTGGCGCTCGCCAACTCAGCCACCGCTTGCGAGACCTCGAGCTGCGACAAATAACCGGCGTTAAAGCGCGCCTGTTGGAGTTTTAAGGATTGCTCACGCGACACCAAGGTTTTGCGGGTCATGTCCAACGACGCATCGAGCGCGCGCAATTGAAAATACGTTTGCGCCACTTGCGCCGTTAAGCTCAACTGCAACGCGTCACGCGTGTAACGGCTGGCCAAATACGTCGCACGGGCAGATTCATTGGTGCGGCGCAATTTGCCCCACACATCAAGCTCCCACGACAACGTCGCGCCCACTTGATACGCGTTGGCAACATCATTAGCGCCATAAATCGTTTCTGCATTTTGACCACGCGTTGCCGTGCCGCTCGCGTTGACTTGCGGCAACAAACCATTGCGCGCAATGCGCGCCTGCGCAGCAGCTTCCGTGACGCGAGCGCTCGCTTGCGCCAAATCATGGTTATACGCCAAGGCTTGGGTTTCCATTTGATTCAATACATCGTCATGAAAGCCTTGCCACCATTGCGCCGAGACGTTTTTCACCTCAAGCGGCAATTGCGTATCAACGCCTTGCGCGGCCGGATATTGCTCAGGCAAATCAACGGGCGCCCGCGCATAATCAGGCCCAATCGCGCAAGCGCTCAAGGTGAAAGCGGTCAACAACGCCAGCGCAGGCACGCGGTGATTGGATAATTTAAACATGCTGTTGCTCCTCCACGGTTTTTTTGCCCCGCCATTTTGAAACGAATTTTTCCGTGCCTTGCATCACCGCAATATAAAACATCGGAATCATAAATGTGGCCAAAAACGTGGCTGCCAACATACCGCCAATCACGCCAGTACCAATCGAATGGCGGCTTGCCGCGCCTGCGCCCGACGAAATCGCCAACGGCACGCAACCCAACATAAACGCCAACGACGTCATGACAATCGGCCTAAAGCGCAATTTTGCCGCTTGAATCGCTGACTCGGTGTAGCTCAAACCTTCCTCACGTTTCATCAGCGCAAACTCGACAATCAAAATCGCATTTTTAGCCGCCAAACCAATCAACGTAATCAGCGCGACTTGAAAATACACATCATTCGCCAAATCCGTGTTGAAAAAACGGCGCAACCACGTGGCAAGAATCGCACCAAACAAGGCAAACGGAATCGCCAACAACACCGCAAACGGCAATGTCCACAACTCATACAACGCCGCCAAAATCAAAAATACAATAATCAAGGCAAACACAAACACCAACGTCGACGAACCTTGGGCACTTTGTTCTTGGAACGCCGAACCCGTCCACGCCAATGTATAAGCATCGCCCAGCACCTGCGCCGTCACTTCTTCCATCGCCTTAATCGCTTGACCCGAGCTGTAACCCGCCGCAGGCGCACCAGAAATTTTGGCGGCATTAAATGCGTTGTAACGGGTTTGGATTTCAGGCCCCGTGGTTTGCTTGACCGTCAACAAAGCCGACAACGGAATCATTTGCCCCGTATTGGAACGCACAAACACCGAGTTAAGCTTGCTCACATCATCGCGGAACGCACCCTCAGATTGGAGCTGCACACGGAACGCCCGCCCAAAATAATTAAAGTCGTTCACATACAATGAGCCAAAAGTTGCTTGCATGGTGGCAAACACGCTGCTCACGGGCACGCCCAACGAGCGCGCTTTTTCACGATTGAGCTGCACATCAATCTGCGGCACATCGGTGCTGTAAGAATTACGCACAGAGGTGGGTTCAAGCTCTTTACGTGCGCGCGCCAGTGCCACAACCTCATTGGCTTTGGCCGCCAAGTCCGCAGAGCTGCCACCACTGCGGCTTTGAATAAAGCCTTCAAACCCGCCTGTATTGGACATCCCCGAAATCGGCGGTGGATTGGCAACCACCACAAAGCCATCATTGACTTTTTGCATGGCTTGACCCATAAATTGCCCAACAATCGCTTGCGCACCATCTTGCGGTGCGGGGCGTTTGGACCAATCGGTTAAAGGCATAAAGAACGTGGTTGAATTGCTTTTATTGGCGCCGTTAAACAGGTCAAAACCGTTAATCACAAACACGTCTTGCTTGGCAGAAAAACCATTGGCAATCTCTTCAATTTGCTTGCCAACCACTTTGGTGCGCTGGAGCGATGCGCCATCTGGCAACATGCCCACGCCCAAAATATAGCCTTGGTCTTCATTGGGCGCCAAGCTCGAAGGAACCACTTTAAACAAACCAAGCGTGGCCACCAACATCAGCGCAAACAACGCACCGCCAACCACACTGCGTTTGATAAAAAACTGCACGCCGTTGCTGTAGCCATTGGTCATGCGGTCAAAAAAGCCGTTAAACCACTTGAAAAACCGATTCGGTTCGCTGTGGGTGGGTTTGAGCAACGCAATACACAACGCAGGCGTGAGCGTGAGCGCCACAATGCCCGAAATACTCACAGACACCGCAATCGTAATCGCAAATTGCTTGTACATTTCACCCGCAATCCCGCCCAAAAACGCCACAGGCACAAACACCGCACACAACACCAACACAATCGCCACCAACGGTCCGCTGACTTCGCGCATGGCTTGGCTGGTTGAATCAAGCACCGACTGGCCCGTCTCAGCGATAATCCGCTCCACATTCTCGAGCACCACAATCGCATCATCAACCACAATCCCAATCGCCAACACCATGCCAAATAACGTCAAACTGTTGATGGAAAAACCGAGCAAATACATGCCCGCAAACGTACCCAAAATCGACACAGGCACGGCCAAACATGGAATCAACGTGGCGCGCCAGTTTTGCAAAAACAAATACACCACCGCAAACACCAACACCATCGCTTCAAAAAACGTATTCACCACTTCGCGAATCGATTGACTCACAAACCGCGTGGTGTCATACGGAATCGTCTGGGTCAAACCCTTTGGAAACTTCAAGGCCAACCGCTTCATGGTCTCTTCAACCGCTTTACCCGTTTCAAGCTGATTGGCACCAGGCGCCAAGAAAATCCCCAGCGGCACAGTGGCCTTGCCATTCAGCGTTGCGCTGGCATCATAACTTTGCGCACCCAGCTCAATCCGCGCCACATCTTTCAGGCGCAACACCGAGCCATCCGATTCACTGCGCAAAATAATATTTTCAAATTGCTCTACGTTTTCAAGCCGCCCTTGGGTGCTGATGGTGTAAGTGAATTCGGTTGGGCTGTCCATCGGTTCTGCGCCCACTTTGCCCGCAGAAAATTGTGCATTTTGTTCGGCAATCGCAGCAGACACATCGCTGGGCGTTAAGCCCAATTGCGCCAAACGGTCAGGTTTGAGCCACACGCGCATGGAATAATCTTTTGCCACAAAATTCACCACGTCACCCACGCCCGGCACGCGGCGCAACTCATCAATCACATTGACCAACGCATAATTACTAATCGCCACCTGATCCATAGAATCGTCTGGCGAATACATCGCAATCACTTGCAAAAACGCTGAAGATTGCTTTTTGACCGAAACGCCGTATTGACGCACTTCCGCTGGCATTTTTGCCAACCCAGCCTGCACGCGATTGTTCACGTTAATCGTGGCCTGATCCGCATCCGTCCCAATTTTAAACGTCACGTTGATGCTGGTCACGCCAGAACCCGAACTGGTCGATGACATATACAACATATCATCCACGCCATTGATTTCTTGCTCCAGCGGCGCTGCAACTGTGCTGGCAATCACTTCCGCAGACGCACCGGGATAGGTTGCCGTCACGGTCACTTGCGGGGGCACAATTTGTGGGTATTGCTCAATCGGCAACGCACGCATGGCAACCAAACCTGCCAGCGTGATTAAAATGGACAGCACCACCGCAAAAACGGGGCGCTTAATAAAAAAATCTGCAATCATGATTATTCCTTCGCTTTTGCATCAGCCGCAGGTGCGGGCGCTGGCGCTGTCGGATTTTTGAGGCTTTCGTAGAACGCCTCAAGACTCAAAGCGGCTGGCGCAACTTTTGCACCAGGGGGCAATTGCGGCAACATCATGAGCCGATCCAACGCCACTTTGTCACCCGGTTGCAGGCCTTTGATCACCACCACATTTTGCCCAACCGTATCGGCCAACACCACAGGGCGCGCCTCCAGCGTATTCTCTGGCGTGACCACCCAAACCGATTTCCCTTGAATGCTCGACGCCACCGCACGTTGCGGCACCACAATCACATCATTACGCACCGCGCCGCGCAACGCGACTTTCACCGACTGACCGGGCAACAAGTCCGAACGCGGATTGGCAAAAACCGCCCGTGCCTTGATAGTCCCCGTGGTTGAACTGACAATTTTGTCCGTAAAATTCAAACGCCCTTTTTGTGGGTACTCAGTCCCATCGGCCAAGGTTAAGGCCACGTCAAATCCGGCATCGGTTGGCGCGCTCACCTCACCACTGCGTTTAGAGGCTTGCAGTTTGGCCAACTCGCCATCGGAGAATGAAAAATTGACATACATCGGCTCAATCACCGAAATTTTGGTCAACATATCCTGCGGACTCACCAAACTGCCCACCGAACGCGTCTCGCTACTCGTGTAACCCGAAATTGGCGCACGAATCACACCGTAATCCACGCTGAGTTTGCTGCTTTCCGCCTGTGCTTGCGCCGCTTTAAATGACGCCGACGCAGTGTTCAACGATGCAGTTGCCGCCTCCAAATCACGTTGACTCAACGCATCTTGCGCCGCCAGCGCTTTCACACGCGTGTGATTCGCTTGCGCCTGTTTTAACAACGCACTTTGTATCGCCACATTCGCAACCGCCGCTTTATAAGCCTGCGTCGAAGTATCGGTATCCAACGTAAACAACACCGCGCCTTTTTGCACATACGCGCCTTCGGTGTAGTTTTTCTCTTTCAAAATACCGCTCACACGCGAACGCACCTCCACCTCAGATGAACCAGCGGTTTGCCCTGGTGTCTCCAAAGTAAGCGGCACGGCTTGTGGGGTGATTTCCAACACATGGACAGGCAAGGCGTGCTGCGCAGGCGGCGCTTTTGGCTGGCAAGCCACCAAAAAACTGGCGCACAAAGCCGCGCCAAACCAGCCGATACTCGGTTTGATATTCATCTAAAAATCCTCTTTGTTATTATTTGTTCATCATTAACGTGTCACATTTTTGCCAAACCAGCCGCAAAACCAAAAAATTATACCCGAGTTAAACCATATACGTAAAAAGCCAAAAACCCACGACACCACACAAAAAATCACACAAAAAACCAACCAGCAAAAAAAATCCGCTAAAATCCAGAGATGAACTCAAACCACCCCATTTACCTCGGCGTTATGTCAGGCACCAGCCTTGACGGTGTAGACGTTGTCGCGTTTACGCCCCACAACAACGCACTCATCGCCGCGCACAGCGTTGATTTTTCTACCGATTTGCGCAACAAAACGCTTGTATTACAACAAGCCTCAAACAACGAGCTGCACCACGCGCAGCTTGTGTCAAACGAGTTGGCAGACTTATACGCCCGCGCAATTAACGAGATCATCGCGCAAGCCAACTTAGACAAAAACCACATTCAAGCCGTCGGCGTACACGGGCAAACCATTCGCCACCGCCCCGACCTTGGCTACACCGTGCAACTCAACCAACCCGCACGAATTGCCGAACAAACCGGTTTAAACGTTGTATCAGACTTTCGCGCACGCGACATCGCAGCGGGCGGCCAAGGCGCACCGCTCGTCCCCGCATTTCACGATGCGCTGTGGCGCGACGCTGCCCACAACCGCGTTGCGCTCAACATTGGCGGCTTTGCCAACATCAGTGTATTGAATGTGAATGAGCCGACGTTTGGCTTTGACACCGGGCCAGGCAATGTGTTGATGGACGCATGGATTCAGCTCAATCGCGGCGTCAACTATGACCAAAACGGTGATTGGGCCGCAAGCGGCACGATACATGATGGCTTATTAAACGCCTTTTGGGCGGACGCGTTTTTTCACCAACCGCACCCCAAAAGCACCGGCAGAGATTTTTTCAACATTGACTGGCTGCAAACGCACCTAAAAGGCTTCAACGCCATCAAACCCGCCGACGTGCAAGCCACTTTGTGCGCGCTCACCGTGCGCAGCATTGCCGCAGAAATCAACCGCGCCAGCCCCAACGCCGCGCAAATTATCGTCTGCGGCGGTGGCGCATTTAATCTGTGTTTGCTCAACGCACTCAAAGCCGCGCTGCCCAACGCCGACATCCAAACCGCCAACGCCTACGGCATCACGCCCCAAAGCGTTGAAGCCGCCGCCTTTGCATGGCTCGCGGCGCGCACCATCAACCATTTGAGTGGCAATTTACCCGCCGTCACAGGTGCTGCGGGCGAGCGGATATTGGGCAGCGTGACGTTTGCGGGTTAAAAAAACAGCCCCGACAGCTCATGAAACGAGTTGTCGGGGCTGTTTTGTGATTTAAACCATCTGCTTCATTATTTTTGAAAACCAATTGAGCGCGGCCCGAAAAGCAAACCTTGGTTATTTTGAGACGTTGGCTTAAAAAGTTGGGCATTCACATCTTGCGCGATGTTGTGTGCATCATCTTTACTTTGATTTGCAACTTGACTCACAGCGGCATTAATCAAGGCATTTAGCAGGCCAGATTGAGAGCCAGACGAACTGTCTTTCACCTGCTTGGCACTCCCCTCCCACAACAACGCCCCCGTATTCAAGTCAACCAATTTGGCCTGAGCCGCCACACCCGTAACACTGCTAATCACATGATACTTTGTACCGTACTCCGTGATTGTGATATACATCACAGCATCCGCTCCAAAAATGCCACGCAATTTTTTAGCTGACACTTGATGCATCTCCGCAGCATTACTAATACCATTTTCTTTAAAGGTCTGATCAACCAGTGCAATTGGCAGAACATAATAACCCGCCTCTGCAATCGGCATGGTTGTTGAAGCGACATAGCCATAAGTTGCTCGTATGTCTGGCGTGTTGTTAATGGGTGGCAAAACCAAAATCGACTTAGGCATATGCTTTTGATACAAAGAGGTATCCCTTGGTACAACTGGAGCGGTTGCGCAACCAACCAAGCCCAAGCAAGCAAGAAAGACACTTATTTTTTTTACTGGACTCACGGCAACTCCTAACTGATTTTTTTAAGAAACGTATTTATATAAGTACTCGATTCAGGGTAAAGCCTTTTTTCCATGTTAAACAACTCAATCGCTTTTGATTTATTACCCATTAAGCCATATTGATAGGCCAAATGTGCGTAAACCCCAGGAGGTACAGGCCTGTTTGATTGAGCGGCACGCATAATGTCTTTCTCTAGCGCCTCAATCTGAAGCTCAGGCGTCGCCTTTTCAGGGCGGTTGTACATTGAGTAAAGTTGCGCCTCATAGCCACCCCATGAATAATAAGTTGATGGCGCATTACCTGCGCAAGCCGTAAAAATCACGCTCGCAACACAAACCACAATTGTTTTGTAATTCATAGCATGTCCCAGTAACATTATTTAGCTGGCGTCCATTTACCTGCTTGAACAGCAGATACCAAATTGTTAACCGCTTCGCGGATTGCCAAGTCCAAGACCTTTCCGTTCAACGTCGAATCATACGAAGCGGTCGAGCCAAAACCCAGAACTTCACGCTCACCCAACTTAAACTCACCCGCACCTTGAACCGACTCAACAATTTCAGAAGTCTGCGTATTCACAACATTTAAACTCACTTTTGCGTAAGCAACTTGCGTCTTTCCACGCCCAAGTATGCCAAACAACTGCTGATCGCCAACCTCTTTGCGCCCAAACTCAGTCACATCACCCGTCACGACATAGCGTGCCGCCTTAACTGCCTGAGTCTTGCCTGAAAAAGCCGCTTCCTGCTTGAGTTCATCCAAATTAGTCCGATTTAAAACAGAAAAATAACCGGTCTGCTGTAGATGCGACTCTAGAATGGTCTTGCTCTGGTTGCCCAGTTTGTCAGTCTCATCCGAGAAAATGCCGCGCATATAGCTCGAACGATTATTGAATTGACCAACAGAAACCGGCGTTTTTACGCCCGTGTAATTGCTCGCCGCACTGGCAACTTTAACGGACTCAAGTACATTACTCGTCTCTGATGTTGCACACCCCACTAAAGACAGGGTAATAAAAGATGCGGTTAAAATATGTTTCATAATTTACCTTTACTATTTGTATAAAAAATTCCATTGAAAACGCGCCTCATGCTTCAACAAGAAGACCGATTCGGCTGCGAATTTTAGCACCTCAACCTGATTTTGCATACAATTTCTTCCGAACTTCAATGATTCAAAGAAGCAGCCACGCACAACTCCGCATCATTCAACTAAATATAAGATGCCAAGCATAGCGCGCCAACCGAAACTGGCATTACTCAGATAAAATAGCGTTTTTTCAACACAAATCCATCATGACAGACCTCAACCGCCGTTTCTCCAGCCTCAACCGCCTATACGGCGACGACACCCGCACCAAACTCGAACGCGCCCATGTGTGCGTAGTAGGCGTGGGCGGCGTGGGTTCTTGGGCGGTGGAGGCGCTGGCGCGCAGTGGCGTGGGCAAGTTGACCCTGATTGACGCAGACCACGTGGCCGAATCGAACATCAACCGCCAAGTACAGGCCTTGACCGACACATTGGGCATGAGCAAAATCAACGCATTGGCGGCACGGATTGCGCAGATTAACCCTGAGTGCGAGTTGGTTTTGGTGGATGACTTTGTGGACAAAGACCATTTAAATCTATTGCCGCACGATGCGATTATTTTGGATTGCGCCGATCAAATTCAAGCCAAATTCGCCATGATATTAGACTGCCGTCGCCGCAAGCAAGCCTTGCTCACATGCGGCGCGGCGGGCGGCAAAACAGACCCAACGCGGATTCAGTTTGCCGATTTGGCGCACACGGTGCAAGACCCGATTTTGGCAAAAATCCGCCAGCAATTGCGCGATAAATTTAAGCGCAGCCCCGCCGAGCGGGCTGCGGCAATGAAAGCGTCCACCAACCAACACGCGCCCAAATTGTATATGCCAACCTTGTATTCGGATGAACACGTGCGCTTCCCCAACGCAACGCCTGACAACACGGGCGCGCCACAAGGCTTAAACTGCGCAGGTTTTGGCTCATCGGTCATGGTCACCGCCAGTTTTGGCATGGCGGCGGCGCAATGGGCGATTGAGCGGGCATTAAAAGATGCGTCCTAACCGCGACGCGGCAGCCAAAGGCTTATAAATGACCGACATCCCACTCATTGATTTTGACCCCGACAAAGCGCAGCTTGATGGCTTTGAGTTGATCGATTTAAACACCTTGTTTTTGTCGCAAGAGACCATGGCGCATCAACTGCAAACGCCGCATCGGGTCGATTTTCACCATTTAATTTATATTGAACAGGCGCGCGGCAGGCATTTAATTGACTTCACCTATTATCCGTATCAAGCCAATTGCTTTATTTTTATGCAAAAGGGACAAGTGCACGCATTTGATTTTTTAAGCGCCCCAAAAGGAAAAATCATTGCGTTCACACAAGCGTTTTTGAACCATGCGCAGGAACAAGTGCGCTTGCCCAGCGATATTTTTTGGCAAACGGGCGCCGCGCCCGTGGTCAATTTGCAGGATGATTTTCACCACCGCGCGCACAACATCATCAACGAGCTGAGTTTTGAGTTGACGCACCCAAAACCTGCGCCTTTGATTGCCCTGTTTTTATTCGCATCATTATTACTCATGGTGCATCGCGCCCGCCCAGCCAGCGGCTTGAGCGGTTTATCGAAAAACCAAAATGTTTTATTGGAACAGTTTTTAACCACGCTGCGCGCCAATTATGACCGCACACGCGATGCCAACTGGTACGCCCAACAAATCCACACCAGTTACAAAAACCTCAACCATTTATGCAAATTATCGCACCACAAAACCGCCAAACAACTGATAGACGATTACGTGGTTTTAGAGGCCAAACGCCGATTGGTACTGGATCAAACCCAAACCCAACAGCTCGCATATGCGCTGGGTTTTGAGGACGACAGCAATTTTGTCAAATTTTTTAAAAAACACACGCACATGACGCCGTCGCAATTCAAAAAACAAGCCATCACTTAAAGGCAGGTTCGATATATACCATTTTTAGCGCAACTCTGACCTACAACAAACGCAGCCATTTGCCTACAATGGCGCATCAAGTTTACAGAAAGGACATGATGAAAAAAACACACGCACTTAAACTACTGGCTGGCGCATTGATGATTTGCGCTGGTTTCTCAACCCAAGCAAAAACCAAGGACACAACCATGACACTCTCAAACAAAGACAAAGCAGTCGCCTTAATCAGCAGCATTCAAACAGGCGATCACGCACCAATCGCGTACGTGAACCCCAATAAATACATTCAGCACAACCTTGCGGTCGGCGACGGCTTGGCAGGTTTTGGCGCAGTCATGCAAACCTTACCAGCGGGCAGCGCCAAAGCCAGCGTCAAACGGGCATTCCAAGACGGCGATTTTGCGGTATTGCACACCGAATATGACTTTTTTGGCCCCAAAGCAGGCTTTGACATTTTCCGTTTTGAAAACGGGCAAATCGTTGAACATTGGGACAATTTACAAGAAATCGCCCCTGCCAACCCAAGCGGCCACACGCAATTTGACGGCGCAACCCAAGTGACCGATTTAGACCAAACCGACGCCAACAAAGCGACTGTGGCGGACTTCGTGCAAACCATTTTAATCCAAGGCGACATGTCTAAAATCAACCAATTCATTGGTGCAGGCGAGCATGAATACATTCAGCACAACCCAATGGTGGCCGATGGTCTGAGCGGTTTGGGCGCGGCATTGGGCGAATTGGCAAAGCAAGGCATGCCCATGACATTTACCAAAAACCACAAAATTTTGGGTCAAGGCAACTTTGTCCTCGCGGTAAGCGAAGGCACGTTTTTAAACAAACACGTCGCGTTTTATGACTTATTCCGCTTAAGCGGCGGCAAAATCGTTGAACATTGGGACACAATTGAAGAAATTCCCGCACAAAGCGCATGGAAAAACAGCAACGGCAAGTTTTAATCAAACCCGCCAGCCATTTTGCATGATGCGCAAAGAACGTCAAACGACCTCTTTGCGCATTTCACATCACGATATTTTTAGACAAAAGGCAAATAAACCGCCTTTACTTTTAGAAAGAAACCTCCTATGTCATTTATCAAACCTTTACTCGCCGCTCTGTCGCTTGCGATACTGTTTAGCCCACTGGCGCACGCGCAACCGCCAGCACACTCACGCTCAGAAGTGATTGAAGTCGTGACATTCAAACTCAAACCGAGCGTCAGCGTAAGCGAATTCAAAAAAATCGACACGGCATTGCAAAAGCAATACGTCTCAAAACAAGCGGGTTTTTTGTCGCGTGAATCGGCCGCAACCGAACAAGGCGACTGGTTGGTGATTGTGCATTGGCGCGACGCTGCCTCAGCGCAAGCCTCAATGAACCATTTCACCTCCGCCCAATTGGCACAACGCTTTATGGACAGTTTGCAAGCCGATACGATGACAATGACGCGCTACAATAAGCAACATTAAAAGCCATGGCTTGCTCGGGCGCACTAACTTAGCGCCCTTTACCCCACCCGAAAGCGTTGTTATAATAAAAACATTCGCACGTTGCGATAACACAACCAAGGGCAATAGATGAAAAAATTACTTTTAATTCCTTTTTTAGCACTAGCAACTCAGACTCTCGCGCACGTCACCATTCGCAACGAAGCCAATTCCATCGAAAGCATCTCAAACAAATCTGACACTTTCAGAATGGTTGTACCTGTGTCAAGCGGTGCAATCACTCAGGTACGCTTAGTTATTCCAAGCAATGTCACGTTCTTATACTTAGAACCTGTATCAGGCTGGAGCTATGAGCTGATAAAAAACCCAGAAGGGAAAGTGACTGAGGTGGTATATAAGGGCAGTGCCACAGCAGGCGAGGTCATTCGCTTTCCATTCATTGCAAAAAACCCAGAAAAGAGCGACACGCTGGTTGAATATAAAGCGTATGTCACCCAAAAAGACGGCACCATCGTACCTTTTGATGGTTCAGAAGCCGCAAAAGGCTATGCCCCGCGCATCCTTCTTAAATAAAAACGATACAAAATCAAACACCGCCCAAGCAGGCGGTGTTTTTCAATACCATTCAAAACCTCCACTACTTAGCCTTCAACACCGCCCCCGCAATCCCGCGCAAAAAATTCACCTCATTGTCACTCAACTGCGTACGGGCAAACAATGCCCGCAGACGCGCCATGGTTTCGGTCGGAATATTTGGGTCAACCATCTCTAATTTAATCAACATCTGCTCCCAATGCGCGAGCATGCCTTCGTGTTTGCGCAAATCCGCCGCGTCCAGCATCACGGGCTGACTTAACGCAGATACAGGCGCAACCACATCGCCGTGCAATGCGGCTTGGCGCAGTGAGTACGTCATCACTTGCACCGCTTGAGCAAGGTTGAGCGAATTGTATTCAGGGTTCGCCTCAATTTGACACAGGCGCTGGCATTGCATCACCTCATCATTCACCAAACCGCTGCGCTCAGCACCAAACACAAATGCGACCTTTGGCGGCGCCAAATCCGCACTGTGCGCAGCGCGAAATAGCTGCACCACCTCCGCCGCCGCCTCACCCGAAGTACGCAACGGCGGCGCCAAATCGCGCGTGCGCGCACTAAACGCATACGCGCAGTTCACACCCTGCAATGCGCTGGCCAAATCATCCACAATCACCGCGTTTTGCAACACATCCGTCGCGCCACTTGCCAGCGCAATCGCGTCGGGCTGCGCACACATATCAGCAAAGCGCGGCGAGGTGATGTACAACTCACCCAACCCCATGTTTGCCATGGCGCGAGCGACTTGCCCCACATTGCCAGGGTGACTGGTGCGCACCAAAATGATGCGGATTTGAGCGAGCTGGTGGGTGGGGGTGAATTGGATATTTGGCATGTTGAACTTAATTTTAAAATAGTAGGGCGGGCATTTATGCCCGCCATTGGAACGCTTGTGTGGTTTACATCGGCGGGCATAAATGCCCGCCCTACACGTCGTTGCTTCATTCGCACATTGACGGTCAAATCAAAAACCCACAACTTTCTCAAAAATCCAAACAATCAGGATATTAAAAACCGCAAATATACAGTAAAATGGCGCGGTTGCGGATTTGGCGTGGTCAAAAACCACACAATTCGTCTTTGTTCATTAAAATTATCCTAAGGTTTGCCATGTCTCCCATGCTCAATACGGCGTTTGCCGCCGCCCGCGCTGCCGCGCAAGTGATTAACCGCGCTGCTTTAAACCTTGATGAAGTCAAAGTCGGGCGCAAAGGCGCGCAAGACATGGTGACCGAAATCGACCAAGCCGCTGAAGAGCTCATCAAAGACATGTTGATGGCGGCGTATCCGCAACACGCGTTTTTGGGTGAAGAATCGGGCTTTTCTGGCGATGCCAAAGCGCAGTACAAATGGATTGTTGACCCGATTGATGGCACGTCTAATTTCATTCATGGCTTTCCGCATTATTGCATCAGCATTGCGCTGGAAAACGCGGGCAAACTCGAACACGCGCTGATTTACAACCCCGTCAACAATGATTTGTACACCGCCACACGCGGCGCAGGCGCGTTTTTAAACAACCGCCGCATTCGCGTGTCGTCACGCACGCGTTTGAGCGACGCGCTGATTGCGCACGCCATTCCTGTGCGTGAACTCAAAGCCAATCCGTCGCTGCTTGATTTGCAAAACCGCTTGCGCGTGGACGCGGCGGGTTTGCGCCACACAGGCTCGGCGGCGTTGGATTTGGCGTATGTTGCCGCAGGTTATTTAGACGCGTGCATTGGCGTGGGTCTCAAAAACTGGGACGTGGCCGCAGGCGTGTTGTTGGTCAAAGAAGCGGGCGGCTTAATCACCGATTTATCAGGCGAAGGCGACTACATGAACGGCAACATCATTGCCGCGTCACCCAAAATTTTGCCAACCGTTTTACAAGCCTTTGCGGCGGAGTAAACACTTGCAATTATCCTAAAAGGTGGGCTTTGCCCGCCTTTTTTACACCCAAAGAGAATCCGTATGAGCCAAGTCAAACACACCCCAATGATGGCGCAGTATTTAAACATTAAGGCCGACCATCCGCACACCTTATTGTTTTACCGCATGGGCGATTTTTATGAATTGTTTTTTGACGACGCGGTGGAAGCCTCGCGTTTATTGGGCATCAGCCTAACTGCGCGCGGTTCGAGCAATGGTGAGCCGATTAAAATGGCGGGCGTGCCGTATCACGCGGCGGAGCAATATTTGGCCAAATTGCTTAAATTAGGCAAATCCGTCGCCATTTGCGAACAAATCGGCGAAGTAGGCGCGGGCAAAGGCCCAGTTGAACGCAAAGTCATGCGCGTGCTCACGCCTGGCACGGTATCTGACGCGGCATTGTTGTCCGACACATCAGACGCGTATTTGCTGGCATTAAGCGAGCGCAGCACGGGCGCTGCCAAACACATCGGTTTGGCGTGGCTCAATATGGCCAGCGGCGATTTTTATGTGACCGAAATCGCCGCCGCCGACGCACCCGCGTGGTTTGAGCAAATTCGCCCGTCTGAAGTTGTGGTGTCCGACAAACTCGCAGCCCAATACGCAGATGCCTTTAGCGGCGCGATTGTCTCGCCGTTGACTGACAAATATTTTAACCCCGACAAAGGCCAAGCCGCCTTGCTCGCGCAGATGAACGAGCAGCATTTGGCGCAACTGGACGCGGAGCATTTGAGCGTGGGTTTGAGCGCGATTAACGGCTTACTTATCTATGCGCAACACACGCAAGGCAAAGCGCTCAAGCATTTGCAGCGCCTAAACGTGGTGCGCAGTGAGCAATTCCTCACCCTTGACGCCGCAACGCGGCGCAATCTAGAAATCACCGAAACCCTGCGCGGCCAAGAATCACCCACATTATTTTCATTACTCGACAAAACCGCAACCAGCATGGGCGCCCGCCTGCTCAAGCGCTGGCTGCACCATCCACTGCGCGACGTGAACCACGTGCGCGCCCGCCAAAACGCCTTGATTGAGCTCCAAAATGGGCGATTGCACGCCAATATTCGTCCTGTTTTATTGGGCATGAACGACATTGAACGCATCAGCTCGCGCATCGCCCTGCAATCGGTGCGCCCCAAAGAACTCGCTGCATTGCGCGACTCATTACTCAACATGCCGCAATTGCAGCAACATATTGCCGATGCGCAAGCCGATTTATTGCGCCAGCTCAACGCCAACCTTGCGCACCCGCACGCGCTCATCGAGTTATTACAAGCATCCTTACAAACCGAGCCTTCGGTGGTGGTGCGCGAAGGCGGCGTAATGGCGGACGGCTTTGATGCCGAGCTGGACGAATTGCGCAGCCTCCAAACCAACAGCGGTGAATTTTTACTCCAACTCGAAGCACGCGAGCGCGAGCGCACAGGGATAGCCACGCTCAAAGTTGAATACAACCGCGTGCATGGGTTTTATATCGAACTCACCGCCGCGCAAGCGATTCAGGCCACATTACCGCTCGATTACCAACGCCGCCAAACCCTCAAAAACGCCGAGCGCTTCATCACGCCCGAACTCAAAGCCTTTGAAGACAAAGCCCTGTCCGCCAAAGACCGCGCCTTGGCACGTGAAAAATACTTGTATGACCAATTGGTATTCGCCCTGCAACCCTACGTGACCCATTTACAACGCATCGCGCAAGCCGTGGCGCAAATTGACGTGCTGGCCAATTTAAGCGAGCGCGCCTATACGCTCAACTGGCACTGCCCCGAGCTGGTCGCGCACGCCTGCATTCACATCAACCAAGGCCGCCACGCCGTGGTTGAGCAACAAGTCACGCCATTCATCGCCAACGATTGTCATTTATCGAGCGACGAGCGTTTGTGGGTGATTACAGGGCCCAATATGGGCGGTAAATCCACATTCATGCGCCAAGTCGCACTGATTACCCTGCTCGCGTATTGCGGCAGCTTTGTCCCAGCCGAACACACCCAAATCGGCCCGATAGACCGCATATTTACCCGCATCGGCGCGGCGGACGACTTGGCGGGCGGGCGCTCCACCTTTATGGTCGAGATGACGGAAGCGGCGCAAATCTTGCAACACGCCACCCCCAACAGCTTGATTTTAATGGACGAAATCGGGCGCGGTACCTCCACTTTTGACGGACTCGCACTCGCCATGGCGATTGCCCAATCACTGCTCAACACCCAAAAAAGCCTCACCCTATTTGCCACCCATTATTTTGAAATCACCCAGCTTGCGCACACGCAAGCACACGTCAAAAACATGCACCTAGCCGCCGTCGAGCAACGCGACGCGATTGTGTTTTTGCATCAAATCCAAGATGGCCCCGCCAGCAAAAGCTACGGCCTACAAGTCGCCCAGCTCGCAGGCGTACCGCGCCCAGTCATAGCCGCCGCCCGCAAACACTTGGCGCAACTAGAAACGCAACAAAGCCAACACACGCAATTTGATTTATTTAGCGCACCAATTGAAAGCGACGCGGCGGCAACCGTTGAGTTTGAACCGCACCCAATATTGGCCGAATTTGCCAATTTAAACCCCGACGAACTCACCCCGCGTGAGGCATTGGATTGGCTGTATCAGTTGAAAAAGCAGTTGTGAAATTGAATCAGAAGCAACCTATCTTTGCGTGCGCACAAGTGTTACAATTTCCAAGAATTGGAATTTAACCAACAAAGGGGCTTTTATGCTATTTACCAAATTTGAACTAAACAATTTGTATAGTTTCAACAACCTTGTTGTTGACATGACTTTGCCAAAAAAACGGAATGCAAACACGGTTGATCACGAATACCTTAAAAACAGCCCTGCTTTTCATGTGAAACGTTTATGTATCATTTCGGGTGCTAATGCAACGGGCAAAACATCTCTTGGCAAAACCTTATGCGGCCTTCAAAATGTATTGCGGGGGCGCATTGCACAAAATATGCTAAAAATTCATGACAAAAATTCCCATGCGACGGCGCGCCTTGAGTTTGTAACACCAGAGAGCGATACTCTGCATGAGGTTTGGCTTGAGTTTGCGCAAAAGGACACAGAAGTTCTGCTCTCATCCTATAAACACCGCCATATACCTATTGCAAAAAGAGACAGCGCAGGAACAGCAAGAGCGAAATTGGCTACACAGGAATACAAGGCCTCGGACACACCCGTCGCCTCTCCACTTGATTTAGCGCAAGAGATTAAAAATGCAAACAGCTCAGTTGTGCAGTCTTGGCGCTATGCCATTTCCCTTACAGACACTGAAGACTTCCCCAATTTGAGTAACCATAGCTTTAACGTTGGCGCAACAGAAAAAATTTTAATGTCGTTTGATCCAACAATTAAAGAAATTAAAACCTTGTCCGCAGACGATGAGCCAGATACGCCATCAGCCTATAAGATCATTTTCGCGAACAATGACACGGTGCAAGTTGACTTGACAAACAAAGACATCACCAACAAAGATCGTCTATCAAAAGGTACGCATGAAGCAATTGAGGTTGCCGATTTTATTTCATCACTCGATAAAATGCGCCCATACTCAACGACATTTTTCCTTGATGAAAAAATGGCGCACGTCCACTCGGACTTAGAAATCTCGATTTTGAACAAGATGATTGGCATTCTTGGCGAGGAGTCTCAACTGTTTTACACAACACACAATACGGACGTACTGGACATGAACTTACTCCCGCACGCTTATTTGTTTTTAGTGCGCAGTGAAGCGGGTTGCGTAAGTGCGGTTCAGCCAGAACATTTTTTTACCAAAAACGATCGCACATTACGCTCTTATGTTGAGAATGATGTGTTTAAAACGCGCCCAAACGCCGATTTAATCGATAACCTTGAGTTTCATGATGAAAAAGACCAATAAAATATTCTACCTTGGCGAGGGGAAAACAGAAAGACGCGTAAAAGAGGCACTTAATTTAGAAGGAAATTTTTCCGAGTTTAATGTCTGGGAAAAAGACATCAAAGAAAAGTTAAGGACTTTCACACCACAATCGGAGGTTGTACTCATGGTGGATGCGGATCTGCACAACAACCCTAATTGTGCTACTAGATTTCAAGCCAATCTTCTTTTATTGCGAGAACGGAAATATCGCGTGACCGTTCTTTTACAAGTCGACAATTTGGAAGACGAAGTCATTCACGGCTTTGGGGGCGCCTCAAGGACGTACAGAGCATTTGGCATTAGAAACAAAACAGAGCTCAAGCAAGTGTTGGCAAGCATCAATAACTTGCAGGAAAAGTTTAATAACCCAGCTTTTAACGCACAAAATCTTTGGACTCAACCACACGTAAAGTGCGACAACATTTGTAAAGAGCAGCGTGCAAATATAGACAAACTAAGGAAAATCCCAAGGAAAACCTCTTAAAAACGACAGCACGACTCTTTACTACACAAAAAGCCACTCAATCATTGAGTGGCTTTTTGTTGCCAACTGACAATTTGCCCGTATTTTCACCCAATCGGCGCCAACAAATTCACCAAATCATCTTCAGAGAATTTAACCGTTTGCTCATTGTCCTCAGACAACACGCTGTTGGTCAGCGCGGCTTTGCGTTGTTGCATTTCAATGATTTTCTCTTCAATGCTGCCTGCGATAATCAGTTTGTACACAAACACGGGTTTGTCTTGGCCAATCCGCCATGCGCGGTCGGAGGCTTGCTCTTCTGCGGCGGGGTTCCACCATGGGTCGTAATGAATCACCGTGTCGGCTGCGGTGAGGTTGAGCCCCACGCCGCCTGCTTTTAGGCTGATTAAAAATACGGGGATGTCGCCATTTTGAAACGCGTCTATCACTTCGGCGCGTTGTTTGGTTTGGCCGGTGAGTTTGACCAAATCAATTTTGCGTTCGATTAAAGCGGCCTCTATCAGGCTGAGCATGCTGGTAAATTGCGAAAAAATCAGGATGCGGCGGCCTTCAGCCACCATTTCAACCACCATTTCGAGCAGCGCCTTGAGTTTGGCTGATTCCACGTCTTTTTTGACGCTGTCCAATTTAAGCAATGATGGGTGACAGCAGACTTGGCGCAGCTTGAGCAGCGCGTCCAAGATTTCGATGTGGCTGCGTTTAAAGCCTTTTTGGGCAATTTGCAGTTGCACCTTGGCTTGCATGGCGGCGCGGATGGCTTCGTACAGCTTTTGCTGCGTGCTGCCCATGTCAATTTGCACCACGGTGGTGGTTTTGGGCGGCAACTCTGTGGCCACTTCGGTTTTGCGGCGGCGCAGCATAAATGTGCGGGCGCGGGCGGTGAGCGCGCTTCTGGCGGCGGAACTGCCTTGTTTTTCGATGGGGTTGCGAAAGCGTTTATTGAACGATTCTTGGCTGCCCAGAAAACCGGGCATCAAGAAATGGTACAGCGACCACAACTCGCCCAAATGGTTTTCCATCGGCGTGCCCGTCAAGCACAGGCGGTGACGCGTGTCTAATTTGCGCGCCACTTGGGTGGCTTTGGCCACTGGGTTTTTGATGGTTTGCGCTTCGTCCAAAATCACCATGTGGTATTGATGTTCGAGTAAAACCTGCTCATCGCGCGGCAAAAGTGGGTAAGTGGTCAAAACAACATCATGCGCATTGATGGATTCAAACAGTTCAAAACGCGCCATGCCTTGCAAAACCAACACCTTTAATTCGGGCGTAAACCGCGCAGCTTCTGTGCGCCAGTTGTGCATCAATGAGGTGGGCGCAACGATTAAAACGGGCAAATCCAATCGCCCTGCGATTTTTTCGGTCAAGATGTGCGCCAGCGCCTGTGCGGTCTTGCCCAATCCCATGTCGTCGGCCAAAATCCCGCCGTGTTCAGATTCGCGCAAAAATTGCAGCCATGCCAAACCTTTTTCTTGATACGGGCGCAGCGTCCCAGCAAAGCCTTTTGGCGCGGCCAACTGGGTTTCGTGGCCATTGCGAAACGCATCGATGAGTTTTTGCAATTTGGATGAGCCGCTGTATGCCAAGCCCAAGGTGTGCTGCAATTCGAGCAAACGCATCGCATCATAGCGGTCTAATTTCACCTGACCATCGCTGCTGGCTTGGCCAAACAAATCGGCCAAATGAGTCAAAATCGGCCGCACGTCGCCCATGCGCAAGGCAATTTTCACGCCGTTATTGGCCAGCGCAAACAGATACACGTCGTCGTCAATCAGCGCCATTTTTTGCGCATCAAGCAAGGTAGGCTGCGCCTCAACCAATGAGCCGAGCAAATCGCTCAAGTTATAACGCAAACCGTTTGCCTCAATGTGCATGCCCAAGCTAAACCAGTCGTTGCCCTCTTGCGCATGCTCGCTCAAAGCCACTTCAGGCGCGCTGGCGCGGTGAATATTGAGCGGGCTATTGGGCGCATGGCGCACGCGCCAGCCAATGTCTTCAAAAAACTCTGGCTGCGTGAGCGCGGCAAACCACCACTCAAACGGCGCATTGAGCACATCGACAAACGGACGGCTCTCGCCATCTTGCATCCGAAATTCGCTGACTCTCAAATCAGGCATCTGGGTCAACAACGCCTCAATCGCATCGCGCTCAAACGCACGGTCGCGCAGCTGTGTGACTTTTACGCCATCAACCGTCCCTTTAAAAGACTCGCCCGACTGCGTATAAGCCACAGTGCCGCCATCATAATCAAACATGACCTTGGCAAAACCATGCACCGCATCCGCCTCGTTTGGCCGCCACCAGTGCGGCGGGGTTTGGGTCACCAACACAGGCCGACAAATCCCCGCATGCTCAGGGCGCGCCATCGCTTGCGGCGCTGGCAACGCCATATCATTTGGCAGCGCATCGAGCATCGACTCAAGCTCATTTGCCAAACTCAGGGGAATATTGGGCGCATCAAGCAGCGTGTTGAGCAGCGTTTGTGGATAACGGGTTTGCAGCGGCCCCATGTGCCCAGTACGGGAGTCAAAATACGCAGGTGGCTCGGACGGAATGTGGTACATCAACTCATCGGCCACATTAATAATCGTGTCACTGCCATCGCGCCACACGGTTTTGAGCTTTGCCGTATCGGCGCCCGTGTTTTCTGTCCAAATAAAATCGAGCGTATACGACTCGTCTTGCCATTGGATTGACCGCTCATGATGGTTGAGCCAATAAAAGCGGCCAGTTTGTGCGATTTCCAGCAAATACTGCATTGGAAAACCATTAATTTGCATACGGCCAAACAACATCGGTGAAATATTTGCGCGCTGTTGCGCGTGCAATGCGCCAATTAAACGTCGGTCCAGCGCAGGAACTTTGTCATCATAATCAGCTTTGTAATATTCAGACCAACTCTTGGCCGCAGCAATGCTGCCATCTTTTAGGCGCCGAACCCGCTGCATCACCACATTAAGCTCACGCGGCGAATAACTTGCCAAAGGCTGCAAAATGTAAATAAAAGGTGACGTTTTGTCTAAATGATTGCTTGTTAAATGCATTTGATTGCTCAGCTCCTTGGCCGTATTTGATAATTGCGACATCCACTCTTTTGCTGAGCGCTCCTGTGCCGTAAGCGTTATTTTTTGCGCCCCCTCAAACGGCGCCATGCGGCCACCGCCAAGTGGCAACAAATTGGCTCGAAAAGCCGCCTGAACCAGCGCCGCCGCGTGTTTGCACGCGTTGCCCACTGGGCAACTGCAATACGCATTCAAAATGCCACTTTCGTCATACGCAACCGTCGTCTCATAGCGCCGCGCCCCATAAATAGTGGCGCTAAAAGCCATGCCGTCCGAATACGACACGTCCCGAATCCGCTCTGGCCGAATATCAACCACATACGATTGACTGCGCGCAATCGTGCCTCGGTCAAAAAAATCAAGCAAATCATCTAAACGCAACATAGCATCCTTTGGGATAACGTCTGCATCGACCAGACAGCGAGCAACAAAAAACCATCGAGTATTTTCTCACATTTTTACGCCACCAACACATGGTTATTTGGCACAAAGGACAAAAAATCCACATGACAGCCAATCTTTTTCATAAAAAAATGCATGCGCTTTTTGCACCAAAACAGGGGGGATTTTTAAAGAACAAAGCAGACAGGCTCGCATTTGCACCAAAACAGGGCAAACCGTTTCACCCAAAAGCCGCTTCGCACCAAATCGCAGCATTTATGATGTTTCACCAACAATAACAATAACTTACAGCACCAATGCGCCACTTTACACCGCGTTTATTTTGGTGCAAAATCGGCTCGAAATCATTTTTCAGCCCATAAAAGGAGTCCGCATGAAACTCGTTACCGCCATCATTCGCCCAGAAAAACTGGCCGACGTCAAAGCCGCCTTATTCGAGCTGGGCGTTACTGGCATGAGCGTGGGCAAAATTGCCGGCCACGGCGGCGAGCATAATTTGCACGCCCATTATCGCGGCCAAGTCGTCTCAAGCACGTTTCATGAAAAAGTCGAGCTCAAAATCGCCATCAGCACCGCTTTTTTAGAGCCCACCATCCAAGCAATTTGCCAGCACGCCCAAACGGGCGAAGTCGGCGACGGCAAAATTTTTGTCCAACCACTTGAGCGCGTCATCAGAATCCGCACCCAAGAGCAAGACTACAGCGCAGTCACCCCAATTCAGACCGACCCACACGGCGCCATTTAAAGCGTTTTGCACAACCACCCAAATCACTTAACCTTGCCAATTGGCGCATTACGTTTACAAAGGATTTACCATGAAACGATTTTTAACCCCACTTGTTCTGAGCTTGGCCGCAGGCGCTGCCCACGCCCAAGAAGCCGCGCAAGCGGTTGCTGCCGCAGCGCCAGAAGTGCCGCTGGTACTTGACCGAGGCGACACCGCATTTATGCTGATTTGCGCCGCACTGGTTTTATTAATGACCCCCGCGCTGGCGTTTTTTTACGGCGGCCTCTCGCGCAGCAAAAGCGTACTCAACACCATGATGATGTCCGTCACCGCCATGGGCGTGGTCACGCTGGTTTGGGTGGCAGCGGGTTTCTCAATTGCATTTGGCGACGAACCAATGGGCGCATACGTTGGCAGCTTGAACAACGCCATGCTCAATGGCATGGACATGAACACACTCTATCTCACGTTTGAAGCAGGCCACGGCATTCCCAAGTATTTATTTGTGCTGTTTCAAGCCACTTTCGCAATTATTGCGGTCGCTTTGATCAGCGGCGCATTGGTTGACCGCATGAAATTCAGCGCGTATTTGGTGTTCATCGCGCTGTGGTCTTTGGTGGTTTACAGCCCAATCGCACATTGGGTATGGGACGCAAAAGGCTGGTTGTTTCAACTGGGCGCACTCGATTTTGCAGGTGGCACCGTGGTGCACATCAACGCGGGGATTTCGGCTCTGGTTGCCGCAGCCGTATTGGGCCCGCGCTTGCCATCAACGCGCCAAAAAGCGATTCCGCACAACATCCCATTCGTCATGCTCGGCGCAGGCTTGTTGTGGTTTGGCTGGTTTGGTTTTAATGCAGGCAGCGCGCTGGGCGCGAATGGCACAGCAGGTTTGGCCATCCTCACTACCCAAATTGGCACAGCCGCAGCCATGATGACATGGTTGATTTGGGAAAAAATCTCACACCACGCCATGAGCGCAGTCGGCGCAGCAACGGGCGCAGTCGTCGGCTTGGTTGCAATTACGCCCGCCGCAGGTTTGGTCAGCCCAGCCTATGCAATCTTGATTGGCGTGTTGGGCGCAAGCGGCAGCTTCTTGGCGGTACAAAACAAAAAAATGTTCCGCGTTGATGATGTGTTAGACGTATTTGCATGTCACGGCGTGGCAGGGATTATCGGCGCAATTGCCACAGGCGCATTTGCATTCTCAACCCTTGGCGATGCAGCCAAACCCGTATTGGAGCAGGTCAAAATCCAATTCATCGCAGTCGGCGCAACCATTGTGTACGCAGCCATCACCACTTTTATTATTCTCAAAGCGATTGATTTGGTGATTGGGCTGCGCGTGTCTAAATCCGAAGAATTACAAGGGATTGATATTTCCAGCCACGAAGAATCAGGCTATTCGGCGGAAAGCATGGGTTACTGAACCGAAAGTTTAATTAAAGATTGAATCGAGAATTGAGTCCGCCAATCAAAATTTGATTCAATTTTTGATTCAAAACCCCAATCAACCCAAAGCACCGCGCCACAAACGGTGCTTTTTCAACTTCAACTTTTTCCACACAAATCCACAAAACACCGCCCAGCCCGTAGAAACCGACATATTTGCTGCTACAATTCCCAACGCGACACATAAAGCCGCGCAACCAAGCGCACACCATTTGACAAATCAAATAGAACACACACATGGCCACCCAAATTTACATCCACCAAATTTATTACAGTGACGAAACACAAGCGCAACTCGACAAAGGTTTTCTGCCATTAGACAACACAAATGGCCTAAAAGACTGGTACGAATACTGGCCCATCCGCAAGTTTTTACAAAAAAACAAGCTCGACGACAACGCGTATTACGGTTTTTTTTCACCCAAATTTACCGAAAAAACAGGCTTAACCTCCAGCCACGTATTTGACTTCATTCGCGAAACATTTCATCCAAATGTAGACGCATTTTTGTTCTCCCCCGTTTGGAGCCACACCGCATTTTATCGCAACGTATTTGAACAAGGCGAGCGCTACCACGCAGGCTTAATGCCCGCAGCCCAAGAACTATGCGACCGTTCAGACGTTGACGTTGACTTAACCAAACTGGTCAATCACAGCCAAAACAGCGTCTTTGGCAACTACATCGTCGCCAAACCCGCTTTTTGGCGTCAATGGCTCAAACTGGGCGAATCCTTATTCGCAATCGCCGAAGAAGGCGAAGACGATTACGCCAAAAGCTTAAGCAACTTGACCGAATATGGTGGACGCCCACAAGCGCCAATGAAGGTGTTTTTGCAAGAACGCATCGCCTCATTGATTTTAGCAACCCAACCATTTAAAACCATCGCATTTGACTCAAGCTACGGCCCACTGTGCCTTGACATCGTCAACCACAATGATTATTTCCGCCTAGACCTGCTCGCATGCGACGCCTTCAAACAAGCCTACACCTACACAGGCCAACCCATTTTTGAAATCGCCTACCTCAAAAAACGCGTTGAACTTGAGCTAAAATACAGCCAAATGATGAATTAAACGCAAATCCCCAGACGCAACAAGCCACAAAAAACACGCTTAAACAGCGTGCTTTTTGTAATTCTTTGCGAGCAATTTACTTCGCATCTCGCCAAGGCGCAACTTTATACAAAGCCAACATCCCAGGAATCGCCAAAGCGGTACACACATAAAAGAAATGCTCCCAGCCCAGCGCCTCAATCATGCTCCCCGTTGTCGCATTAATCACCGAGCGTGGCACAGCCGCAATACTGGTAAACAAAGCAAGCTGCGTTGCGGTAAATGCTGGATTGGTTTCACGCGCCATATAAGCCACAAAAGCCGCAGTACCCAAACCAACGCCCAACGCTTCAAAACCAATAACAACCGCCAGCATGCTCCGTTCAGCCGCGCCAATCACATCAAAAGGCCCCGCATGGGCAAGCCATGCAAACCCCAAAATCGACACCATCTGCACCACGCCAAACAACCACAAACCTCGGTTAATCCCCAGTTTAAGCATCCAAATGCCACCAATAAAAGCCCCCACAATTTGCATGACCAAACCACTTCCTTTGGCAATCGCGCCAATATCGGTTTTACTAAAATGCATGTCCAAATAAAAGGGCGTCGCCAAAGCGGTTGCCATGCTATCACCCAATTTGTACAGCAAAATAAAGCCCAACACCCACAGCGCATTGCGCCAACCTTTACGGGTCAAAAACTCATGAAACGGCTCAACCACAGACTGGCGCAGGGTTTTAGGCAAACCAGAAACCTGAGGCTCAGCAATGCAAAAAGTTAAAACAATCCCAGGCAACATAAACAATGCCGTAATCACAAACACCATTGACCAAGGGAAATGATCGGCCAAAATCAAAGACAGCGATCCAGGCACCAAACTGGCCAAGCGATAAGCGTTCACATGCACGCTATTGCCCAAGCCCAGTTCCCGATCAGTCAAAATCTCCCTGCGATACGCATCAATCACAATATCTTGGCTGGCAGAAAAGAACGCAATCAACGTCGACAACACCGCAATAACGGTAATATCCAACGCAGGGTTAAATGCCGCATAGCCCACAATTGCAGCAAACAAAAGCACTTGCGTTACCAGCATCCAGCTTCTGCGCCGCCCAAAGTTTGGGATTAGCCCAAATCTATCCATCAACGGCGACCATAAAAACTTCCAGGTATACGGCAATTGAATCAAAGAAAAAACCGCAATCGTTTTTAAATTAAGACCCTCCGAGCGCAGCCACGCAGGCAATAAATTTAAAATCAAATACAAAGGCAAACCCGAGCTAAAGCCCAAAAAAATGCAAATGAGCATTTTTCGAGTCAAAATCAGTTCGTACCACGGCCGTTCAGCCACATCTTGTGTTGTTGACATAAGCCACTTTCAAAATAAAATCAAACCAGACTAAAATCGTAATCCACCACCACAGGCGCGTGGTCAGAAAACTTCTCATCGGTGAACACAAACGTGCGCACCGCACGGGCTGCCAGCGTGCTTGAAGCGAGCTGATAATCAATCCGCCAACCCACATTATTCGCACGGGCTTGCCCGCGATTGCTCCACCACGTGTATTGATGCGTTTCTGGTTCAAGCTCGCGGTACACGTCTTTTAAATCAACATCGGCCAAAAACTGGCTCAACCAAGCGCGCTCTTCAGGCAAAAAACCAGAGTTCTTTAAATTGCCCTTCCAGTTTTTGAGGTCAATTTCTTGGTGCGCAATGTTCACATCCCCACAAATCAACAGCTCCCGCCCCGCTTGGCGCAATGCCGCAATGTGCGGCAAAAATACGGCCAAAAATCGAAACTTGGCCTCTTGGCGCTCAGGCGCGGATGAGCCAGACGGAAAATACACACTGATCACCGACAATGAACCAAAACGCGCCTCAACATAGCGCCCTTCAAAATCAAACTCGCCACCGTCAAACCCCACAACCACCTCATCAGGCTGCACGCGGCTGTACAAGCCCACACCGCTGTAACCCTTTTTTTGCGCGTACTGAAAATACCCAGTCAAGCCAGCAGGCGCACGCATGTCATCACTCAAATCCGCCGCTTGCGCCTTCAACTCTTGCACACAAACAATATCAGCTGCTTGCGCCGCCATCCAGTTCAAAAAGCCTTTGGTCGTGGCAGCACGAATCCCATTTAAATTGGCACTAATCACCCGCATACGTCACTCTTTTCTCAAAAAACAGTCATGAAACCAAACGCGGATTTTACCCGATACAACCCGTTCGCACCGCACAGATAGCAAAATAACCGCAAAAATTGCGGTTATTTTGCTCAATCCATGCTGAGTTTTTATCTGATTTCTGATTTCTGATATTTCATATTTAACATCAAATATCAAACATCAAACCCACTCAAAAAGCAGCCCATCACTTCACAAGCTTCAAAGGACTACCGGTTCTTTTTGCCACAGGCTCAACGGGTTCAGGCGCAACCGCAGGCGCAGGGGCATCATCGCTCACTTCAAACCCCATGCCGCCACCAGACTCAGCAGCAAAAACTGCCATCACCTGCGAGACGGGCACATCAATCTGATGCGCCGTCGCACCAAAACGTGCTTGAAAGCGAATCCACTCATTGTCCATCACCAAATCTTGCGTGGCTTCAGAACTCACATCGAGTACAATTTGGCCATTCTCATCGTAGCCTTGTGGCACATTGGTTTGCGCGTTAATTTTGACGGCAATTTGTGGCGTTTGCCCTTGATCCTGACACCATTCCCACAACGCCCGAATCAAATACGGCTTTTGCGTGCTTGCATCTGACATAAAAACCCCCAAAGATAATTAACGGCGCATCACTTTTTCGGACGGCGTCAATGCTTCAATAAACTTGGGCCGCGAAAAAATCCGTTCCGCATATTTAGACAAAGGTGCAGCTGATTTTGGCAACACAATGCCGTAGTGTTCCAAACGCCACAACAGCGGCGCCAATGCAATATCAGGCATTGTAAAATCATCGCCCAGCATGTATTTGTTGTGTGCAAAAATCGGCGCCAATTGCGTGAGCTGGTCTGCAATGTGTTTGGCGGCAGCGGCATGTTCGGCTTGGCGGCTCGCGGTTTCTAAGCACTGAACATGAATGAACAACTCGCGCTCAAACGTCAACAACATCAAGCGCACACGCGCCCGCATCACAGGGTCAGCGGGCATGAGTTGCGGGTGCGGAAAACGCTCATCAATGTACTCATTAATGATGTTTGACTCATACAACACCAATTCGCGGTCAACCAAAATCGGCAATTGACCATACGGATTCATCATCATGATGTCGTCTGGTTTTTGAAACAAATCAACATCGCGCACTTCAAAGTCCATGCCTTTTTCAAACAGCACGAAGCGGCAACGTTGGGAAAAAGGGCACGTTGTGCCAGAGTACAAAACCATCATAATAAAATCCTTAATATTCAATCATATTCAATAAAACTCAGCACCAGCCACCAATATCACAGCGGATTCAGGCATCGCCCAGTAGTGTGCCGTTTTCAACAGAAAAAGGCAAGCGCTGCTTGCCTTTTTGGTAAATATTACTATTTAGCGAATGTCTTTCCAGTAATTTTTACTGAGTTTAAATGCAACAAACGACAACAACGCTAAGAACAACATCACACCAACCCCAATTTGCTTGCGCTGATTTTGGTCAGGCTCAGATGCCCAAACCAAGAAATTGGTCACATCTGCGGCAGTTCTGTCAAAGTCTTCAGCCCCTTGCAAACCTGGCGTGGTTAACACCAAGTCTTCGTGTGTACGGTGCGCGGGCTCTTTTTTGCGACCTTCTTCAGTCAGCGTTTGTACACCTTGTTCAAGCCAAAGCACATGCGGCATCGCGACTTTATCAAAGGCAATATTGTTCCAGCCCGTTGGACGCTCATCGTCTTTATAAAAACCCGTTAAATAAGAATAAATCCACTCGGGTTTTTTGGCAGAAGCCTCAAGCGACAAATCTGGTGGCGCTGCGCCAAACCAAACTTTGGCATCCTCGGAGCGCATTGCCACGTGCATTGGCTCACCGATTTTGTCAACAGACGTGAGCATGGTTGCTTCAAGCTGCTCTTTTGACAAACCCAATTTAAGCATCTGATTGGTGCGAACCAACGCCAACCCATGGCAGCTTAAGCAGTAATCACGAAACACCGCTGCGCCATGTTGCAAGCGTTTCTCATCGCTCAAGTCAACTTTAAATTCACGGTTTTCAGCTTCATGCCCACCAAATTGCATCAAGAACAAAATTGCTGCAAACATGGTTGCAACCAAACCATAAAGAGACTTCATCATGGTTTTACGCACACCCGCCGTAACAGACAAGCTGCCACCCGCCGCAAAGGCAATCGCATAAACCAGCGCTGCCGCAACCTTAAAGGCCATTTTTGGGTAATCGTACGCTGCCATTAAGTAATAACCCAAAGCACCTGCGGCCAAAGCCCCCAACGCCAAAGTCAGCGTCCAAGCGGTGCTTTTTGACGCTTGCTCTTTTGCAGTCTGAGGTTTAAAAAACAACAACGCGAGCGTGGCGGCAATTAACATGAATGCAAATGCGCCCAAACTTAAATAAGCCACAAACGGGAAGAACTCTACAAATTTTTCTTTTAACATGATAAAACCTCTTATTAGTGCGGCGTGAAGGTGACGCGTTCAGGCACGGGTTTAAAGTCGTCTTGCGCCGTGTCATCCAAGTCAAATTTGCCCACAGATGACCACCAAGGCATTAGGAACAAGTAGCCAAAATAAAACAAGGTACCTACTTGCGACACCAAGCCGCCCATGGTCGTGGTTGGCGCAACCCCCAAATAGCCCAACACAGCGAAGTTCACCACAAAACACATCAACAAAGCAAAATGCCATTTTGGACGGTAGCGCATTGATTTAACTGGCGAGCGATCAAGCCACGGCAAGAACACCAAGGTCACAATCGCCGCACCCATGACCAAAACACCCCAAAATTTTGATTCAGTAAAGAACATGAAGCCAGTCAAAAGAACCGCGCCCACCACCACTTTAACTTTGCTTCGTTCAGGCATTCTGCCACGGGCATAATTCATGATTGCCGACAACAAAATCAACGCCATAAACACATATTTCATCGGGTCAGTCACCGCACGCAACATTGAGTAAAACGGCGTGAAATACCAAACAGGCGCAATATGCAGCGGGGTTTTGAGCGGATCGGCTTGAACGTAATTATTGTATTCAAGGAAATAGCCGCCCATGGTTGGTGCAAAAAACACAATCGCAAAGAAAATCAGCAAAAACACGGTAATACCAAAAAAGTCGTGCACCGAGTAATACGGGTGGAACGGAATGCCATCAAGCGGAATACCTTTGTCGTTTTTGAGTTTTTTGATTTCAACGCCATCGGGATTGTTTGAGCCCACTTCATGCAATGCAAGAATGTGTGCAACCACCAAACCAAGCAAAACCAGCGGCACCGCAATCACATGCAAGGCAAAAAAGCGATTCAGTGTTGCACCACCAACCACGAAGTCGCCGCGAATCAACAGCGCCAAATCAGGGCCGACCAATGGAATGGCGGAGAACAAGTTCACAATCACTTGCGCGCCCCAAAACGACATTTGCCCCCAAGGCAACAAATACCCCATAAACGCTTCGGCCATCAAGGCCAAGAAAATCAAGCAGCCAAAAATCCACACCAACTCGCGCGGTTTTTTGTAAGAGCCGTACAAAAGCCCACGGAACATGTGTAAATAAACCACCACAAAAAACATGGATGCGCCTGTTGAGTGCATCAAGCGGATGTATTTGCCGCCTGGCACTTCGCGCATAATGTATTCAACGCTGGCAAAAGCAACAGGAATCCCGCCCACCAAGCTCGCGTCAGGTTTGTAATTCATCACAAGGAAAATACCTGTAACGATTTGAATCACCAGTACAACCATCGACAACACGCCAAAAATGTACCAAACGTTAAAGTTTTTGGGTGCGTAGTATTCGGTCATGTGTTCTTTGACCATTTTAGACAATGGAAAACGGTCATCAACCCAGCCCATTGCGCCGGTTGATTCGGTTTTATTTGTATTGTAATCAGCCATTTTATGCCTCACCTTTCTCGTCTTTACCAATCACCAATTTTGTGTCAGACAAAAACATATACGGCGGCACATCCAAATTGGTTGGCGCAGGTTTGTTTTTAAATACGCGGCCAGCCAAATCAAACTGCGAGCCGTGGCAAGGACACAAATACCCGCCCGGCCAGTTATCAGGCAACGAAGGCTGTGCGCCTGATTTAAACTTGCCTTCAGGTGAGCAACCCAAATGTGAGCAAACGCCCACCATCACCATCACATCTTTGTGTTCTGGCCGACAGCGATATTCGTTCGCACAATAGCTTGGCAAAGGCATGGTGTACGGTTTTTGGGAGTCTTTGTCTGCCACCAAATCATTGGCCGCTTTAAGCGATTCAGTCATCTCGGGCGTTCTGCGCAAAATCCACACGGGCTTACCGCGCCATTCAACGACTTTTTGCTCACCGGGTTTAATGTCTGAAATATCGACTTCGACTGCGCCACCCGCTGCTTTGGCTTTTTCAGATGGTGCAAAACTGCTGACCAGCGGCACGGCAAATGCGACCGCGCCGACCGCGCTCAAGCCACCCGTTGCAATGAGTAGATTGCGGCGTTCAGAATCCATCGGTTGATTTTTATCTTGTTGATCGTTCATAACGACCCCTTTTTTGATTTAGGTTGAAAAATACAATTTTACTGCTGACTGCACGCAAACCCGCGCGCAAATAACCCCAACATTGTAGCGTAAAGTCCCCACAAAATGAAAGGCTTTTTACCCTTTTTGCACATATTCGCGGCCATTTTATCCCAGCGTTTCGTCATTTTTATCATGCGCGCGGCTGGGCTCGGCGGCACGTTTTTGTAAAATATGCGCAAAGCCCGCCATACTGTTGTCACTCAAACCCAGCGGTTGCGCACAGGCAAGCGCCATCGGCTTAAAGTCAACCAGCGAGCACTGACCGTACGTTAGACGCGAAATGGTTTTACCATCCAAAAACCATGCGCAATCAGCCACACACGCATTCCAATGGTCAGACTGGCGGTACATAACGCCGCCAAGCTCAAAATAGACAGAGCCAGACGCGCTGGTGTAATGCGTGGTGCCAAGCAATTGCTTCGCCTCAAATACTTCCCGAGCAATCTCAACCCAGTTCGCAAGCGTTGCGTGCATAAAATTGGTGACATCAATCTGTTGCGTATTCATGACATCCCTCCCAAAATAAGAACTTATGACATCTTACATCTAGCCCCCAGCGCTTAAGATGTAACATGTAGGCATTATTTTTTGTGTGACACCTCGAGACTGAATCTGTGAAGCTTTAAAATCAAACCACGCATGCCCACTGCCTTTCAGCCAAACCCCAGCGCCGCCTCAATCGACAGGCGAAAACGCGCCCGCCACCCAATTATCCACAATCGCCAAAGGCTCGCGCAGCGCGCCCTTAAAAAACATACCGTACGTATCCCAGCAGTCGCTATGCGCGGCCGCATACCGCACATTTGAATCCGCCAACCAGCCGCCCAAATGCCCAGCCTCAACCAATTTTTGCACACGCCACAAATGATACGGATCGGACACAACCGTCACGCTGCGCACGGCAGGCGACTGGTTTTTGAGCAAAGCCCCGCTCCAGCGCAAATTCTCCACGCTCGACGTCGAGCGCGACTCTTGTAACACCGCACCTCGCCAGCCAAAACGTGCCGCAGCCAGCGCCATCTCGGCAGATTCAATCCGCCCATCTTCAACATCCACCCCGCCCGTCATCATCAGCTGCGCACCCAGCCCAGCGTTCATTAAATCCACACCTCGCCCAACCCGCCCAGCCAAACATGGATTGGGCGCGCCATGCAAATACGCCCGATTGCCCAGCACCAACACCACATCAGAGGCAACAGGCTCTTGCGCCAGCCTCGCATACGCACGCTGCGCAATCATAAGCCACACAGCCAAATACAGCCCAAACCCCAAACCACCCAACATCAGCGGATAGCGCAACCACCAACGCCGCCACACAAAGGCCAGTGCCCTCATGAAAAAATCACCCGATGCCGCAAAGCAGGCAAACTCGTGCGCACGCGCTCATTGCGCCCAACTGGCAGCGGCGCAATCACAACACCTGCGCCCTCGCTCAGCTCAGTTTGCACCACACCCCACGCATCAATCACCATGCTGTGCCCAAAGGTGTGGCGCCCATTTTCATGCAAACCGCCTTGGCCACAAGCCACCACATAACATTGATTTTCAATCGCCCGCGCCCGCAGCAACACCGCCCAATGCGCCTGCCCCGTCGTGTGCGTAAAAGCCGCCACCAGCACCCAAGCGAGCACATTGTGTTGACGGAAAAACTCAGGAAAGCGCAAATCATAACAAACCGCCAAACCAATATTGCCCCAAGGACTTTGCCAAATTGGGTTTTGACTCACACCGCCTGCCTCAATCGTATCGGCCTCAGCATAAGACTCCGCACCATTTTGAAAGCCAAACAAATGAATTTTGTCATACCGCGCCTCAAGCGCACCCGATGGCGCGTACACCAAACACGTGTTGAGCACCTTTGCGGCATCCGCGCTGCGCAACGCAATCGTGCCGCCAATCAAATACACGCCATGCGCCATGGCTTGTTCACGCAAAAAAGCCTGAATCGGCGCGTGTTGCGGTTCAGGCTGCGGGTTAAAGGGTTCGGCAATCGCCAATTTATCGCGGTCATGCGCGCCCATCAGACAAAAATATTCCGGCAGCACCACAATCTGCGCACCTTTTTGCGCCGCCTGCAAAATCCCTTGCGCCGCACGTGCCAAATTATCCAACACCGACGTACCCGACACCATCTGTACACATGCAATCACAGGTGCGAGCGCTTGATTCTCATCCGACATAAAACCTCCAACGTAAAATAAAACGGCCATTAGCACCGTTTTAATGCAACTTTAAAATATCCAGCTTGGGATTGTAATCCTTGGATTCAATCTCCATCATGCCCAACAAGGTGTGAAACAAGTTATCGTGCGTATAAGGCACATGCTCTTTTGCCTTGAGCGCCTCAAAAGAAACCCCTTTAAGGTTATCGGACATAAAGTTATCGGACAGCCACATAATTGCGCCCACATGGGTTTGCGATTCTGGCGCGATGGCATAAGGCATGCCATGTAAAAACACCCCTTTTTCACCCAAAGACTCACCGTGATCGCTCACATAAAACATGGCGGCTTCAAACTTGGGGGTATTGCCTTTAAGGAACGCAATCACTTTAGACAAAAAATTATCCGTGTACAAAATCGTGTTGTCGTAAGCATTTGAGATTTCCTCCACACTGCATTTTTCTAATAAGTTATTTTGGCACGCTGGCTTAAACTGCTCAAAAGCAGCGGGATAACGTTTGTAATACGCAGGCCCGTGACTGCCCATTTGGTGCAGGACAATCGTAATATCACCCGTGGGATGCTGATTAATGAATTCTTCAAGCCCCACCAACATGCCTTCATCTCGGCATTCAATATCACAAAGGGTATTGGTGGGCGCGGTTTTGTAATCTTGATAAGTCACATTGTTTGGCCGAATGGCCACACCTTTGGAGTCCGAATTATTGTCCCGCCACAGCACCGTAACGCCTGCGTGAGCCAGCACATCGAGCACGTTTTCAGAAGATTTGAATTTTTTGTCGCTAAACGTATCACGCCCAAACGGCGAAAACATACATGGCACAGACACCGCGGTGCTGGTGCCGCACGAGGCGAAATTAGAAAAGCTAACGACTTTTTCTGTTGCCAATAATGGGTTGGTCGGCTTGCTGTAGCCATTTAAAGAAAACCTGTCCCAGCGAGCGGTTTCGCCCACAACAAGGATGACGAGTTCGCGATTAACATCGGTTGCCGAAATCACCGCATCACGCCCCAAAGCCTCAACTTGCGCAGGCGCACGCTCAATCAGACCGTTGGCAAAGGTAAAGGCCGAATAAATCGGCTTGAGCGGATTTATGTAATAGCGCATGGTTTTTTGTTCACGAAAAAACGAGGCGTAATTTTGGGAAAAAATCACGGCTTGGCTGGCCACAACCACCAATAAAGCGAGGATCAAAACGAGGCGCTGCACCAAACCTTGGCGCCACGACAACACAGGCAAGCGCATGCGATACAAGACCAAAGCAGGCAAAAACCCCAAGCCAACGCCGTACAACACCAATTTGCCCGTAAACAAATCACCCGCTTCTTTCACGCTGGTTTGCGCCACGTTTTGAATCATGAGCTTGTCAATAATCACATCAAACGTGTCCATGTAATACGCGGCAAACGCAGCACTCACAACAAAAATAATTAAAACCGGCTTGGTGGCGCGGGCAACACACAGCAAACTCAAAATAAGCGCCATGACCGCAAAAACCAAAATACCCAACGACACAAAAAAGCCCATTTGTCCACCAAACGCAGGATAAACCTGATTGACATGCCAAAAAAATGCCCAGTTGTAGCACAGCGTGAGCAGCAATGCGACCCCCAAAATCAGGCGATTTGATTTCAAACTATTGATAATAAACATGATAGATTCTCTTGATTGATTTGGGATGTAACCGACAAAAATGATGGTTGCATTTTACACCATGCCCACACGCGACACGGGGAACACGATTTTATTTTGAGTCATTTCAAATACGCATCATGCGCGCAAAAAGCCATTAAAAGTGAATTTAATGGCTTTTGGCAGATTTTATCTACTTTTAGTGAATCTTGGTGCGCAATGAACGACATATTTGAACCGGGTTATTTTTCAACAAATGCGCGTTCAATTGCGTAATGACCGGGCTCACCCATACGCGGCGATTCAACGAACCCCATTTCATCGAGCATTTCGCTGCTTTCTTTGAGCATAGAAGGTGAGCCGCAAATCAAGACACGGTCATTTTCTGGACTCATTTGCGGCAAGCCAATGTCCGCCGCCAATTGACCACTTTTGATTAAATCAGTTAAGCGGCCTTGATTGCGAAAGGCTTCACGGGTCACGGTTGGGTAATAAATCAATTTTTCACGAACTTCTTCACCAAAAAATTCATTGTTCGGCAATTCGTTCTCGATAAAGTCTTGATAGCCCAGCTCGCTGACTTCGCGCACGCCGTGAATCAGCACCACTTTTTCATAGCGCTCATACACTTCTGGGTCTTTGATAATCGACATGAACGGCGCCAAACCTGTGCCTGTGGCAAACAAATACAGATTTTTACCCGCCAATAAATTGTCTTGCACCAATGTGCCGGTGGCTTTTTTACTGACCAAAATCTCATCACCCACCTTTAAGTGCTGCAAGCGCGAAGTGAGCGGGCCATTGGGAACTTTGATTGAGTAAAACTCGAGGGTTTCTTCGTAGTTGGCGCTCACAATCGAATAGGCGCGCATCAACGGGCGGCCATCCACTTCCAAACCAATCATCACAAATTGGCCATTGATGAAACGTGCGCCCGCATCGCGGGTGCAGGTGAAGCTGAACAATGTGTCATTCCAGTGATGCACGGAGAGGACTTTTTCTTGAGAAATATTGGACATTACAGACTCCTTTCAGGTGAAAAATCAAACTGCAATTGGTCGGACGACGATAAATAGCAGCGGCGCTTGTTAAACTGAAACTGGCTTTTGACCAGTGAGGCAAATCCAGCCATCATCCGTGCGCCACACATGCATTTTTAAATAAGGTGCGTAAGCGGCAATCAGCTCATCGGTTTGGCACTCCAAAATCCCAGACAAAACCAAATGCCCGCCTTGCGCAACGTAGCCCACCAACGCAGGCGCTAAAATTTTAAGGGGATTGGACAAAATATTGGCCACCACCACGTCATAATGCGTGCCAGAAGGCATGGCGTCGGGCAAAACAAAATGCGCGCTGGTCTCGTTGGCCAGCGCATTATCAACCGCGCTTTGCACGGCTTGCTCATCAATATCTGTCCCCAACACATCGCCTGCGCCGAGTTTTTTGGCCGCAATCGCCAAAATACCGCTGCCGCAACCATAATCAAGCACCGTGCTGTTTTTAGGCAATTCTGCCGCCAGCCATTGCAGGCACAAGCGCGTGGTTGGGTGGCTGCCCGTGCCAAACGCCAAACCTGGATCGAGGCGTAAATTAATCCGATTGTCCTGCTCGTGCGCTTCATGCCACGTGGGCACAATCCATAAATTATCGGTAATGCTGATGGGCTCAAACTGACTTTGGGTCAAACGCACCCAGTCTTGCGCCTCAACTTTGCGCGTGGTGTAAGCGGGCACTTCCAGTGCAAGCGCTTCGCACGCTGCATGAAGCATTTCATCAACATCCGTTTCAGGCTCAATCAACACCACCAAGCGCGATTGCGCCCATGCGTTGGTACTTGGCTCTAAACCCGGTTCGCCATACAACGGCTGCTCTGCATCCGTATCCGCCCATTCATCCTCAACCGCCACCGAAAGCGCGCCGGTTTCCATGAGCGCATCAGACAAGGCCTCTGTGTGCTGTTGCGGCACGCTGATAATCACTTCAATCCACATAATATTCCTTTGTATTATTCGGCCACGGCCAGTAACGCCGCGCCCACTTCATCTGGCGCGCTAATCATGCCGTCATGACCGGTTTCTATTTCGACCACGCGCCAGTTTTTTTCACGGCGCACGCGCTCACGCATAATCGCCATGGTTTTAAGCGCAGGGGTAGTGCAATCAATGAATGTGCGCGGAATCCCCGCCACGCGCGGCGCGTTGAAATTAAGCGGATCTTGATAAACCGCAAACGGCTGCGGCGTCATACGGCGATTCACCCACGCCAAATTCTCACCCGTCAAACCAAAGAACGCAGCGTCCGACACCGGCAACGCCAAACCGCCCTCTTCGGCGGCGCTGGCAATCCGTGCTTCACGAATTTCGGGGGGGTGACGCGAGCTCCACGACTCGCCATTGTGCGGCGTTACGGCGTCCAGATAAACCAAATGTTTGAGCGGGTGCTGCGACTGCTCGAGCAACTCATCGGCCACGCCTGTAATCACAATCCCTGCGTAACTGTGCCCAACCAAAATCACGTTGGTGAGTTCTTCGGCCCGAATCACCGCCAAAACATCCTCGATGTGGGTGCGCAAGTTCACTTTTTCATCAAGCAAATGAGCGCGTTCGCCAACGCCAGTCAAACTCACCGTGTGCACCTCATGACCTTGAGCGCGCAGAATCGGCAAAATGTATTTCCAACACCAAGCGCCATGCCATGCGCCATGAACCAAAACATATTGAGACATAATATTTCTTTAAAATTAAACAATCCGAGATTATAAAGGTTTGCGCGGCTTTTGGCGCGGCTGATTTTAAGTAGACGCCACCTTACACGCCCCCAACCAGTTGCAACACGGCAAACAACACGCAGGACAAAACAGTTGAAGCCAACAAAATCACACCCACAAACGTACCATCGCTTTTGGTTTGAGTAGTAAAAACCAAAAGATTTGCCGCAATCGGCAAAATAGGCAACAAACACAAAACCTCAATAGCAAGAGGCTGCAACAACCCAGAATAATGCACGGTTAATGCAACAAGCCCAACCAAAACCACACCAGTCAATAAACGCAAACCAAGCAGCGCGGCGACGTTACGCCAAGCAACCGCACGATGCGACACATCCGCCACACTCATGCCCACCAAACCCATGCCCAAAACCGAAGTAGCAACCGTACCAAACGCCAAGCCCTGCATCAACCAAGCCTGACTGGAAAGCACTGGCAGAATTGGGCTAAAGTGCAACGCAAACCCCAAAGCCATCGCATACAGCGCCGGGATTTTACTCAGCTTTTTAAGCACACCACCGCTGCCGTGCCCATCCGTCACCCACAAAAAACCAACCGTATTCCCAAACAACATACCGCCCACGTACAACCCCGTCATCACAATTGCCGCAGCCTCGCCATACAGCGCATACACAATCGGAATTCCAAACCAGCCAATATTGAAATAAGAAAACGTACAGCGCAACACACCCACATTTAATTGCGCCCCAAACCACTTGCGGTAACAACCAGCCAAAAGCCCCATAGCCAAGCTGATGCCAAACGACAGCGCGATGTACAGAAAAAAAGACGCGGTGTCCGACAACAGCGCGCCCTTAAAAACCACCAACGGCACAAACACATAAAAAAGCAGCTGCGCCACTTTGGCTTGCGAGAGCGAAAAATACCGTTTGGCAATCACGCCCGCGCCAATATAAGCAAAGGCTGGGGCGAATTTTAGGAGTAAAAGAGCGGTTTGCATGGTGGTCAACTGACTAATTAGGGGACTTAGATGGGGAGCGTTTTGGCTTGCAGCGCAGAACTTAAACACAGGATGTCAGCGCAACCGCTTGTACATCGCCGAGCTGCAAAGGCGCACTTTACATGAGCCAACCCATAACAGGCGAACAAAAGCACGGTTTGATTATCAAAACCGTGCTTTTGATGTTTAGCAACTGATGTTGCGTAACTGACGCAGCGCAATCAAAGCACATACAACCGCGCAACCTTAACCGTTACGCCATGCTTAACAACTGCGCTTAAGCTGCTCCAAAATCGCGGGATTTTCTAAGGTCGACACATCCTGCGTGATGGCTTCATTTTTGGCAAGCACGCGCAGCAAGCGGCGCATGATTTTGCCTGAACGGGTTTTGGGTAAGTTGTCGCCAAAGCGGATTTCTTTTGGCGTGGCAATCGGGCCAATTTCTTTGCGCACCCACGCACGCAACTCAGCGGCGATTTGAACCGCTTCATCGCCTTCGGGCAGACTGCGTTTTAACACCACAAACGCGCAAATCGATTCACCCGTAATCTCATCAGGCTTGCCCACAATCGCCGCTTCCGCCACCAAAGGATGCGACACGAATGCCGATTCAATTTCGGCTGTGCCCATGCGGTGGCCAGAAATATTGAGCACATCATCAATCCGACCCGTGATTTGAAAGTAGCCCGTATCAGGATGGCAAATCGCGCCATCGCCCGCCAAATAATACGTGCCGCCCAGCTCAGCGGGGTAATAGCCTTTTTGATAGCGTTCAGGATTGCCCCAAATAGTGCGCAGCATCGCAGGCCAAGGGCGCTTAATCACCAACACGCCGCCAATCCCCGCCTCAACATCCTGCCCAGAAACATCATCCACAATCGCCGCTTGAATACCCGGCAAGGGCAACGTGCATGAACCCGGTGTGAGCGGGGTTGCACCGGGCATTGGCGCAATCACATGGCCGCCGGTTTCGGTTTGCCAAAACGTGTCCGCGATTGGGCATTGCGCGCCACCAATATTCTTGTGATACCACTGCCACGCTTCTGGATTGATGGGCTCACCCACTGAACCCAAAATACGCAAACTGGATAAATCAGACTGATTGGGGTGCGCAATCGGCGCCATTTCGGCCGCTTTAATCAAGGCACGAATGGCGGTGGGCGCGGTATAAAAAATCGTGCATTGATGCTGCTCAATCATGCGCCAAAACCGTCCTGCATCTGGATAGGTCGGAATGCCCTCAAACACAATTTGCGTTGCGCCCGCCGACAAAGGCCCGTAACACACATACGTGTGCCCCGTAATCCAACCAATATCAGCGGTACACCAAAAGACATCGCTTTGCTTAATGTCAAACGTCCATTTCATGGTTTGCGTCGCCCACATCATGTAGCCGCCCGTGCTGTGCACAATCCCTTTGGGCGCGCCCGTTGAGCCAGAGGTATACAAAATAAACAACGGATGTTCGGCCTCAACCCAAGCAGGTTCGCACACATCGCTTTGAGCCTCTAACAGCGGTTCAAGCGCCACATCCACCGCATTGGCAGGCAAAACCGCGCCCGTGCGCCGATTGACCAACACGGTGTGAATCGCTTCGCAGCCGCCATAAGCCAACGCGTCGTTCACTGTGGCCTTGAGTGGCAAATTGTTGCCGCCGCGCATTTGCTCATCTGACGTAATCACCATCACCGCGCCCACGTCTAAAATTCTGTCGTGCAGCGCTTTGGCCGAGAACCCGCCAAACACCACGCTGTGAATCGCGCCAATCCGCGCACACGCCTGCATCGCCACAATTCCCTCCACCGACATGGGCATGTAAATCATCACGCGATCGCCTTTGACCACGCCGCATGACTTGAGCGCATTGGCCATTTTGCACACACGCGCCAGCAATTGCGCGTATGAAATCAAGCTTACCTCGCCCGCGTCTGACTCATACCGCAGCGCGATTTTGTCGCCCCGCCCCGCAAACACGTGGCGGTCAAGGCAGTTATAAGACGCATTGAGCGTGCCATCGGCAAACCAGCGGTAAAACGGCGCATTTGATTCATCAAGAATTTGCGTAAAAGGCGTGCGCCACTCAATATTTTCACGCGCAAGCCGCGCCCAAAAACCTTCGTAATCGCGATTCGCCTCATCGCACAGCGCTTGATAATCTGGCATGGAAGAAATCGCAGCGTTGGCGCTCAATGCGCTGGGCGGGTGGTATAAAGCAGCGTGGTTCATAAAGTCTCCTTGGTAAATAATCATATGGGTCGACCATCTTTGTGGTGCGCTGATTGTGCCGCTCTTTTCTGACAGTTGGCTGACGACGTCTCGGATTTTAAATTGACTGACATTCGCATCAGATTTGACTGCGCAATTGGCGCGGGAGGCGGTATAATTTGGCGGCAAGTTTTGCGATGCTTTTTGCGGCCACATCCGCCATTCAAAAAAGGGGTTTTATGCTTGATTTAAGCGCGCTGCGCCAAGACTACTTAAACGCAGAATTGTCTGAAAATGACGTGCTGCCCAATCCACTCAGCCAATTTGCGCAATGGTTTGGCGAGGCGCAAAACGCCCAAGTCGCCGAACCAAACGCCATGACACTGGCAACCGTCAATGCCGCCGGCCAACCCTCCGCCCGAATTGTGCTCATCAAAGAGGCACGCAATGATGGCGTGGTGTGGTTCACCAACTACCAAAGCCGCAAAGGCGCCGATTTATTACACAACGCACAAGCCGCGCTGCTGTTTTTTTGGCAGCCGTTGGAGCGCCAAGTGCGCTTTGAAGGCGTGGTTGAACGCGTATCGGCGGCAGAATCAGATGCGTATTATCACAGCCGCCCCGTCAACAGCCGCTTGGGCGCATGGAGCTCGCCGCAAAGCGACATCATCACCAGCCGTGAGGTTTTAGAAACCAACTTAGCGCACTATGCGGCGGAGTTTGGCGACGAGCCGCCGCGCCCACCACATTGGGGCGGCTATATTTTAAAGCCAACCTACGTTGAATTTTGGCAAGGCCGCGCCTCCCGCCTGCATGACCGCGTGGCGTACCGTTTGGTAGACGGCGCGTGGCAGATTGTGCGGCTCGCGCCCTAAACATGACCGCATTTTACCAATCCATTATTTTTAAACGCGGCGCCAAAGCCGCTTCACACAAGCGCAACAATAAATGACCCAAACAGACAACACCCTTTTACACGCCAAACTCAACCTTGAAACCGCGCCAATTACATGGAAAGAATTAGAACGCTTTTTTGCCTCAGGCGCGGTTTATTTTGTCGCAGCCAACCTTGACATGGTGGATGTCGCCGTCCAAATATCCCAAGACAACAGCGCCGCCGTCAAAGCATGGCTTGACGCAGGCCAGCTCAGCGCCGTGTCCGACGCACAAGCATTGCAATGGCTTAAGGCCAATGCCACGCTGTGGTCAGTGGTGGTCAAGCCGTGGATTTTGGTGCAAGAAATGGCCGCAAATCTGGCACAGCCCAATTAAAAAACGGTACAATCACGCCGCTCACTTTTGTAGCCGTGGCGCACTCAAATCAATCTCATGTACATAAGGAATTATCATGGCATCTATCAATAAAGTTATCCTCGTCGGCAACCTCGGACGTGACCCAGAAGTCCGCTACACCGCCAACAACGACGCAATCACCAACATTTCTGTGGCCACCACAGACAGCTATAAAGACAAAAACACCGGCGAGAAAAAAGAAACCACCGAATGGCACCGCGTGGTATTTTTTAACCGTTTGGCCGAAATCGCCGGCGAATACCTCAAAAAAGGCTCATCGGTTTACATCGAAGGCCGTTTACGCACCCGCAAATGGACCGACAACGCAGGCGTTGAAAAATACACCACCGAAATCATCGGCGACCAAATGCAAATGCTCGGCGGCCGTGCCTCAACAGGTGGTGGCAGCGAACCATACGACGCGCCATCAGCACCGTCCGCACCGCGCAGCGCACCCGCCGCAAGCCCAGCGCGCCCAAAAGCGCCGCCAGTGGATGATTTGGATGACGACATTCCGTTTTAAGCCCACTTCACGCATGGTTTCACACGCTGCGCTCACGTGTCACTTAGACGTTGCAACAAAAAACCAGCCAATGGCTGATTTTTTGTTGCAAATTCCCTAAAAACCCCATGCTTTTAAAAACCCAGCCAAACCTTGCCGTATAATGGCCGGCAATGCGGTTGCACCGCTACTTTTTAGGAGAAAGATATGTTCTACAAAAAAACGGCGGCATTGATTGTGGCGGCTTTGGCTTTGACATCTTGCACCCAAGAGAGCCAAAACAAAATTGGTCGCGACGTTCAGAATTTTACGGGCGTGAACGGCGTTCTTGAAATTTACGCAGGGCCAACCTTGGTCAAGCGCTTTTTAGAGGTCGATAAAATCTCTACCGCACAGGGAACAGAAGACAAGCTACCGCGCCCGTATCGTTACGGCTCAGGCAAAATCGATTTAAACCTGAACGGCAAAGTTGATCCAGGTGAGAAAAAAGTTTATTTTGAAATTAGCGACTACTCAACCAACTATATTTTTTATGAAGCGCCTTAATTTTAGGCCGTAAATTAAACAATCACCATTGACCACTCATTAGGAGAAATATGAAACACACGACTAAAATCTTAGCGGCCGCGCTGATCGCCATCAGCGCCCAAGCAAATCAAGCACAAGCGCAGTCTATAATTAAAGGGAATGAAGCAAAAAACATTCTCGGCGATTGGGTGTGCACGACCTCTATACCCTCACCAAACATGACACATTCTATTGTGGAGAAAAGCAACTACCTTGCCAATGGCACAGTCAAAAGCAACGCCACCGTTGAAGTCACACTCAACAACGGCGACGCACTGCCAATGCAAATAGAATCAACAAGCCAATGGCGCTATGATGCCGCAGAGAAGCGGATGTTCGAAACCATTCGCACCGTCAATGTGGCGTACGACCCCAAAAGCCCGCTGGCCAATACGATAGGCTCGCTACAGCAACAGAACTATCAAAGCATGATTGGCCGTGAAAATTCAGCGCTCGTCGTGCGCCTAACTGACAAAGAGTTGATTATGCTGGGTGGCGACGTAAACAAAAAATCTTTTCCGATTAACTGCAAGCGCTAACCTCAATCGATGCGCTTATGTGTTGATTCGTTGATTCGTTCGCTCACTCATTCGTTCATATTCACCACTTGCAAATTACAAATTGCACATGGTGAATGACAACAAAAAACCCTTGGCAAAGCCAAGGGTTTTTTGTTGTCAAAGCGTTCGGCCTTTACAGTTTAGAGGTATCCCTCAATTCACCTTGCGCAGCGTCACTCGTTTTTGCCTCTGGCGCGGGCTCAGCCGCTGCAGCAGGCTTACTTTTGCCTGCAAAAAACTTCTTAAATCCAGCAAACAAGCCTACAACCGCCAGCAAGCCAACCTTAGCAAATTTTGCAAAAAAGCCTGCAATCAGCGCAAACAAACCCAACTTTTTCGCACCCACACCCAAAATCAGCGCAGCCAAACCGTATTCAGCCACTTTGTCGCCATTTGCCTCATTGAAATCAGCGTAAGTTTTGCCCGGCAAATATTGCACGCCCGCCGTGATTTTATCTGCATCGGCTTTGCCCGCTGCATTTAAATCAGCAGCATCGGTCACCCAAGTCATGCTGATGTAACCATCACGCCCTAAAATTCGCGTTTCATAGTTCACCCCATCCTCTGCACCCGCTGGCATACCTTCATCGCGCACCAAAAGCGCCCATGTCAAACGACGGCTCGCTGCATCATACGCAGGTTTTTGTGACCAGCCACCAATTTCCATTGCGGGGAAACCTGCTTTTACGCGTTCTGTGTTGCCCTTTTTGGTGCCTTCAGTGTAACTTTCCAAAATATCTTTTGGATCCAAATCTTTTGCGTCATCGTCTTTAACGTAACCATCCTGAACATGCTCAACCGTATAAAAACCATTGCCCTCAGGGTTAAGCAAAACACCTTTCAATTCAGGCGATGTGCTGTTGCCCATGGCTTTCATCAACGCATCCGCTTGCAGCTTAGGGACAAACTCAAAGCCTTTTGGCACAGTCAAGCTCGCTTGACCTGCAATCTCAACGGTGGCGGGGCCACGTGTTGCGGCCTTATCAGCAGCTTCCAAAGCACGCTCAAGCGCGGCGTCATTGCCAGCTGCAAATAAGTTCAAACAGGTCAAAAGAGCGATGAGCCCAACGGTAATTTTTTTCATATTGTCGCCATAAAGGTAGATTAAAAGGAGTGGTTTGATGTGAAAGTATAAATCAAATTCACCACACCAACTCAAAAACCCTACATATTTTTAACCGTAACGGATTTTTTCACCTTCAGCAACGGCGCCAAATATTGCCCCGTCACGCTTTTTTTGTTTTTTGCCACCGACTCTGGCGTGCCTTGCGCAATAATTTGGCCGCCGCCTGAACCGCCTTCGGGTCCCATATCAATCACCCAATCGGCGGTTTTAATCACATCCAAATTGTGTTCAATAATCACCACGGTGTTGCCATGCGCTGAGAGTTTGTTAATCACGCCGAGTAACAATTCAATGTCCGCAAAATGCAAACCCGTGGTCGGTTCGTCCAAAATATACAACGTGCGCCCCGTGTCGCGTTTGGACAATTCAAGCGCGAGTTTGACGCGTTGCGCTTCGCCGCCCGATAACGTTGTGGCAGATTGGCCGAGCGTGATGTAGCCCAAACCCACGTCGAGCAAGGTTTTGAGCTTACGCGCAATCGTGGGAATCGCGCTAAAAAACGCGTGCGCTTGCTCCACCGTCATAGCCAAAACCTCTTGAATATTGCTGCCTTTGTATTGCACATCGAGTGTTTCGCGGTTGTAGCGTTTGCCGTGACACAAGTCGCACGGCACATACACGTCGGGTAAAAAATGCATTTCCACCTTAATCACGCCGTCGCCTTGGCACGCCTCACAGCGCCCACCTTTGACGTTAAATGAGAATCGGCCGGGCTGATAACCGCGCTCTTTGGCGGTTGGCACTTCCGCAAATAATTCACGAATCGGCGTAAACAAGCCCGTGTACGTGGCGGGATTGGAGCGCGGCGTGCGCCCAATCGGGGCTTGGTCAACGTTAACCACTTTGTCAAAATGCGCCAGCCCTTCAATGCTCACATACGGCGCAGGCTCGGTGCTGGCGCGGTTGATTTTTTGCGCGGCGGCAAGGTACAGTGTCTCGTTAATCAAGGTTGACTTACCCGAACCCGACACGCCCGCCACGCACGTCATCAAGCCAACGGGCAAATGCAAATCGACGTTTTTAAGGTTATTGCCCGACGCGCCGCGTATGACCAATTCGTGTTCAGTGGCCGCTTTGCGCGTGGCAGGCACTTCAATCCGTCTGCGCCCTGACAAAAATTGCCCCGTCGGCGAATCGGGGTGATGCTCCACTTGCAAAGGCGTGCCTTGCGCCACAATCACGCCGCCATGCTCGCCCGCGCCTGGCCCCATATCCACCACATAATCGGCCGCGCGTATCATGTCTTCGTCGTGTTCCACCACAATCACTGAATTATCAAGGTCGCGCAGATGCTTGAGCGTACCAATCAAGCGGTCATTGTCGCGCTGATGCAAGCCAATCGACGGCTCATCCAGCACGTACATCACGCCCGTTAAACCCGAGCCAATTTGCGATGCAAGGCGAATCCGCTGCGCCTCGCCGCCCGACAACGTGTCCGAACTTCGGTCAAGTGACAGGTAATTGAGCCCAACGTTGTTTAAAAATGACAAACGCGCCACGACTTCTTTAATAATTTTATCGGCAATTTCTTTTTTCGCGCCCGAAAACAAGATGGCTTGAAAATACGCCAACGATTCCCCCAGCGGCAAACGCGCGATTTCGTGCAACATCCGCGCCGTGTCGCCGTCGCCCACGCGCACATTGCGCGCAGATTCACGCAGGCGCGTGCCGTTGCAGGTTGGGCACGAATGCACGTTTTGCAATTTAGACAACTCCTCGCGAATGCTCATCGAATCGGTTTCTTTGTAGCGCCGTTCCAAATTAGGAATCACGCCTTCAAACGTGTGTTCGCGCACCACCGCGCGGCCACGGTCAGAAATATACGTAAACGGCAACACTTGTCGCCCCGAGCCGTACAGCACTTTTTCCTGCGCCTCTTGTGCCACTTCGCCAAACGGCTGGTCAATGTCAAAATCATAAAACGCCGCCAAACCCTGCATCATGGCGTATGAATACGCGTTGCGCTTATCCCAGCCCTTAATCGCGCCCTCACCAATCGAGAGCAACGGTTGCGCAATCACGCGTTTGGGGTCAAAAAAGCTTTTCACGCCCAAGCCGTCGCAATCAGGACACGCGCCCATCGGATTGTTAAACGAAAACAAGCGCGGTTCAAGTTCAGACAAACCAAAACCACAACCGTTCACAGGGCAAGCAAACTTCGCGCTAAACAACTGCTCCGCATTCGTATCCATATCCACCACCAACGCCCGCCCATCGGCGAGCCGCAACGCGGTTTCAAAACTTTCCGCCAGCCGTTGCTTGATGTCGCCGCCCACTTTGACACGGTCAACCACGACTTCAATCGAATGTTTATCGGTTTTTTTCAACGTGGGCAAGCTGTCAATGTCATAAATTTGTGGCACGGCGATTTTGGTTGTGCCGCCGCCCGAACGCACCCGAAACCGCACAAAACCTTGCGCCTGCATGCTCGCAAACAAATCCTCATGCGTGCCTTTTTTATTCGCCACCACTGGCGCGAGCAGCATGAGTTTTGTGCCCTCAGGCTGCGCCAGCACCGCATCCACCATTTGCGACACCGTTTGCGATGCCAGCGGCAGTTGATGTTCTGGGCAATACGGCGTGCCCACCCGCGCAAACAACAGCCGCAAATAATCATGAATCTCCGTCACCGTTCCAACGGTCGAGCGCGGATTGTGGCTGGTGGCTTTTTGCTCAATCGAAATCGCAGGCGACAAACCCTCAATCAAATCCACATCGGGTTTTTCCATCATCTGCAAAAATTGGCGCGCATAAGCGGACAAACTTTCCACATAGCGGCGCTGCCCCTCGGCATACAGCGTATCAAACGCAAGGCTGGACTTACCCGAACCAGACAACCCCGTAATCACCACCAATTTTTGGCGCGGTAAATCTAAGGAGATATTTTTCAGGTTGTGCGTGCGCGCACCACGGATTTTAATTTGACTGTTCATTCTGACTGATTTCTTTCATTTGTTTGGCGGGTCAATTAAGGTAGAGCGGGCATTCATGCCTGCCAACCCATCAATTGACAGCCCAGCACTATAAATGGTTTTGCGCATTCGTGCCAGCCTTGGCGTGCTGAATCGACACGCATTTTGTGATACATTTGCGCCATTCAAAATCAAAAGGATTCCGCATGAAACGCATCAATTGGCAAAGCCTGATTTTAGGCATTTTAATCACTTTGGCCGTGGTTGCCGCCTGCACGCATCTGCGCCAACCCGTGCAACCCAAAACCACCCCAACCATCAGCAACACCACAACCGCTGAAAAATCACCCAAAGCCGCCAACGGCATTGGCTCGATTGACGTCAACCAACTGCCACCCGAAGCCCGAGACGTCCTCAAACGCATCAAAACACACGGCACATTTGCGTACAAACAAGACGCGCAACCCTTCCAAAACCGCGAGCGGATTTTACCCACCCAGCCACGTGGGTATTATCAAGAATACACCGTCGTCACGCCCAACGCCAACACGCGCGGCGCACGACGCATCATCGCTGGGCGCGGCAACACGGGTGATTTTGCCAGCGGCGGCGAGTATTATTACACCGCCGACCATTACCGCAGCTTTTATCGCATCAAAGAATAATCAAGGAGTCATCGATGAACAACCTCATTTTAGGCAAACTCACCACAATCGACTCCGCGCAACTGCCCGCCAGCCTTGCCGCCTGCGTGCGCAACACCGCTTGCGACATCCTCACATTTGACCTGCGCCACCTCACCAGCCAAAGCGATGCATTAAACCTCATCGCCCAACGCGGCGCATTTCCAGACTACTTTGGCGGCAACTTAGACGCATTATTTGACATTGTGAATGAGCGCGCCAACGCCAGCGCGCAAATTGCGCAAGCGTGGCTCATACGCAGCCAAAGCGGCCAACAAAAAACATTGTTCCCAATCATCGACACCTTGCGCGACGCGCTGTCCGATGCCCCCAACGCCTCACTCACCATTTTGTGGTGGATAGACAACGCATAAATCAACTTATTATGAACACACAAACCATTATTCAAAACACCCAAACTTGGCTCACCCAAGCCGTGATTGGGCTTAATTTATGCCCATTTGCCAAAGCGGCGCATGTGAAAAATCAAATCCACTACGTTGTGAGCGCCGCAACCAGCGTTGATGCGTTATTTGACGAGTTGTGCACGCAGCTACAATACTTGGCCAACACACCCGCCGCACAAACCGATACCACCTTGCTGATTCACCCCGATGTGCTCACTGATTTTTTGGATTACAACGATTTTTTGACCATTGCCGACATGGCCTTGCAACAACTGGGTTACCAAGGCACATTACAAATTGCCAGCTTTCACCCGCACTTTCAGTTTGACCAAACCGATGCCGACGACATTTCCAACGCCACCAACCGCGCGCCGTATCCCATGCTGCATTTACTGCGCGAATCGAGCATTGATCGCGCCGTCAAGGCCTTTCCACAAGCCGATGCAATTTTTGAGGCCAATATTCAAACCATGGAGCGCTTGGGCGCGAGCGGCTGGGCTGAGTTGGCGCAAACGTGGACGAAATAAAAACGCGCTCTTGTTGAGCGCGTATTTTTTACTTCATTTTGGGTTTTCTAACACCGTACGAAAATTCAAAAATAAAATCATTCGCATAATCTGGGTATTTTTTCACCATTTCAGCTTTCACATATTGCCAACTATCATTCACTTTCATGGCGGCGTTCAAGTCTTTGAGCCACGCCAACTGCTGCCCAACCAGCGCGCCAGATGGGTTTAAAGTTTTAGAATGCCCTGCCACCACAACTTCTGGCTTGAGCTTTTGAATCCGTTCAACCAACTCAATCCATGCAGGCACATTGTTGTGGTCGCCAAAAAACGCATGGGTTTTGTTAAAAATCACATCACCCGCAATCACTGTTTTGGCAGATGGCACCCACACCACCGATGAATCAGGATGGTCACCGATACCGTACAAAATCTCAACCGCTTCGCCACCCAACTCTAATTTTTTTGGTGCTTCAATAAAATCTGTAGGCGCAAGCTCAGGCAAATTATTCGCACCGCCCAGCGTGCCTTGTCCCAACGGCAGACGGCGGGTTTTGACCTGATATGCCATTTCAGCATTCGCACCTTTGGGCGCGTAAAACTTGGCCTCAGGGAAATATTGCTTCACAATATCCGCGCCTGCAAAATGGTCCAAGTGCGGATGAGTCACGTAAACCCACTTGAGCGTTTTGCCTTTTTCGAGCAAATCGGCCACCAACCGCAAGGCTTCCGCTTTGCTCTGCTGGGCATCAACCAAGCCGATTTCTGTCTCACTTTCCACAATCCCTGAATGCGGAAATAGCGGCCCTGTTTTCGCCGCCCAATCGGTGACTTTTAATTGCGCAAATGCGCCCGTTGAGGCAAAAAGTGCGGCACTGATGAGTGCAAGTTTGAGTGTTTTCATTTGAATCTCCTTATTAAGATTAAGCGCCGCGTGAGCGATAAACTCACGCGACTTGTTTCATTTACGATTGTTGTTGGTGGTACACAAATGCCGCATTCGTGCCGCCGCCCAAAGGCACGGCAATCCGAATGTTCAAATGCGCCATGGCTTCCAAATAACGTGCGCTGGTAATGTCGCCCGTGTCCAATGGCGCAAAGCCAATATCGCCAACCAATTTCAATACCCGTGCTTTGGCCGCAGCATCATTTCCCGCCACAAATGCGGTAATCAAACTGCCATTGCGCATGTGCGCTGATTTTTGCATCACATCCGCAAAAATCGTGTTAAACGCTTTAATCACATGCGATTGCGGCAAGGCGTTTTGAATGGTTTCACCCGCTGAGTTTTCTTGCCCAAGCAACAACGGCGACCAATCATCATTAAGCGGATTGGTGTTGTCGATGATGATTTTGCCCGCCAAATCAGCCGCAAGCGTTTGCAATACCGCCAAACTGGCCTGATACGGAATCGCCAACGCGATCGCATCCACTTGCGTGGCAACTTCTTTAAAACTCCCCGTCGCAAAGCCGATGCTTGAATCCGCACCCGAGCGCAAACCAACCATCACGTCATAACCCGCATCCGCAAACAATGCGGCCAATTTTTGCCCAACTGAGCCATAACCTAAAATACCAATTTTCATACAAACTCCTTTTAATTATCTATGAGTAGATAGATAAACCACCGTTAAAAAATGCGCATTTTAATTTTTGCGCACGACTTAAAATAAAGGCGTAACTCACGCCTTCAGATTAAATTTTACTTCTTTACAAACAAAGCCTCTAATTCTGCCGCCGCCCCCACAACCCGCTCAGGCGCATCAAACAAACGCGCACTGCTCAAAGCACCTTGCAGAGTTGAAAAAACCACCTGCGCCAATCGCTGGGTTGAGCCCACAAAAGAAAAGTCACCCGCCGCGCGGCCATTTTCAAACAACACCGCCAACCAACGCTCAACATCCGTAAAAAACGCCATGGTTTTGTCGCGCACATCTGCCGAGACCGTCGCAATATCCGACGCAAACATCCCGCCCAAACACAGCAGTGATTTTGCACCATCGTTGCCCACAAACAGATTGACCCACGCATGGTATTGCGCCAAATACCCCAAACCTTGCGCCTCAAACCCATCAAGCGTTTGCATTAAATCATCATGGTACGCCGACATAATCGCCACCCCCAAATCATTTTTACTCGCAAAGTAATAATGAATGCTTGAGGTTTTAATTCCCAACGCTTCAGACAAATCCCGATAACTAAACGCATTAAAGCCTCGCGTGCGCACCATCTGGGTGGCAAGCTCGATAATTTTTTCTTGGGTGCTGATGCTGGGATTCGTGTTTGTTTTCATGAGACGCAATTCTACCTGCAAGTAGATAGAATGTCAACTCACTTAAAAAACACGCAAAAAAAACGCATCAGATGCGATGCGTTTTTTTGCCATACAACCAACTTGCAACAGGTGCGGCGTCAAAATCAGCTGCGCTTAATTGCCCAACGTCACATCAACCCGCTCACGCATGTCTTTACCCGTTTTAAAATGCGGCACTTTTTTATCAGGCACCGCCACAGATTCACCCGTTTTTGGATTGCGCCCGACGCGTGATGCGCGTTTGTTCACCGAAAAACTGCCAAAGCCGCGAATTTCAACGCGCTGACCTTTTGCCAAGGTTAAAGAAATCGCATCTAAAATCGTCGTCGTTGCCAGCTCGGCATCACGCAGGACCAATTGCGGAAAACGCGCCGCCAAGTTGCTAATGAGTTCTGATTTAGTCATAACAAATATTCGCTCGATTAAATAAAGCACACACAAATAAAAAAAGAAAAATAAAGGCGCATTACATCAATGCGCCTTTATTTATTTTGGGTCAAATTAGTTTTGCTCTAATTTTGCTTTTAACAAAGCGCCCAAATTGGTTGTACCAGATGCCGCTGCACCCGTTGCCTCAGTCATTTTTTCCATTGCAGCAGAAGTAACCGCTTGGTCTTTTGCTTTAATAGACAATGAAATCGAACGTGTTTTACGGTCAACAGAGACGATAACCGCTTCTACTTTATCGCCATCTTTAAAGTGTGTACCAGCATCTTCTACGCGTTCAGCAGAGATTTCTGACGCACGCAAGTAGCCTTCAATGTCTTCACCCAAATCAACCACAACACCTTTGGCTTCAACAGATTTAACCGTACCTGAAACCAAGCTGCCTTTGTCGTTGATTGAAACGAAGTTCATGAATGGGTCGCCTTCAAGCTGCTTGATGCCCAATGAAATACGTTCTTTGTCCACATCAATTGACAAAATAACCGCTTCAACTTCTTGGCCTTTTTTGAAGTTGCGAATCGCAGCTTCAGGCGCATCATTCCAAGACAAATCAGACATGTGAACCAAGCCATCAATCCCGCCAGCCAAGCCAACAAACACGCCAAAGTCAGTAATTGAGCGGATTGCGCCTGTGACTTTATCGCCTTTTTTGAAGTTGATTTCAAAATCATCCCAAGGATTGGCTTTGCATTGTTTCATGCCCAATGAAATACGGCGCTTAGATTCGTCAATTTCGATAACTTGAACTTGAACTTCATCACCCAAAGACACCATTTTCTTAGGATCAACGTTTTTATTCGTCCAATCCATTTCAGACACGTGAACCAAACCTTCGATGCCCTGTTCGATTTCAACGAACGCGCCGTAGTCAGTCAAGTTGGTTACTTTACCGAACAAACGCGTGTGTGCTGGGTAGCGATTGGCCAAACCTGACCAAGGATCGTCGCCCAATTGTTTGATACCCAATGAAACGCGGTGTTTTTCTTGATCAAATTTCAAGATTTTTGCTTCAACTTCTTGGCCAACCGTCAATACTTCTGACGGATGACGCACGCGGCGCCATGCCAAATCAGTGATGTGCAACAAGCCATCAATGCCACCCAAATCAACGAATGCGCCGTAATCTGTAATGTTTTTAACCACGCCTTTAACAACCATGCCTTCAGACAAGGTTTCAGCCAATTTAGCGCGTTCAGCGCCCATAGTGACTTCTAAGACTGCGCGGCGAGACAACACCACGTTGTTGCGTTTACGGTCGAGTTTAATCACTTTAAACTCCATCGTTTTGCCTTCATAAGGCGTCATGTCTTTAATTGGACGCAAATCAATGAGTGAGCCTGGCAAAAACGCACGGATGCTGTTTGCCATAACGGTCAAACCGCCTTTGACTTTGCCAGTAATCAAACCAGAGACCAATTCGCCTGATTCGAGGGCTTTTTCTAAACCCAACCATGCTGACAAACGTTTTGCGCGGTCGCGCGACAAAATCGTGTCACCAAAGCCGTTTTCAAGGGCATCAATTGCAACGCTCACGAAATCACCGACTTCAGCTTCTAATACGCCTTCGTCATTCATGAATTCTTCGAGTGGGATAAATGCCTCAGATTTGAGGCCTGCGTTCACAATCACAAAATTGTGATCGATGCGCATAATTTCTGCGGTAATGACTTCACCAGTGCGCATTTCTTGACGCGCTAATGATTCTTCAAATAAAGCTGCAAAGCTTTCGTTGGTTGCAATTGACATTGTTCATTCACTTAAGGTTACACATTTAATCTGGGCGGAGCAGCAAAATGCCGTCGCAAAAATCCCACAAAAAACGGAGTTTAAAAAGAGGTTTTGCGTTAAAAACCACTGCGCACAGGCAATTCATTCAACGCTAAACCCACTACTTTCGCATAATGTTGCAGCAGTTTTTCAACCGTTTCATCCAAGGTTAACTCAGACGAATCCAACACATACGCGCCATGCGCCGCTTTAAGCGGTGCGTGTTTGCGGGCAGAGTCACGCGCATCACGCTCGTTTAAATCAGCAACAAGGCTGGTTATATTAGCAGAAAAGCCCTTGTCTATCAATTGTTTATAACGGCGTTCAGCCCTGATTTGACTGCTCGCGGTCAAAAACACCTTAACAGGCGCATTGGGAAACACAATGCTCCCCATGTCGCGCCCATCGGCCACCAAACCCGGCGCTTGTGCAAAATCGCGTTGCCGCTCCAATAAACCTTCGCGCAACAAGCCAATCACCGCGATTTTAGAAGCCATATTGCCAACCGCTTCCGCGCGAATTTCCGCGCTGACATTCACGCCATCAAGCAAAATCAAATCGCCCTCAAACACCACCGGCAAATGCCGCGCCCACACCGCGAGTTGCGCCTCTTGCGTGCCGGTCAAAACCGTATCAAACGTGTAACCGTGGTGCATTGCCTGCAACGCCACCAGCCGATACAACGCGCCGCTGTCCAAATAATGCAGTCCCAACCGGCACGCCACCGCTTGCGCCACCGCGCCTTTACCCGACGCAGTTGGCCCATCAATCGTAATCACCATCGGCGCATGCCTCATCGCCGCACTCGCGGGCTTTGGGTGGGCACAATTGCGTCGCCCACGCTAAATTGCGTGCCAGCCAAAGCCGCACTCAGCGCCGCCACGTCGAATTCACCCGCCACGCTCACACGCGGCGGCATCAGCGTAACACTGACATTTTGCACGCCCGCAATGCTTGAAATTAAGGTGTGTACCCGCGCCACGCAGTGCTGGCAAGTCATGCCCGCAATGGGAAAAGTCTGTGAGCTCATATTGAAATCCTTTTTAAAAACACCGCACATTATAAAGCCGAATAAGCCCAATATGCGCGAAAAGAATTTTTACAAACCATGTCTTTCTGGCGCAACAGACCTTGGTACAAAACCAACGGGCAATCAGCCCAGTTCACACAGACAACACACAAGCACACCACGATGTTTTTGCAGCAAATGCCCACCTTTCAACCAAAGACAATGCCCGCCATATAAAATGGCGGGCATTGTTCTCATCTATATTTTCTAATCTCTAATTTCTACTTCCTACTTTTATTCAAACTCTTCAACCACAAACAACATGCCAAAAACCATTTTACACAACCACAAAAGCACCAAAAACTGGCCGCAAGCCCTGTCTTTGCGTGCGCCTTGCGCCAATGATGCGCAGCTGTTTTACGACCTTGTGAATGAAACCTTGTTTGAGTACATTGTCGCCACTTGGGGGCGCTGGAACGAGGCACTCACGCAACAAAATGCGCGCGCATTCACATCAAACCCGCACGCGCGCGTGATTTGCTTGAATGACATTGATGTTGGGATCATTGCTTGCCACATCAATTCAACCGAAATTTTTGTACAAGATGTATATTTATTTGCGGCGCATCAGCAAAATGGCTGGGCGCGCTGCGTGATAAACGCATTACAAAACGATGCGCGCCGCTTAAACCTGCCCATTCGTTTGGGCGTTTTAAAAGTCAATCCAGCAATCGGCTTTTATACACGCCAAGGCTTTGCGTTGGAGCGCGCCGATGCGCAATATTTTTACTTAATCTGGCGCGCCTAAGCCACATAAACCGTTCATATATCTGGCGCACCGCGCCAAGCTCTTTTATAATGTGTCACCTTATTTTGAGGCTTGAACCGTTTTAGGAGAAAATCATGTGGAAAGAATTTAAAGAGTTTGCACTCAAAGGCCAAGTCATCAGCTTGGCAGTCGGTGTCATTATTGGTGCGGGCATGGGTAAAATTGTTGATTCGATTGTCAAAGACTTGGTCATGCCGGTTATATCGGCCATGTTTGGTGGCAAAATCGACTTTAGCAATATGTTTGTCGTATTGGGCGATGCGCCAAGCGGCGTGGCACCTACTTACGATGCCTTGACCAAAGCGGGCGTGCCCGTATTTGCGTACGGTAATTTTATCACCACGCTGATTAACTTTTTGTTGCTTGCCGTGGCGGTATTTTTGATTGTCAAAGCGGTGTCACGCGCTTACAAAGAAACCGAAACACCTGCCCAGACGGCGGAAGAAGTGTTGTTACTGCGCGACATCCGTGACAGTTTGAAAAAATAACAGAGGCAACTTTCACTGCTGCTTGTGCCAAACGGATGCGTGATTGCGTCCGTTTTTTGTGACATACCGATGCGTTTCGCTCCAAAATTCACACCGCATTTTTGGGCTTTGGGCACAAACCCCGCCCCGCCGAACAAATAACAAATTCAAACGCGCCAAGGTCAACCGTTTCAACAAAAAGGTGTTACTGTAAAACCCCATTCTTTAGGCAAACGCGCATGAAATTTAAATTACCACGCCCACAAAAATCTTGGCTTGCCAGCGGCATTGCACATGGCTGCGCCTTATTTTTACTCGGCTCAAACCCACTCAACGTCGCACCTGAAGAGACAATTGAACCAGAGGTCATTGAGGCGACCATTTTGCCGCCACCAGAAGTGGTGCCTGCCGAAGAGCCGATTGCCCCGCAACCAAAAGTGAGTGCGCAACCAAAACCGCTGCCCACAAAAGCACAAAAAACGCATATTGCTTCAACAGCGCCTGCAAAAGACGGCACAGCCGAGCCGAATATCGCGCCATCCAGCGGTGACGGTAAACCGCCTGCAAATGATGGCCAACCGCCAATCACGCCACCAGCAACGACCACCACAAATACCGTGCCAATTGATGCACCGATTAAAGACGGTGGTTTTGTCATTAAATACAATGTTTTGGCCAATTACAAAGACAGCGAAGTCGGCGGTGGCGCAACGTTTACATTCAACCGCAATGGCGACCAATACAACGCCACCTTAGTCAGCCAAGCATCGATTGCCAAATTCAGTGCAAAATCCGCAGGCGAGGTGCGAGACAACACCGTGGCCACCACCGATTTTAAAGATGGTTTTTCTATTAAGTTTTTAGGCATGGGAAACGAGAGAGCTGGCACCAACTTCCGAGCGCAATACCAAACGCAGCAGTTTCATTTCGGCTCAAATGAGGTGCAGCCGCTGCCTCAAAACGCGGTATACGACTATTTGTCTGCCATGGTTTACATTCAAGCCGTTTTGCAAAAGCAGCGCGGCCAAGTGAGCGCGCTCACCCTGCCCATCGTAAAGAAAAGCAAAATTGAAAATGCCAACGTGCAGTTTGCGGCGCAAGAACGTTTATCAACCTATGAAGGGGCGTTTCAAGCGATTCCCGCCACCATCATCATCCCCAGCAGCAGTATTCAAGGGCTTAAAATGTGGTTCGTTCCCGAAAAAAACTACCGCCCATTACAAATCGAAATTACGTTTAAAACAGGCAAAGCGCTGCTGATTAGTCGCGAATCAAATTAGCAGAACTTAAACCTCCCCATTCAGCGCCTGCCCCGCGTGCATGATGTCGTGCGGCGTACCCACAAACGTGATGCGATCATTTTCTAAAATCACGGGGTTGTCGTCCAACACCAGTGCGTCGTCTGCCCGCATGATGTTGGCAATGCTCACGCGCCATGCGGCGAGCGGCAGCGTATCCACAGGCTGATCAAGCCACAAACTCTCCGCGCCCAACACCACGCACAACGCTTGACTTTGCGGTACAGGTTTGTGCGCGGCGCGTTTAACTGGATTGGCGTGCGCTTCAGGCGTGGCGCTGGTCGCACCAAACGGGTCGGCGGCGCTGTCAAAGTGATGGCGCAATAAATCATAACGGCCGCGCCGCTGCTCGGCGATAAAGCTGAGCACCTGCGCAGCGGGTACGCCGGCTGTAACCAAGGTCTGTGAGGCGAGCACCAATGAGCCTTCCAAAATCTCTGGCACAACCGCCACCGCGCCTGCTTTTTGCAATTGCTCCAAATACGCATCGTCCAGCGTGCGCACAATCACCGGCAGTTCAGGTGCAATCTCACGCGTGTGATGCAACACATGCAGCGCCATTTGTGGATCAACGTAAGTAACCACCAACGCTCGGGCGCGCTGTGCGCCAGCCGCCATCAAACTTGCCTTGCGTGAAATATCGCCGTACACCACATCGTGGCCTTGCAAAATCCCTTTTTGGACGCGTTCAGGGTCGTGATCCATGCCGATGTAAGGCACGCCTTGCTCGCGCAACAAGCGCGCCAAATCCGTGCCGCTGCGCCCAAATCCCGCAATAATCACATGCTGCTCCGCATCAATGCTGTGGCGGATAATGCTGGTGAGTTGCAGCGATTGCAGCATCCACTCGCTGCGCGTGAAGCGAAACACGATTTTATCGGCGTACTTCAAAATAAACGGTGACAAAAACATCGAAATCAACATGGCGGCCAACACCCACTGCGCCACTTTTTCGTTCAACAATTGATTTTGCAACGCCAACGTCAGCAGCACCAAACCAAACTCACCCGCAGGCGCCAGCGCCAGCGCAGTGCGCACCGAATTGCCCGGCGAGTTACCAAACACGCGGGTCAACGCTGCAATCACCAAAAACTTCAAGCCGAGAAAAATCAGCAAGGTCAACAACACCCAAGGCAGTTGGGCGTAAATCAAGCCAAGGTTTAATTGCATGCCCATTGTCACAAAGAAAAAGCCCAGCAAAATGTCTTTAAACGGCTCAATATCCGTTTCAACCTGCAGCTTAAATTCGGTCTCAGAAATCAACATCCCCGCCACAAAAGCGCCCAACGCCAATGACAAACCCGCCCATTCGGTCAACAACGCAAAGCCCAGCGTCATCAAAAACAAATTGAGCATGAATAATTCTTGCGAGTCGCGTTTGGCGACCAACGTGAGCCACGCGTGTGTCGGTTTTTGTCCCAATTTGAGCAGCAGCACCAAAATCAGCGCCGCCTTGACCAACCCAAGCCCCATGAGCGCCCACAGATTGGGGTTGCCGCTGCCCAACGCTGGAATCAAAATCAACAACGGCACAATCGCCAAATCCTGAAACAGCAACACACCAAAAATATTGCGCCCGTGCGCCGAATCAAGCTCCATGCGCTCGGTTAAAATTTTCATCACTATCGCGGTTGACGACATGGCCAACGCGCCGCCCAGCGCCAACCAGCTTGGCGCCGCCATTTTTAATTCATCAGGCAACGCCAAATTGAGCAACAAACCAAAGCCGATGCACAATAAAATCGTCGCGCCAATTTGCGCCCCGCCCAAACCAAACACCACGCGCCGCATTGAATGCAATTTGGGCAATGAAAACTCCAGCCCAATTGAGAACATTAAAAACACAATCCCAAACTCCGCCAAATGAGCGGTTTGTTCAGACGTGGCAAACAAGCCTGCCGCGTGCGGCCCAATCGCCACACCCACAAACAAATACCCCAAAATCGGCGGCAAGTGAATCAAACGAAACGCCACCACCCCCAAAACCGAGATGGCGAGTAACGCGACAATTAAAGTGAGTCCGTGCATAAATACCCTGAAAGTTGAGCCAACAACGTGCGCCTCGTAATAAAAAGCAGCGCAAACGCAAATAAACGTGATTTTAGCCGATTACCGCCAACAAGCCAGCCTAGAAATCAGCCTTTACTCCAAACCTGCGCGCCATTTTAGAGGTCAGTGCACCAAACCCGCGCACAACCACGCACAAAATCCGCTGCAATTGTGCGCTTAGCCCAAAGCCGCTATACTGTCGCCCTATGACTATTGCCAACCAATTCCCGCTGCTCAATGAGCTTGACTTACTCGCCGCTGCACGCGAAGTGCTGACCATTGAAGCGGCCGCATTGACTGAAATGACCACCCAACTCGACGCCCAGTTTGTGCTGGCGATTCGCACGCTACTCGCATGCACAGGCCGCGTGGTCGTATCGGGCATGGGAAAATCAGGCCACATTGCGCGCAAAATCGCCGCCACGTTTGCCTCCACAGGCACGCCTGCTTTTTTTGTTCACCCTGCTGAGGCCAGCCACGGCGATTTGGGCATGATTATGCCAAATGACGTGGTGCTGGCGCTCTCCAACTCAGGCAAATCCGAAGAGTTGCTCGCGGTATTGCCCGTTGTCAAACGCTTTGGCACGCAAGTCATAGCCATGACCAGCAATCCAAATTCACCCTTGGCGCAGCTCGCTGACGTGCATTTATTGGTCAAAGTCTCACAAGAGGCCTGCCCGCTTAATTTAGCCCCAACCGCCAGCACCACCGCAGCCATGGCTTTGGGCGACGCATTGGCTGTGGTTTTACTCAAAGTGCGCGGTTTTAACGAGGCCGATTTTGCCCGCTCGCACCCTGGTGGCACATTGGGCAAAAAACTGCTCACCTACGTGCACCAAATCATGCGCACCGGCGATAAAGTCCCAAAAATTGCGCAACACGCGCCGCTCACCGCAGCGCTGTTTGAGATGAGCGCCAAACACATGGGGTTTGTGGCAATTGTCGATGCCAATGATGTTGCGTTGGGCGTGATTACCGATGGCGACGTGCGCCGTTTGTTTGAAAAAAACCGCGACGTGCGCACGCTCAGCGTGAACGATGTCATGAATCCAAAACCACGCGCCATTGCGCCTGATGTGCTGGCCGTATCTGCGGTTGATTTACTCCAAACCCACAAAATTTCTCAGCTTCTGGTACTCGACGATGCGCAGCACTTGGTCGGCGCGCTCAATATTCACGATTTATTTTCTGCACAGGTCATGTAATGAGCGTTTTGCATAACCAACCAACTCAACCGTCTCTACTTTTGGAGGCTGAAAAATTGCGGACACTGCGGATTTTTCATGTTTTTTACCTAAAATTTGTTCGGGTTTCCCAAACAAATTTTGTCGAATCGCAGCAAAGTAGGTTGTTACTTTGCGGCGCAAAGGTCTCGTAATGTCCAATCACTTATACCAACCTAAAACCATGCCCAGTGCAGAGGTGATTGCCAAAGCCGCGCAAGTCAAACTGCTGATTTTAGACGTGGACGGCGTCCTAACCACCGGTTATTTGGACTACAACCGCGATGGCGAAATGCTCAAATCGTTTTACGTCCAAGACGGTTTGGGTTTGCAATTACTGCGCCAAACCGGCACGCAGCTCGCCATTATCAGCGGGCGCGACTCAGCTGTGACCGCAGCACGGGCGCGTGACCTCAAAATCCACCACGTTTTACAAGGCGCTCAAGACAAAGGCGCTGCGCTCAATCAACTGCTACAAACCGCGCAAGTTGGCCTAAATGAATGCGCCTACATGGGCGACGATGTGATTGATTTGCCAATTTTGCGCCAAGTCGGCTTGGCCTGCTCCGTGCCAAACGGGCATTTTTTAGCCCGCGCAGCCGCGCATTGGGTGAGCGATGCGAGCGGCGGCGCAGGCGCAGTCCGCGAACTCTCAGAACTGATTTTATTTGCCACCAACAAGCTCGCGCTTGCATACGCACCGTATCTGCGCGACGATGTGACCGCCCAATTAAAGATGATGTGATTCATGGATTCTAAAAACCACCCAACCCCCAATCCGCCGAGCAATCCAACCAAAACCAGCGCATCGCGCTGGCGTTATTGGACGCGCTTTCACTTGCCCAATGTTATTTATTTATTGCTGTTGCTCGCATTGGCGGGCGGCAGTTATTGGTGGATTAAGCAAAACAAAGCGCCAGTTAAAGCCGCGCCCGAAAAACACCCCGAGCTGATTGACGCATTCGTCCAAGAACTCACACTCAATCGCACCAACAAAGACGGCTCGATTGGCTTTGTGATGACAGGCGGCTCGCTCGCGCACTACGGATCCAAAGACGGCAATCTGCAAACCGTCACATTAGAGGCCACACCAATTGGCCAGCCAAAGGTTACCGCAACAGGCGCAACAGGGGTGTGGACGGACGATAGCCACACGATTGTGCTGTCTGGCGATGTCAAGCTCACCCGCGCCGCGTTTGATGATGCCGCCGAAATGGTTTTGACCACCGATGCGGTTGAAGTCAATTTATATGACGGCAAAGCCCACACCGAATTGCCATTTAAAGTCACCCAAGGCAAAAGCGTCATGACCGGCGCAGGCTTTATATACGACTATCAAACCCGTGATTTGATGCTAAACGGCACAAAAAAACAGCGCATCCACGCGCTCATTTACGGCGTTGCCGCCAAAACCAAGGAATAAACATGTTATCCAAAAAGAACATCGCCGCATGTCTGGCCATTGCTTTATTGAGCAGCGCCAATTTGCCCGCAAAAACCACCAAAAAAGCGCCCAACGAGCGCGCTTTGCCGCTAAAAGTTGAGGCGGACAGCGCGGTGTACACGGACGTCACGCAAACCTCATTATTTAAAGGGCGGGTGATTTTGATTCAAGGCTCTATGAAAATCGAGGCGGACAATGTTGAAACCATTGTTGACCCAGAAGGCTACCAATACGCAACCGCCACCATGAATGGCAACGGCTTGGTTAAGTTTGAACAAAAGCGCCAAGGCACGAATGAGACCATCAAAGGTCAAGGCAAAGTCTTAATTTACGATGGCAAGCAAAACTTGGTGCAGTTCTCGCAAACCGCCCAAATGCGCCGCTTGGGCGCAAATGGCAACTTGCTGGACAAACTGGACGGCGACGAACTCGTTTACAACCAGCTCACCGAACTATTTGAATCGCACGCACTGCCCGGCGGAACGGGGCGCACGCGCATGATTATCACCCCAAACACACAGAGCAAATAACATGAGCACACCCACTATTTTACTCCGCGCCAGTCAACTCAAAAAAACCTACGGCTCACGCACCGTGGTCAAAGAGGTTGGTTTTGAAATCAGCAGCGGCGAAGTGGTCGGCCTACTCGGCCCAAATGGCGCAGGCAAAACCACTTGTTTTTACATGGTGGTTGGTTTGGTTGGCACGGATGCAGGTAATATCACGCTTGATGGTCAACCCATCCACAAACTGCCCATGCACAAACGCGCACGTTTGGGTTTGTCTTATTTGCCCCAAGAAGCCTCGATTTTTCGCCAACTCACGGTTGAGGAAAACATTCGCGCCGTACTGGAGCTACAAGTAGACGCAAACGGCAAACGTTTAAAACGCGCCAAAATCAATCAAGAACTGCACGACTTGGTGGCCGACTTGCAAATTGGTCATATTTTGCACAGCCCAGCGCCAGCGCTGTCAGGCGGCGAGCGCCGCCGTGTTGAAATCGCCCGCACCTTGGCCACGCGCCCAAAATTTGTCCTGCTTGACGAGCCATTTGCAGGCGTTGACCCCATCGCCGTCATCGACATTCAAAAAATTATCGGCTTCTTGGTCAAACGCAATATCGGCGTCCTCATCACAGACCACAACGTGCGCGAAACCCTTGGCATTTGTGACCGCGCTTACATCATCAGCGAGGGACACGTACTTGCCCACGGCAGCGCCGCCGAAATTATCGAAAACGACGCCGTGCGCAAAGTGTATTTGGGTGAAGATTTTTCTATGTAAGCAGCGCATATTTGAATTTGACACGAAAGGGCTTATGCAAAATATTTTACTCACCGGCGGTACAGGCTACATTGCGGCACACACCGCCATCACGCTCATCGAGCAAGGCCATAACCCGATTTTACTCGACAATTTCGTCAATTCATCCCCCAAAATCGTCCCGCGCATTGCAGAAATTTGCGGCAAAACCCCCAGCCTAATTGAACTGGACATCCTGGACACCCAAAGCCTCACACAGGTCATGCGCACGCACAACATCCACGCAGTCATTCACTTTGCCGCACTCAAAGCGGTTGGAGAATCCGTTGCCCGCCCGCTCGCCTACTACCACAACAACGTCGTTGGCCTATTGAGCGTGCTCAACGCCATGCAAGCGGCCAAAGTCGCGCACATCGTCCTAAGCTCATCGGCCACCGTGTACAGCGAAGACGCAAAGCCACCATTTGTTGAAGACGCGCCGCTCGCAGCCAACAGCCCATACGGCCAAACCAAAGTCATGATGGAACGCATCATCAACGACATCGCCCACACCGACCCCAACCTGCGCTTTGCCATGTTGCGCTATTTCAACCCAGTAGGCGCACACCCAAGCGGCTTAATTGGCGAACACCCCAACGGCATCCCCAACAACTTAATGCCCTACATTCAACAAGTCGCCATTGGGCAACGCGACTATTTATCGGTTTGGGGCAACGACTACGGCACCACTGACGGCACAGGCGAGCGCGACTACATTCACGTCATGGACTTGGCAGACGGCCACGTATTGGCGCTCGCACACTTGCTCAAAGGCGAGCCCTCATTCACCGTTAACTTAGGCTCAGGCGAACCCGTATCCGTACTACAACTGGTACGCACATTTGAAATGGTCACAGGCCAAACCATCCCATACAAAATTGCACCGCGCCGCGCAGGCGACGTCGCCGTATTACTCGCAAACCCGCAACGCGCCAAAGACTTGCTCGGCTTTAGCACCAAACGCACCACAGCCGACATGTGCGCCGACGCTTGGCGCTGGCAAAAAAACAATCCAAACGGTTTTTCATCTTAAACCCAATAAACCAAGGAACGTGTATGACTTTTTTTAGCAGCATCATCGCGCAACACATCATGGCATTTCATGACGCGGCCAATCACGGAGCAAGCCCAGCACACCCAATCAGCAACAACGAGCCGCACGAAATCACCGTATGGCAATGGATTGCCAACAACCACAAAAACAACGCCGATTTATGGGCAGAAGAAGACTTAGCGCGGCGCACCACCGTATCATCCGACGACATCGCCACCAACAAACGACGCATTGACGGCTTCAACCAAGCCCGCAACGACGCAACCGAACGCGTGGACGAAGAGGTTTTGGTACAGCTCGCGCAACGTCAAATCAACACCAGCACCGCACGCCTCCACTCAGAGACCGCAGGCGCAATGATCGACCGCATGTCAATCATGAGCCTAAAAATCAAAGCCATGACCGCCCAAACCATGCGCACCGACGTAGACGACGCCCACATCAACACCTGCACAGCCAAACTCGCCGCCCTCATTGAGCAGCGCCACGACCTGGGCGCCTGCTTGGACGAATTACTCGCAGATGCGCAAGCCGGCCGCGCATACTACAAAATTTACCGTCAATTCAAAATGTACAACGACAAAACACTGAACCCAGAGTTGGTCAAAGAAACAGTCAAAACACGTTAGCCTACCAACCAGCTTTGCCACCAACACAATGAAGGGCGCGCCTGTTTGTTTGAAAGGTTTTGAGGGGGATTTCAACAAAATCTGTGGGGTTTTAGGAGGACGTGCTTGAGTAGACTCAAAGGTTGCGTTCTTGTTAGGCGTGCGCTGCATTACTGGGCGAATGCGAGCCACTGCTGTATCAACTCCGATGGTAACCATCCCATACACCCCGCCCGCTTAATTTGCCAGACAATTTGAGTTGACAGCCGTTCAAAATCTTTGAACTTTTAACGTCCACTTTAGTCAACACAGGTCATCCCACCTTCTTTAATCCATAACGAACTCGAGCATGCAATGTCAAACACAGACCCACAAAATCTTAATGTCCATATTGAGAATTATTTAGATTACTACAGGACATTAGTAAACCCTCAATATGCAGTTTTGCTTAAAGGTGGATGGGGGCGTGGCAAAACATGGTTTATAAAAAAGCTTCTCGAAAAGTATAACGCCAGCGATGAAAATCAAAATGATACGGGCTCACCTCAAGTAAAAGAGCTTAAACGCAACTTGTACATTAGCCTGTTTGGAGTCAAGACCATTGAAGATGTGGAGACAAAATTAGTGTCTTTAATGACTTCAAGGTTAAGAAAGGGGTTGGGACTTGCGGGGAATATTGCAAAAAGCATGATTAAAACCTCGCTCAAAATTGATATTGATGACATTTTCAAAAGCGACAACGCTGAAGCTGCTGGAAAGAGCAAAGCTCATTCTATTTTGGATGCGTTTGAAAAAATGGAGTTGAGTTTGGATGTAGACCCGAGCAAAGTTCCGCTCAGTGGCAGCAAATCTAAGAACAAGCCGTTATTCATCGTTTTTGATGATTTAGAGCGTGTTGATATGGATGTGACCGTCATTTTAGGCTACATCAACAACCTTACAGAGCATTCAAATGTGCATGTGGTCATTCTTGCAGATGAAGAGAAACTTCTTAATCTGCAAACAATAAATGAGTTTCAACATAATTATGCTGATGTCAAAGAAAAACTCATTGGCATCACTTTTGAAGTCCAGCATAATTTAAAAGGTATGTTTGAGGATTTTGTGAAACCTGTAAATGATTTGGATGTGCAAATCTTGCTTCAAAAGCACCGTGATACGTTGATTTCTATCCATGAAGCATCGGGTTACGGAAATTTAAGAATCTTAAAGCGAGTCATGCAAGACTTTGCTCATGTGTATCAGTCCTTACCGAGTTTATCGAAAGGAAATACACAGTTTTTGGAAGTCATCTTGGCGCAGTACGTTGTGCTTTCCATTGAGTACAGAAAAAATCCAAGCGATATTGAAAAACTACTCAACGCAATTGGTTCGGTGAATTTGGATACGCGTATTGAGGAAATTCTAAACGGCGCTGTTGTTCCTGAACGTCTCTCAGTTGAGCGTTATGAACATATTGTTGACTTAAAAGACCAGCACATGGGTGCTAACTTATGGCGTCAACTGATTGTAGGCGTCACATGTGATGTGGAGGAGCTTTCACAATCATTGACTCAGAACAGCAGATTTTTTCAGAAAAATCCCGAACCATGGCAACAACTGAGAAATTATCGTTACTTGACACGAACTGATTTTAATCAAGCATTAGAAAACACCAAGACAATATTTTTTAGCGATGAATCAGGGTTTCCATTGGTAGATGACCTGCTGCAAACATGTGATTTGTTACTCTATCTATTAGGCAAGGGCAATGACGAGCAAATAAACAAGTTGATTGAGCAAGCTAAGGCACATATCGACAGAATCGCGCCTGAAAAACTTTTGCAATTTGCACAAGATGGTTTCGATCTTAACTTTCATTACTCAGATAGTCAAAAGCCTTTTAAGGACTCTGTGCTCCCTTATGTGAAATCTAAAAAATCAAACACCCAAACAGATTTGTCAAATGCATTCTCTAGCTCTTTTTTAGAGAATATACGTAAAAACAATTTAGATGAGCTTCACAAAATGATTGTCAATAATGAGATGTTACAAGATAAGATTTGGCTATCTCTAGATAAAACACCAGTGTTAGCTAATGTTTGTATTAGTGATTTTCTAGATGCTTTTATTGAAAGTGGCGCAGCGGTGGATGATAAGCATCAAGTCTTTTCATTTTTAGGGCAGAGACAAAGATTGAAAAACTTTAATGAAGAAAAGGAGTGGTTTGGCAAATTGACTCAAGAATATCAAAACCGACTGAATGCAAATCAACTACCACGTTTAGAACAGTTATTTTCTAACAGCTTTCTTCAATTTTTAGAAGGCGGCAGCGACTAATGTAAGCGCCAACACCCCAGACAAAATCAGCCACTCGCAGATATAATAAGCACGGACTTTACGACCAAAATCAAAACAGACGACGTTGTCAACCACATTCCGTACAACCGCACCACGTACCCCGCATAAGCCGTAGTCAGCCATGAGCGCAGTGAATCGCACGTTTTTTGTCGCCGTTCCACGGCAATCATTCCCAAAAACCCCACCACCTGCGATTCGCAGAAATCGATCATGGCAGGCTACGTGGGCTACGCACTGAATTTGTAAACTCAACCCCTAACGCCGCTCAATCGTAAATTGGGCTCGCGCAGCACCCCAACGCACTCGGGTTGCCGCGTTCACTTTATCAATCCTCACATCGACAAGATTGTTCTGCTCATATAACATCACTCACTTCATACAACATTAAAAAAATCCCCCAACTCAAAGAGCTGGGGGATTTTGGTATAAAAGCCTGACGATGACCTACTTTCACACGGGAATCCGCACTATCATCGGCGCTAAGTCGTTTCACTGTCCTGTTCGAGATGGGAAGGAGTGGGACCAACTTGCTATGGTCATCAGGCATAACTTGTTGTCATCTTGACACGGGTCAAGACAACGAATTCATAGAATTTCGAATCAGATTTTGGCTTTTAAACCAGGCTATTAACCCGGCCTTTCAACCTTTTTGAATGCGTCAACTTGGCATAACTTCCTTGACCAATGCACACCTTGCGGCGTGTGATCAAAGTTATAGGGTCAAGCCGCACGAGCAATTAGTATCGGTTAGCTTAACGCATTACTGCGCTTCCACACCCGACCTATCAACGTCCTGGTCTTGAACGACTCTTTAGGGGGCTCAAGGCCCCGGCA
>JAFEII010000010.1 GCA_017495165.1 Hydromonas sp. | reverse complement strand
TTGACCAAGCAGTCTGCTTTGTTTTGTCAAGTATGAGCATTTGTATTTTAAAGTCCAATTTTTACATCAGACTTGCCACATATGCCCACACTTATCGGCTGTTAATTTTTAAGGAACTTTTTAATCAACCTTGCCTTGGCTTGGTTGTTTTTGAATCTTTTTACACCGTCTTGCGTCGAGTGCAGGAGCGAGATTATGAAGCGTTTTAAACAAACTGTCAAGTATTTATTTTACAAACCCGACAATTTATTTCACAGCTTTTTTCGCTGGTTCTTCGCGGCCTTGGCTGCGAAGAAGTGCGATTATGGGGGATGTACGTGCATACGTCAAGAGGTTTTTTAAAGAATTGAGAGATTTATATTTAAAACCCGCTGCGCCCCGCCATTCTTGCGGTATTGAGCGATTGCTTGTCGCCCAGCCAAATCGGCAACACCTCGTGGTCGGCAAGCACATCATTCGTATTTGGGTGGATCAGCACATTAAGTCCTTGGCGATTGAGCATGAGCCACGGCACAAAGCGCGCAAAATGTTCAATATAGAAATCAACTTCAAACATCGGGCTTGGGTGAGGCCCGACTGCGCGATCAACCAGCTGTGAAACCCTAAGCGGAAACAATGCTGCGATGTGTTCACGCAACGCGAGCGCAGTTTCGCGTGTCGCATCCATGTGGTAATAAACATGCGCATGAAAGCCTTTAATTTCGCCCACCTGCCGCGCAGCGTTTGCAATCATATTCACAACCATTCTTTTTAATAAAACGTCATCCCACTCAAAGCGAACGCCAACCTTGCTCAATTTGGGCATCAACCTCAAAACGCGCCCAGTCAAAATACGCACCTGGGTCGGTTTTGCGTTCAGGTGCGATTTCACTGTGTCCCGCCACGCCGTTAATCGTTGGATAGCGCGCACAAATCGCCTGACTCAACGCCTGTAGCGCTGAATATTGCGCATCCGTAAACGGGCTAAAGTCATCGCCCTCCAACTCAATCCCAATCGCAAAATCATTACAACGGCTTTTACCACGCCAAGTCGATGCGCCCGCATGCCATGCGCGGTCATTGCACGACACATACTGCGTCACCGCGCCATTGCGGCGGATTAAATAATGTGACGACACCTCAAACGTGTAAATCGTTGCAAAATACGGGTGCGCTGCTGGGTCAAGTCGATTAAGAAACAAATCATCAATCCAATGACCGCCAAACTCACTCGGCGGCAGGCTGATATTGTGAATCACCAACAACTCAACCGCCGCGCCATCAGGACGCGCATCAAAATTGGGCGACGCCAACTGCGTCACGCCGTCACTCCAGCCATGCTCGTTCAAACAAAATTGGCTCATCGCGCATGCTCCGCACAGCAATAAAACTCACCGCTGGCACGCACGCCATCCTGCTCCAATACATGCAAACCGCATTGCGCACAAGGCAGCATCAAACCAGACGCAACCGTTTTGCGTGACTGCCCCGCCGACGACCCTGCACCTTGTTTTTTTGCTTGACGATACGCACCCGCCATCCCAAAAATTGCGCCAAGCAACTGCTTGGTTTGTGGCGGTAAGCGACGCCATTTTTGCCACAACGCAAACCCCACCAACGCCAGCACCGCCAAAATCACAAATAGTTTCAAAATAGCTCTTTCATTAACGTTTTAAAATCACATCGAATACAAAATGTGTGCCCACATACGCCAAAAACAAGAGCGCAAAACCAAATATCGTCGCACGCACCGCAGTCAACCCGCGCCAGCCACGCACATAACGCCCGGCCAACAACACCGCAAACACCAGCCACGCCCACAAGGTCAACACCACTTTGTGGTTAAAAATCAACGAGCGCCCCCAAACCTGCTCGCCAAAAAACATGCCCGACAAAATCAGCAAAGTCAGCAGCCCAAAACCAAGCGTTAACACACGAAACAACATGCGCTCAAGCACCAACACCGCAGGCAAGCGCGACATCAACCCCAAATCCGCCGAACGCAAGCGCCGCGCTTGCACCAACAAAGTCAACGCCAACAAAAACGCCGCCACAAAAATCCCTGCCACCAGCACCGCCACCCCAATATGCGCATTGGCCAGCGCGGAACGCGGCACGCCATCCGCAGCCAGCGCAGCGCCACACCAGCCGCCAAAAACCAGCAAAATCCATCGCAAGGCCGCATGCGCAAGGTACAATATTGTTTTTTTCATCATCGCTCTAATATAGTGGTTAATCTTTGACGCAAACCGCGCCACAACCGCCAGCATACGCACATCAACGCATCCGTGCAACGCCAGCCCATCAATTCACAAGGAACACAATGCTCGACAATTTATCTTCCCGCTTTAGTAAAATCATCAAAACCATGCGCGGCCAAGCACGCTTGACCGAAGAAAACACCGCCGAAATGCTCCGCGAAGTGCGCATGGCCATGCTCGAAGCCGACGTCGCGCTCCCCGTTGTCCGTGATTTTATCGCAAAGATTAAAGAAAAAGCACTCGGCGAAGAAGTCATCAGCAGCCTCACCCCCGGTCAAGCCTTGGTTGGCATCGTCAACAGCGAATTGGTCGCCTTGATTGGTGGCGACTACAACGCCCGCGCATCCGAACTCAACCTTGCCACCACCCCGCCCGCCATCATCCTCATGGCAGGCCTGCAAGGTGCGGGTAAAACCACCACCGTCGGCAAACTCACCAAGCGCTTGGTGGCGCAAAAGAAAAAAGTCCTCACCGTTTCGTGCGACGTATACCGCCCCGCCGCGATTGAACAGCTCAAAAGCGTCACCGCGCAAGCGGGCGGCGAGTTTTTTCCCTCCACGCCCGACCAAAAACCGTTGGACATCGCCGCCGCCGCGCTTGATTATGCCAAACGCCACTATATAGACGTGTTGCTCGTTGACACCGCAGGCCGCTTGGGCATAGACGAAGCGATGATGAACGAAATCACCGCGCTCCACGCACAACTCAAACCAATTGAAACCTTATTTGTCGTGGACGCCATGCTCGGTCAAGACGCCGTCAACGTGGCAAAAGCCTTTAACGACGCACTCCCGCTCACTGGCGTGATTTTAACCAAAATGGACGGCGACTCGCGCGGCGGCGCGGCATTGTCCGTGCGCCACATCACAGGCAAACCGATTAAATTCATCGGCATGAGTGAGAAAATCGACGGCCTCGAACCCTTTCACCCAGACCGCATGGCGCAGCGGATTTTGGGCATGGGCGACATTTTATCCTTGGTGGAAGACGCACACAAAAACGTCGACATGGCGCAAGCCGAAGCCCTCGCCAAAAAAATGAAATCAGGCAAAGGCTTTGATTTAAACGACTTCAAAGAACAACTCCAACAAATGCAAAGCATGGGCGGCGTCGCCAACCTCATGGACAAACTGCCCAGCCAACTCACCCAAGGCGCTGGCAAAGTTGACACCGACAAAGCCGAGCAACAACTGCGCCGCACGCGCGGCATGATTGACGCCATGACCCCGCTCGAACGCGCCAAACCAGACCTCATCAAAGCCACCCGCAAACGCCGCATCGCCATGGGCTCAGGCGTGCAAGTACAAGACGTGAATAAAATGCTCAAACAGTTTGAGCAAATGCGCGACATGATGAAAAAATTCCAATCAGGCGGCATGGGCAAAATGATGAAAATGATGGGCGGCATGAAAGGCATGATGGGCGGCGGCAAACGGCCGTTTTAAGGCTTGCGCAAACCTCATCAAACCCCCTACGGGCGGCTCGCGCAAATCTCATCACCCCCCGTAGGGGCGGCTCGCGAGCCGCCCTTCTCGTAAATTCCAAAACCTCAAACCCTCACCCAACACCAAAAAACCAACGGAGCCACACATGCCCATTTCATGGAACGAAATCAAAGACCGCGCCTACGCATTTTCAGCCGAATGGGCTGACACCACACGCGAAGAAGCCGATGCCCAGCCGTTTCTCGACGCATTTTTCCATGTTTTCAACATTTCACGGCGCAAAATCGGCACGTTTGAGCACAAAGTCAAAAAATTAGACGATGCCAACGGCTACATTGACCTGCTCTGGAAAGGCGTCATTCTGATTGAAATGAAATCACGCGGGCAAAACCTAAACAAAGCGCACCAACAAGCCATCGACTACACCCACGGCCTCAAAGCGCACGACTTGCCGAAATACATTTTGGTCTGCGATTTTCACGAATTTCGCCTGTTTGACACCGAAGAGCAAACCACCCAAAGTTTCACCATCGACCAATTTGCCGCCAACGTCGCGCATTTTGGCTTTATCGCAGGTTACGTCAAAAAAACCTACAAAGAACAAGACCCCGTCAACATCAAAGCCGCCGAGCTCATGGGCAAACTGCACGACCAGCTCAAAGCCATCGGCTTTGACGGCCATCCGCTCGAAGTGTACCTCGTGCGCCTGTTGTTTTGCCTGTTTGCCGAAGACTCACAGATTTTTGAAAAACAACAATTCCAAGACTACATCGAGCAACGCACCGCCATTGACGGCTCAGACCTTGCCGCCAAAATCAGCGAATTATTTCAAACCCTCAACACCCCGATGGACAAACGGTTTAAAAACCTAGACGAGCAACTCGCCGCCTTTCCGTATGTCAACGGCAAATTGTTTGAGGAGACGTTGCCCACCGCCAGTTTTGACAGCAAAATGCGTCTGGCATTATTGGAGTGCTGCTACATTGACTGGAGTCAAATCTCCCCCGCGATTTTTGGCTCCATGTTTCAATCGGTCATGAACCCCATTGAGCGGCGCAACTTGGGCGCGCATTACACGTCCGAGCTCAACATTCTCAAACTCATCAAACCCCTGTTTTTGGATGACTTATGGGCGCAATTTGAGGCCATCAAACGCCACAAACCCAAACTGATTGAGTTCCACCAACACCTATCAACCCTCAAATTTTTAGACCCCGCCTGCGGTTGCGGCAACTTTCTCATCATCACCTACCGCGAATTGCGACTATTAGAGCTCGAAATCCTCAAGCAGCTGTACAACAAAGACCAATTACTCGACATCGACACCATGGCGCTGCTCAATGTCGACATGATGCTGGGCATTGAATACGAGGAATTCCCCGCCCGCATCGCCGAAGTTGCCATGTGGCTCATCGACCATCAAATGAACATGCGCCTATCCGCTGAATTTGGCCAATACTACGCGCGCCTGCCGCTGCGCCGCGCCGCCCAAATCACGCATGGCGACGCGCTTGCAGTGGATTGGCACGACGTGATACCCAATACAGAGCTGAGTTATATATTGGGCAATCCGCCGTTTATTGGCGCAAAAATCATGACCCAGCCGCAACGCGACGCGATTGTGCGCGAGTTCAATCAGATGCAAGGCGCAGGCACACTCGACTACGTCACAGGCTGGTACATCAAAGCGGCCAAATACATCCAGCACACCCCAATCAAAGCCGCATTTGTCTCTACCAACTCCATCGTGCAGGGCGAACAAGTCGCCTTGCTTTGGGGGCAAATGATGAATCAATACGGCATCAACATTCACTTTGCCCACCGCACCTTCAAATGGAGCAACGAGGCAAAAGGCAACGCGGCGGTGTATTGCGTGATTATTGGTTTTGCGCATATTGACAGCGCAAGCAAAACGATTTTTGAATATGAAAATATTAAAGGGGAAGCGCACGCGATTGCGGCGAAGCACATCAATGCGTATTTAACGGATGCGCCTAATGTGTTTATTGAATCACGTAAAAAACCACTAATTCACTCACAAAGCATTTGTTATGGCAGTTTTGCTTTGGATGATGGCAATTACACGCTGACAGAGGCGGAAAAAGATGAAATCTTATTGGAAAACCCCTCATCGAGCCATTTAGTAAAAGTATTTCTCGGGGGCAGAGAATTACTGCACAACGAAAAGCGTTATTGCTTGTGGCTAAAAGATGCCTCACCAATTGATTTGAAAGCAAACCGCAAAATATTAGAGCGTATTGAAGCCGTACAGAAATGGCGCAATCAAAGCAATCGAGCTACAACTAAAAAACTCGCAAGCACGCCAACTCTATTTGCAGAAGTCCGCCAACCAGAGACAAATTTTTTAGCCTTTCCGACGGTGTCTTCAGAAAATAGAAATTACATTCCGACCAGTTTTTTAACTAAAGACACAGTTGCTTCAAACCAATTGTACGTTTTACCCAACGCCACCCTCTACCACTTCGGCATCCTCACCTCGCTCATGCACATGGCGTGGGTCAAAACTACCTGTGGGCGTTTAGAAAGCCGCTTCCGTTATTCCGCCAGCATCGTCTACAACAATTACCCTTGGCCAGAAAACCCAGCCGACAAACACCGCGCCAATATTGAAACCGCCGCCCAAGCCGTGCTCGACGCACGCGCCGCGCACCCGACCTGCTCGCTCGCCGACCTGTACGACCCACTCACCATGCCCGTCAATTTGGTGCAAGCGCACGCCAAACTCGACAAAGCGGTGGATGCCGCCTACACATTCAAAGGCACATCCGACGTGGAACGCGTCGCGTTTTTGTTCGCGCTGTACCAAACCCACACCAACCAATTGATCCAAGACACCCCCATCAAACCCAAACGCCGCGCCAAATCCACGGCCTAACCCAATCAACCGTAGGGTGGGCACTGCCCACCTTTTTAAAAATTCGCTCATTGAACCGTATGTCGTTTTGCTTGCAATGGTGGGCAATGCCCACCCTACAAAATGACGCCCATCAATTGAGCCATTGCGCAATTGCGCATTTGATAAAGATGCCTGACCTAAAATTAAACCGATCGCAGAATCCGCATCCACGGTTTGTGCCATGTTCGTGGGGGCGGCTCGCGAGCCGCCCCTACGGTATTGAAGTGGAACACGTCGCGTTTTTGTTCGCGCTGTATCAAACCCACACCAACCAATTGATCCAAGACGCACCCCAAAAACCCAAACGCCGCCCCAAATCCACGGCCTAACCCAATCAACCGTAGGGTGGGCACTGCCCACCTTTTTAAAAATTCGCTCATTGAACCGTATGTCGTTTTGCTTGCAATGGTGGGCAATGCCCACCCTACAAAATGACGCCCATCAATTGAGCCATTGCGCAATTGCGCATTTGATAAAGATGCCTGACCTAAAATTAAACCGATCGCAGAATCCGCGTCCACGGTTTGTGCCATGTTCGTAGGGGCTTGATTCATCAAGCCCAACCACGCTCGCACAACACAGCGCCGCCAACTCGTTTTATAATCGCCGTTTATTTTTTCAAAAGCCACCTCATGCAAGCCATCATCCAATTTATCATCGAACTCGACAAACTCAAGGGTGTGACCCGCAAGGTCAAACCGCTGGGGCTGGCGCGTTATGAAAACTCAGCCGAGCACAGCTGGCAAATCGCCATGTTGGCGCTGTCTTTGGCGCCGTATGCGCCCGCCGCGCTGGACATGAACAAAGTGGTGCGCATGTTGTTGGTGCATGACATCGGCGAAATTGACACGGGCGACACGATGGCGTTTGCCGACATTGACTGGGCGGCGGCCAAGCAGGAAGAATTGGCGGCAGTGCAGCGGATTTTTGGCTTATTGCCCGCTGCGACGGCGCGTGAGTTTTTGGACTTGTGGCAAGAATTTGAGGACGGGCAAAGCGTTGAGGCGCAGTTTGCCCATGCGGCCGATCGCGCCATGCCCGTGCTGCTCAATTTGGCCAATCAAGGGCAAAGTTGGCGCGAAAACGGCATCAGTTACGCGCGTGTGGTGCAGCGCATCCAAACGCCGATTCAGACGGGCTGCCCTGCGCTTTGGACGTATCTGGACACGCAATTGCAGCACGCGCAAACGCAAAACTGGTTTGGCGCGTGATTGGCGGTGCTACCGTGCAAATCACAATACAACCAATTCGTAGGGGCGGCTCGTGAGCCGCCTTATCCCAAACCGCACCACCCCAATCAAGAATCCGCGCAGCAGTGAGTCACTTATTCCGCCAAACATGATCACGTTAACCAACAAAGGGCGGCTCACGAGCCGCCCCTACAACCCATCCGCCCCACATACCATCCACCCTGCAAAAATCAGTCATCAAGCCCACGCGCACAATTTTTCAGCAAAGAATTAAAAAACCCGCTGGCGTGGCGGGTTTGGCGTTGTTGATTTGGCTAATCTATTGCGCGTACATGATTGTGGCGTTTGGCAATAAAACCACGGCTGCGCGAGCGGATGCGGCGATTGTGTTGGGCGCGGGCGTGTCCAATAATTTGCCATCGCCTGTATTTAAAGCACGGATTGACCATGCAGTGAATTTGTACCAACAAAACCGCGTGGCGCATTTAATTTTTACAGGCGGCGTTGGGGAGGGCGACACGTTGAGCGAAAGCGCTGTGGCGGCGCAATACGCCATCAATGCGGGCGTGCCAGCCGCGCAGATTCAAACCGAATCGGTGTCGTATACAACCCAACAAAACGTGGCGCAAGCGGCCAACATCATGCAGCACAACCATTGGCAAACCGCGCTGATTGTCAGCGACCCGTTGCACCTCAAGCGAGCATCGATTATGGCGCAGGACTTGGGTTTGTCCGCCATAAGCTCGCCCACACCAACCACGCAATACCAATCATGGCGGGTAAAAACGGGCTTTTTATTGCGCGAGGTGTATTTTGTGCAGCATTATTGGTTGACGGGCGATTGAATCAGATGTTTGCGCCACAAAGCAAAACCTACTTTTATCATTGCCCGTGACCTCACCCAAACCATCAGCTCAAGCGAATAAGCGCCTGCGCTGCCCGCAAGCCACTTAAATAAGCACCATGCACCGTTCCAGGGTAGTCCCAATGCGTGGCCTCACCCGCCCAAAAAACTTGACGCCCAATTTCTCGCGCCAAGGCGCGCCTGTCGCCATTATTACTGCCTGTTGCATTAAAGGAGTAAGAACCATAGCTCATCGGGTCAGATGACCAACGGGTAAATTGATGTGCCACCGGGTTGGGAATGTCGTTGCCAAACATGTCACGCAACGCCGCCATCATGTCTGCCAGAATCTGCTCATCTGTCCACGACTCAAGCATTTTGGCGCGTGATGCGGCACTAAAACCGAGCAAGACTGGCGTATTGTTGATTTTAGCCAAGCTCACCCATTCAGACCAGCGGCCTTTGTCATACGATAAATACTCATGCCAATCAAACGCTTGCGGCCAAAACACACGGTCAAACCGCAAAAAATATTTATTTAATACGCCCATCCCAAGCCGGGCAATCGCATTTTGCTTGGGCTGTGGCAATGCGGGGGTAAATTGAATCGCATTTTTCTTGAGCACGCCAAGCGGCAAAGTCACCACCACCGCATCCGCCTTAAAAATTCCCTGTTGCGTGCGCACCAGCACCGCTGAGTTGGCGTAATCAACCGCTTGCACCTGCTGCCCCAGCTCAATCGCCAAGCCTTGCGCCAGATAATCACTGATTTGATTGTAGCCGTTTGGAAACAACGCATCGTCGCCTCCAAAAGCCAGATTGTCATCAATCGTCCATGCGGACATCTCACCCGCATCGCCTGCGTACTCTTGCTCATACGTCCCACTGACATAAAAATCAAGTTGCGCTGCGGCTTCTTTTGTAAGCGACTTGTTGCGCAAAACGTCTTGCAGCGCGGTTTGAATCGACACATCCGCCGCACGTTTGCCGGCCAATTGAATCGCCTGCTCAAACAATTGCGCACTCGCCGCCTCGCCCGCATCGGTCACATTTGCCGTGCGCAGCGCATGCGCAATATGCAATTGCGCGGCCTCGTACGACGTATCGATGCGCTGTGCGCGAATGGCATTGGCCAACTCGGTCATTGGATTGCCTTTTTGACCATGAATCCACGAAGCGCCCAAGTCCATCGGCAAATCAGGCCAAGCGTGGCTGGTATGCAAACGCCCGCCCACACGCTGACGCGCTTCTAAAATAGTGACCTCAAACCCAGCCTGCACCAGCTGTTTGGCTGCAGCCAAGCCAGCAATACCTGCGCCAAGCACCAAAACCGTGCGTTTTGTGGCAGGTGATTTTTTAGCAAAAGCCAGCGGCGCATTGAGGCTCAAGCCCATCACAGCCAACTGTTTCAAGTGTTTACGGCGCGCCGCATTCATACAAACCCCTTTTCATTAAAAAATTTACAAATTAGCAAATAAACAAATGAACAAAACCATCATTCCGCCTGATGTCGAGATTGGCGTGCAAACAAGCTGCCCTCGCTGGTTTTTTTGTTGGTAAATTTTAAGCCGTGCGCCATCCAAGGCAATTTCCCCTGCGCGCCGCTGTTGGTGTAATCGGCAATCAGCGCTTGCGTAATCAACGGCGCATCAGCCGCAGGTGCTTGCGCCAGCAGCCATTGCCCGACCGCAGTGAATAATTGCTCCAGCGCAATGCTGTGGCTGCGGTGTAAGGCGTGACTCAAACTCAAAGACAAATCCTGAAACCGCGCAAACGCAGATTGCGCCGCATCGCCCAAAATCAGCGGCAATGTTTGGCCAAACCGCCCTGAATTGGCAATCGCATCCCAGTATTTGGCAAAGTGTTTAAACGCGTCCAATTCGGCTTGGCTCACATCAACCGTGCTGATGATTTCGTACGGCGGCGCGCTCGAATACACCATCTGAAATGGCGCTTCGTGCCGAATAATCGGCGTGCCACGCAAGCGTTTTAAAATCCCCAGTTGGATTTCGTGCGCCTGCCATGTGACCAATTGATTAAAACCTTGCGCAAAACTGGCCATGGTTTCGGACGGCAAACCCGCAATCAAATCGACGTGCAAATGCGCGTGGCTGTGATTGCGCAGCCAGCGGATATTCGCCTCGGCCTTATTTAAATCCGTTTTGCGTGAAATGTGTTTTTGTACGGCGGGGTTGAGCGTTTGTATGCCCAATTCAAACTGCAAGCTGCCCAGCGGAAACTGCACAATCGCGTCTTTAAGCGCATCGGGCAAATGGTCTGGCACAACTTCAAAATGCGCAAACACCGGCACATCGGGCGCCGATTTGATTTTATCCAAAAAGAATTCAAGAATTTTGCGCCCTGTCTCAGGCTTGAGGTTAAACTTGCGGTCAACAAACTTAAACGTGCGCGCACCCCGCGCATACAGGGCGTGCATGTCCGATAAAAACACATCCAAATCAAACGCCCAAGCGGTTTTATCCAAGGCGGACAAACAAAACTCACACTTAAACGGGCAGCCGCGTGAGGCTTCCACATAAATATTTCGTGTGGCCAAGTCTTGGTCCGTGTACAAATGATAGGGAGATTTCAGGTCGTCCAGCTTGGCTTGCACGCCCGCATGAATTTTCATCAGCGGTTTTGGCCCATAAATAAGCGCATCGAGCAGCGCAGGCAGTGTCACCTCGCCCCAACCGGTCACCACATAATCAGCGGCTTTGACAATTTCTTGCCCCTCGGTTTCATACGAGACTTCAGGCCCGCCCAAAATCACAATGGTCTCAGGCGATTGGGCTTTAATCGCCCGCACCAGCGCCAAGGTTTCCACCACATTCCAAATGTACACGCTCAAACCGATAATCCGTGGCGCATCATGCAAAATATCAGCCAGCATTTTGGCGGGGTCAGTTTTAATCGTGTATTCAACCAAACGCGTCTGCGCCGCATGCTCACGCAAATTGGCCAACAAATAGCGCAAACCAAGCGCCGCATGTGAGTAGCGCGCATTGAGCGTGGCCAGCGTAATCATACCGCGCCCGACAATTCATGCAATGGCCAGCGTGGCCGCACCGTAAAACCATCGCGCCGCGCATCCAACAAACTGGGGTTTTGTTGCGCCATCAAACAACCCGCCAGCGCAATCATCGCGCCATTGTCGGTGCACAAATCCAGCTCAGGATAAAACACCTTAAAGCCGTGTTTGTGCGCCATCGCATCGAGCCGCGCCCGCAATTGTAAATTGGCGCCCACGCCGCCCGCCACCACCAAGCGTTTCAGGCCTTGTTGTTGCAAGGCTTTATAACTTTTTTTGCCCAACACATCCACCGCCGCATCCACAAACGCATGCGCAATATCCGCGCGGTCTTGCTCGGTGAGCGGCGCAATCGCGCCCAGTTTTTTTGCCTGCGTCAATACCGCTGTTTTTAAACCTGAAAAACTAAAATCCAAATCAGGCGAATGCAACATCGGCCGCCCAAACACAAACCGCTCCGCCACGCCGCGCTGCGCCAACGCCGACACCGCAGGCCCGCCAGGGTAATTTAAACCCAGTACCTTGGCGGTTTTATCAAACGCCTCCCCAGCCGCATCATCGAGCGTTTCGCCCAATAATTGATACTGCCCAACCCCATCGACCCGCATGAGCTGCGTATGCCCGCCAGACACCAGCAACGCCACAAATGGAAACGTGGGCGGATTGGCAGACAACAACGGCGAAAGCAAATGCCCCGCCAAATGATGCACAGGAATAATCGGCTTGTTCAGCGCAAACGCCATTGCGTGCGCACAAGCCGTCCCCACCAACAAAGCGCCCGCCAAACCTGGCCCCACGGTGCACGCAATCCCATCCACATCATTTAATGTGAGACTGGCCTGTTTTAAAACCGCACGCGTTAAAGGCAACACGCGCTGAATGTGATCGCGCGACGCCAACTCAGGCACCACACCACCATACGCCACGTGCATATCGATTTGTGAATGCAGCGCCTGCGCAATCAAGCCGCGCGTCGAGTCATACAACGCAACGCCCGTCTCGTCGCAAGAGGATTCAATACCTAAGATGAGCATAATCAGCCAGCCACTTGAAAAAAAGAGTCAATAAAAGTTATGATGCGGCTTACAAGCACATAAAAGCACATAATAAGCCGCAAAAATAGACCGCACATCATAACAGAAGCAGGCTGCAGCGTATACCAGCACCACGTTTGTTCAACCAATGCCTAAAAACAGTACGCCTGCACTTTTTTTGAGTACAATAAGCCCGCAAAATAGAAACAACCATCCGTGCATTTGTGGATGGCACGCATAACAAAACCGTCCTTTAAGGAGACAACCATGCACCAGCCTTGGCTAGCCAGTTATCAAGAAGGCGTTCCCGCCACCATCAACGTCAACGAATACAGCTCCGTTGTGCGGATTTTTGAAGAAGCCTTTGAAAAGTTTGGGGACAACATTTCCGCCACCAACATGGGCAAGCACCTGACCTACAAGCAGCTTGACCAGCACTCTAAGCAAGTCGGCGCATGGTTGCAGCAATTGGGTTTAAACAAAGGCGACCGCGTCGCCATCATGATGCCCAACTGCTTGCAATACACCATTTTGGTTGCAGGCATTTTGCGCGCAGGCTATTGCGTGGTGAACGTCAACCCGCTGTACACCCCAACCGAGCTCATCCACCAGCTCAATGACTCGAACGCAAAAGCCATCTTTGTCCTAGAAAATTTCGGCGCCACCTTACAAAAATCGCTCCCAGATTTAAAAATCATGCCGCACATCGTCGTATCGACATTGGGCGACTTATTAGGCCTTAAAGGCCACGTGGTTAACTTTGTATTGCGCCATGTCAAGAAAATCATTCCAGAGTGGTCACTCGAGCGCACAACCTCATTTAAAGCGGTCTTGGCAGCGGGCGAAAAACTCGCACTCACGCCCATCCACCTCAACCACGAAGACCTCGCATTTTTGCAATACACCGGCGGCACCACAGGCGTTTCAAAAGGCGCCACCCTCACCCACGGCAACATCATTGCCAACGTCCTGCAAGTAGACGCATTTTGCACACGCGCCCTGGACAAGGATAAAGATGCCAATCCAGTGTTTGTCGCAGCACTGCCGCTGTATCACATCTTTGGACTCACCGCCTGCGCACTGTACTGTACGCATTTGGGCGGTCGACAACTGCTCATCACCAACCCACGCGACATCCCTGCATTTATCAAGGACTTGACCAACTACCCGCCAACCATTTTGCCAGCAGTCAACACACTGTTTAACGCCTTACTCAACCACCCTGACTTTGAGAAAGTAAATTTCAGCAAACTCCGCGTCGCGCTTGGCGGCGGCATGGCAGTGCAAAAAGCCGTTGCAGACCGCTTCCAAAAAGTCACAGGCATACCAATCTGCGAAGCATACGGTTTGTCAGAAACCAGCCCAGGTGCGTTATTTAACCCAGTAAACATTAAATCTTACACTGGCCAAGCAGGCCTGCCATTGCCATCAACCCTAGTCAAAATCATCAACGACGACGGCTCAGATGCCGCCCTAGGTGCGCCAGGTGAAATCGCCATCAGCGGCCCACAAGTCATGCGCGGCTACTGGAATCGCGACGATGAAACCGCCAAAGCCATGACGCCTGACGGCTACTTTAAAACAGGCGACGTCGGCATAATGAACGAAGCAGGCTTTGTCAAAATCGTTGACCGCAAGAAAAATATGATTTTGGTCTCAGGTTTCAACGTGTATCCAAATGAGATTGAAGACGTTGCAGCGCGCCACCCCAAAGTCCTCGAATCTGCCGCAATTGGCCTAGAAGACGAACATTCAGGCGAAGCCGTGAAACTCTTTGTGGTCAAAAAAGACGGCAGCTTGACCGAAGCCGAGCTCATGGCGTTTATGCGCGAACACCTAACCGGCTACAAGCGCCCAAAATCAATCGAGTTCCGCGCAGACCTACCAAAATCAAACGTGGGGAAAATCCTCCACAAAGACCTGCGCGAACCAAAAAAGGCGTAACGATCAAACCTTGCCCAAAACTGCCGCATGCTACGCATGTTTACCGTTTGAAACCAATAACGTGAAAATGTGGAACATGCGGCCATACAGCAATACGGTTATGTTAAAAATGTCCCGTCCTAAAATAAGTTGACAGTTTTACGACGAACAAACCGCCGCATTTTT
>JAFEII010000027.1 GCA_017495165.1 Hydromonas sp. | reverse complement strand
GCCGATGCCTGAGCCGATGCCTGAGCCGATGCCTGAGCCGATGCCTGAGCCTGTTTTTACACCCAAGAAAGTCTCAAACTTTGGTTTATCTAGCGCTTACACCGTGACCACGGTCAAACACAATTAACCGCTGTCGCCCATCCGGAAAGTTAACATGACCTTTAATATTGCCAATACGCTCAATCAGTTGCTTGAGCGCGAAAATCTTAGCAATGAGTCGATGCATGATTTTATGATGGCCTTGATGAGCGGTGAGCTGACCGCACCTGCGGGGGCGGCCGTTTTAACTGCGCTGCGCGCCAAGGGCGAGTCTTTAAGCGAGATTGTTACTGCAGCCAAGGTCATGCGCAGCTTTTCTAATAAAGTGTTGCTTGCAGATAATCGCAAATTCATTGACATCGTCGGAACAGGTGGCGATGGTGCTCAAACCTTTAATATTTCTACTGCCTGCCTATTTGTTGTCGCAGCAGCAGGCGCGCAGGTCGCCAAACATGGAAGCCGAAGCGTTTCGAGCAAATCGGGTTCGGCTGATGCTTTAGAGGCACTGGGCGCGAATTTAATTTTAACGCCTGAACAAGTGGCGGCCTGCATTCAAGCCACAGGCATCGGATTTATGTTTGCGCCCAATCATCACCCCGCCATGCGCCATGTTGCGCCGATTCGACGCGAACTTGGCGTGCGTACTATTTTCAACTTACTGGGGCCGCTCACCAATCCCGCCAATGCCGCACACACATTGATGGGCGTTTTTTCGCACGATTTGACAGAGTTAATGGCGCAAGCCATGCATGAATTGGGCGCCCAGCATGTTTTGGTGGTGCATTCTGATGATGGTATGGACGAGGTTTCAATTGCAGCACCCACGCAAGTGTGTGAGCTACTTAATGGCGAATTCACCCGCTATACGATAACGCCCGAGCAGTTTGGCTTTGCGCCCGCACCGCTGGATGCGCTGCGCGTAGACAATCCGAACGAGTCAAAAAACATGTTGCTCGATGCCTTGAGCAACCATGCAACCGCCGCACGTGACATTGTAATACTCAATGCTGGCGTTGCGTTGTACACGGCGCAGCATGTCAGCAGCATTGAGGCCGGTATTTGCATGGCGCGTGAGTCGATTGCAAGCGGTGCTGCGCTGGCCAAGCTTCATGAGTTTGCACAATTTACCCAAACATTTGGCGCAACAGCCCTCAAAAGTTAAAGGATTTTATGAGCGATATTTTGAACAAAATCAATGCCACAAAACAGATTGAGGTCGAAGAAGCGCGTGCGATTTTACCGTTTGACGATTTACATACACTGGCGTTGGCAACCCTAAAATCAGCACCGCCACGCGACTTTACCGCCGCCATTCGCTCACGAATAGAACAACGTCAACCCGCTGTGATTGCAGAAATCAAGAAAGCGTCCCCCAGCAAAGGGGTTTTACGAGACAATTTTGCACCCGCAGAGATTGCCCGCGAATATGAGCAAGCAGGCGCCGCCTGCCTATCGGTATTAACCGATGAGCTGTATTTTCAAGGTCATCCAGATTTCCTCAAAGCCGCCCGAGCTGCATGCAGCCTCCCCGTTTTACGCAAAGACTTCATTGTCGACAAATACCAGATCGCGCAAGCACGCGTATGGGGTGCGGACGCGATTTTATTGATAGCCGCTTCGCTGACAGTCGCGCAAATGCAAGCGTTTGAAGCCTACAGCCACTCATTGGGCATGAGCGTCTTGGTTGAAGTGCACAACGACGTTGAGTTATATCAAGCACTGCAGTTGCAAACGCCGTTACTGGGCATCAACAACCGAAATTTACGCACTTTTGAAGTGGACATCAACACCACATTGGAAATGCTCGAACAAATACCCAGCCACAAAATGGTCATCACAGAATCAGGCATCAGCTCTCAGATGGAGGTCAACTTCATTTTGCAACACGGCGTGTATGGATTTTTGGTTGGCGAAGCATTTATGCGTGCGCCACACGCGGGTCAAGCGTTGTCTGAATTGTTTTTTGCGTGAGCATTGAAACGGTCGACTTATTCAACAAAATACCAATGTTAATAAATCATAACGCATCCCTACTTTTTTTCACCTGACGAATGCGCGCTCGCCTCGTTTCTTTGGCACAAAGCATCTGCTCTATGCATTCACAATCGAATCCGAAAGCAATCGCATGTCGCACTCAATCCCTCTAATAATGGTGCACGGCTTATTTGGCCCATTGCATTTTTTTGAACCGGCGCGTCTGCTGCCCGGTATTGAGGTGTTCACCCCAGACTTACTTGGCTACGCGCAACAAGATGCACCTCAACACGTAAGCTTAGCAATGCAGGCAGATTTTATCGCAGACCTTCTGCGCAGTATGGACGGTAGACCTTGCCACTTATTAGGGCATAGCGTGGGTGGGGCAATCGCTTTTTTGGCAGCAGCACGGGTACCCGAACTCGTGCAAAGCATTGTCTGTGTCGAAGGTAACTTTACCCTCGAAGATGCATTCATGTGCCGCCGCATCGCCTCGCTCGATGGTGCAGAATGGGAACAAGAACTACTCAAAATACAAAACTCCCCCGCCATTTGGCTGGCTAAAAATGAAATCGACGTAACTCCCGAACGCTTAAAAAATGCAGAAAAAATATTGCACAATCAGTCTGCCACTATTTTGCAATCTATGGCACACGCGGTTGTCTCAGAAACTTCTGCAGCATCCTACTTGAGCATTGTTCGCAAAGTGCTTGACGATGGAACTTCTCTTCACCTTTTATCAGGCAGTAAATCTACGAAAGATTGGCACGTACCATTATGGGTTCGCAAACTAGCTGCGACAGACGTTATAGTTCCAGAATCTGGCCATATGATGATGCTAGAAAACCCTAGTATGTTTTGCCATTTATTGAGCGAAATTTTATACTGACTTAATAGCAAGCAAAGCTAATCCGCTTACCATTACAACGTTAAACCTAGCGCCAGGCGTTTTTACGACAGCCTTTTATTCACTATGGTTCAAAAAACCAACCCCTAACGCCGCTCAATTGTCGATTGGGCTCGCGCAGCACCCAACGCTCGGGCTGCCGCGTTCACTTTATCAATCCTCACATCGACAAGATTGTTCTGCTCATACAACATCACTCACTTCATACAACATTAAAAAATCCCCCAACTCAAAGAGCTGGGGGATTTTGGTATAAAAGCCTGACGATG
>JAFEII010000035.1 GCA_017495165.1 Hydromonas sp. | reverse complement strand
TTGACCCGCAGTCTCCTTGCTAGGAGGTTGCGGGTCAAGCCCGCAATGACCGAGGATTATTCCAATGGTGAGTGTTATTTAACCATCACCTGCCCATTCATCAGCATGGGCAACAACCAATCGCGCAGTTCGGCGAGGGTTTGGTTTTGAAAGATGTTCGCCTTTATCATTGAGTAATAACTTTTGATAATGCCTTCATATTTTTGAGCTATTTCCGTATTTGGCAGCACAATTCTTGTACCTTTTAAAAATTTGAAATGTCGTGCGTATCCGTAATTTGACAAGTCAATTTTTAATAAAGTTTGATAAAACAAATGTTGCGGCATTCTTTCGCTGTTCGATAATAAAATTTGTGTTCCATCTGCTCCTCTTGCAAAGCTGAAATTGATCAGTTTTATGATTCTTGTATGGTCGCCAAAAATAATTCTAGGTAATTTTGTTTCAATAGCCGTAGTTTTATCATTTGTAAACCCAGCGATAAAACCACTACTTTGGTCAATTACAGGAATAAACCCACTTTCCAATATTTCAGATGATGGGATTTTTTTAATTGATGGCTCTTTAAACAATAAACTTTCAATAAGTATCGAACTCCACCCCTCTGGAATCTCCCTCTTCAATTCCTCATTCCAAACCATTTTGCCGCCGCTGGTTTTGTAGGGTTTTCCGTTGGCATCAGGAAAATCAAACTGCACAAACCAGTAGTCATACAGCGTCTTTGCCATCGCTTCCAACTGCGCATTGATGCGGTTGTTGAGTTCGATTTTCGCGTCAATATTGGTTAAAAATTTTGCAATACTTGTTTGGATAGAAAGAGGAACTCTTTTAACTTTTATGTTTTCAAAAGCCACATCAAGCAATAAGTTTTTAATTCCAGTTGTCTTACTTTCAAAATTAAAGAAAATATTTGAGTTGTAGATGTTTTTAATAAGGTAGTAAAAATACTTGGAAGAATGGTTTTCTGTAATCTCATATGCACGGCAAAAATTTGAGCAAATGATATTTGGATAAATACCTCTAACATAACTTACCCTTCCCGTTGATTGCGTAGGACTTCCACCTGAAACCTCAATAATAATATTACCTTCGCGTAAAAATTTCGATTTATTTTCTGGCTTAATAAACCTAATTGGTAAATTTTTATAATTTCCTTCATTTACAGAGTTAATGTCTGCACCTCTGATGCAAAAAACTTCAGTATTATATAAATCATCAACAACTTCTTTCCCCCAATCACCAGAAATTTGTCTTTTGATAAAAGCCTTTAACATCAACAAATCACTCATATATCAACCCCGCCAACTGCTTCTTAATCTCTATTTCCAACTCGCTCGATTGGGAAAACAGCGCATCTAAATTTTTGCTAAACCCTGTCATTTTCTTTTTAAATTCTGCGGGCGTGATGTCGGTGTATTCGATTTTGACATCGAAGTATTGCCCTGCGCTGAAGCTGTGGTTTTTTGCGGCGATGTCATCAAAACTCACCACTACAGAGAAATCCTCTACTGCTTGTTTGGCGTTGAAGGTGTTGATGATGTGGTCTTCCTCTGCGCTACTCAATACGGTTTTTTGGTTTTTGCCGTCTTTGATTTTTGTGCCGAGTTTGGATGCGTCTATCAGTACCACGCTGTCGGTATTGCTTCGGTCGAGAAATAATATCGAGACATTTGTCCCCGTCGTTGCGAATATATTGCTGGGCATACTGACAACGCCTGCGAGCATTTTTTGCGCGATGAGTTTTTCACGGATTTTTTTGTCAATCCCACTTTGTGCGGTGATAAAGCCTGTGGGCACGACAATCGCGGCTTTGCCATTGGGTTTCAGGCTGTGCATGATGTGCTGGATAAACAGCAGGTAGATGGACATTTTGTCCACGTCTTTATTGGGGATATTGGGCAGACCTGCAAAAAATCGTTCGGCATTGCCCGTGGTGTCCAAGTCGTTGCGGTAGTCGCTAAAATCCATTTTGAACGGTGGATTGGATACGATGTAGTCGAATTTTCGCAGGTGTGCACCGTCTTTGTGATACGGGTGCAGAATCGTATTGCCCTGAATGATGTTGGGGATGGAGTGAACCAAGTTATTCAATATCAGATTAAGGCGCAATAGACTGGATGATTTTTGCGAGATGTCTTGTGAGTACAGCGTGCATCGCTCTTCACCGATGGCGTGGGCAAGGCTCATGAGCAATGTGCCCGAGCCTGCCGATGGGTCGTAGCAGGTGACGTTTTTAACTTCGCCTTGCACCAAAATGGCTGCCATGATTTTGGCCACTGCGTGTGGGGTGTAGTATTCGGCGTATTTGCCGCCGCTGTCTTTGTTGTAGTCTTTAATCAGGTATTCAAAAATGCTGGCGAAGAAGTCGTATTTTTGGCTAAAAATTTGCTCAAAACTGAACTCTGCCACTTTGTTAATCAGCGCACGGCAAAAGTCGTCCCGTTTGGATGGGTCAGAAATAAAGGCGCTCACGCGGTCAAACAGGGTGATTTTTGAGCCACCTTCGGTTTTGACCGAGAAAATATCATTATTAGACTGTGCAATGTCGCGCAAGGTGTCGTCAAACAACTTCGCAAAGTCGGCTTCATTTTGCCGATTAAACAGACTGCTGATGAATTGATGGGGTTTTAAAATCGCGGTATCCGCGCCCAATTGCAGCGTGAGCATTTCTTGCGTATCTGCGCTCAATTCTACAAATGCCGCTTCCCAATGTTCAGCTTTGCCAAGTGTGGGCTCTACTTTTTTGACCATGTAGGCAAATTTGTCGTTGATGAATTTGTACAAAAACACTTGAGTGATGATTTTGAACTCATTGCCATCATTGCCCAAACCGTAGTTGGCGCAGATGGCTTTGAGGCTGTCGATCAGCTCGCGGGTGCTTTTTTCAAATTGTGTGATGTGTGTCGTATCAGTTACCACGGGGTTTTTCCATTAAATTCATTGATGTATTCTTGTACCACCAAATGGTTGATGTATTTAGTGATGTCAGGGTTGAGCGGTAGTTTTTGCTCGGTGAAGCGCGTGATGATGTTACCTTGCATCAAACGTGCAAAATACGCGTCGTTATTGAGCATGTCGGTGGCTTGCCATACTTTTTCATCGGCATCGGTTTTGACTTGAATCAATGCCTCGTGCAATATACGCTCACTGGCGCTCAAGCCGCCGCGCTCGGTTAGGCGTTTTTGAATACGGACAAATTTGACATCGCCTTGGTATTTGTCACGCAACAGTTTGTTTTTGCGGTTGAGCTCGCGGATTTTTTCGTATATGGCATTGAGGCTGCCGATGTTTTGCAGCATTTCTTCTTGGCTGACTTCGGATAGTTTCTTTTGTTTGAATAAACGCTCCAGCTCATCTTTGAGACTGATGTATTCGGGGTCTTTTGGGTCAAAATTACCGCCAAGCTCTTCTCGGGTTTGGCGCAATGCGTCTTTGAGGTCATCGGCTAATTTGAGCTCTGACTCGCCAATTTTGACAAACTGAAAAATCACGTCTTCCAAGGCTTCGTTGAGTAGTTCTCGCATATCTGCGCCATCGTCTATCTTGGCTTTGAGATGCAGAGTTGCCAAACATTCACGCGCCACCCGTGACAACACCAGTAAATTTTCAAAGTCAAGTTTTGCCAAAAGCTCATGGTTGCCCGTGAGGCGAATGATGTTGTACAAGCTGCGAGCATTGTCCAAGGCTTTGACCAATGCTTGCACTTGTGCCACGTCGCGGATTTGACTGACTTGCTGTGAAAATACTTCTTTATTTTTTGTATCAAATGGATATAACACATCTTCGATTTGATTGATTTCAGCATTGATTTCTTCTTGCGACTTAAACAGATTGGAATAGGTTTCGATTTCGTCGCCCAGCTCGCCTTGTAATTCATCCCAGTAGTCTTTGTTGGTTTTGTCAAACTCTTTTGAAATATCAGCAAAATCAACCACATAGCCATAACGGTGTTGGCGATAGCTGCGATTCACGCGTGTTAATCCTTGCAATAAATTGTGCGCTTTGAGCACACGCCCCAAATAGAGTTTTTTGAGCCGTGGCGCGTCAAACCCTGTGAGCAACATATTAAACACGAACAAAAAGTCAATTTTGCCTGCTTTAAACGCATCAATTTCGGCTTTGCGCTCAAGCTTTGTGCCTTCATCATGCAAGATCAATGCGCATGTATACGCGTTGCCGCTGGCTTGAAATAGGTTATATAAGGTTTTGGCTTGTTCGGAGGACTGGCAAATGACCATTGCACCAATGCTGTCATCACCTAAGCGAATACGACTTTTTTGAAAATCCTCCAAAATATAAGCCAACATCGGCGCAACAAAATTAGGGTGGGAGTAGACCAGTTTGTTATCCGCATCACCCTTTTGTACTTCAATTTGCGCAAGGGCTTGTTGCAGCTGCAATTTGTAGCTGGACTCGATTTCTTCACGAATGAGTTTGAGCGTGTAACCGTCGGCAATCGATGCGTTGTAATAGTAGGTGTGGATGTAATCGCCAAACAGGTTCTTGGATTTAAATTCACCCAGTAACGGTGTTCCCGTTAAACCAATCAATATTGCATTAGGGTCAGACTGGATCAAATTGACCAAAAAACTGCCCTTGGGGTTGTAGCTGCGGTGGACTTCATCCAAGAAGTAAATACGTTGTACACCAAGGCTGTAGTCCTTTTGAACCGCCACATCGTTGTCACTGGCAAATTTTTGAATATTGACAACGGTGATTTCGGCTTTGCCTGAATGGTTGTGCAATGCGGTATTGCTGGCGATGTCTTTTTTAAAGTCCTCACGCGAATGAACCACATGCACAACCAAGCCACGACTGCTTAATTCACGCGCGGCTTGCACTGCCAAATCAATCCGATCGACAATAAAATAAAACTTGGGGATGATGTGGCGGGCTTGATAATAGTCGGTTAAATGAGCCACATTGTAGTAAGCCAGTGCGGTTTTGCCGCTGCCTTGGGTGTGCCAAATAATGCCTTTTCTCTGCCCAGACTCTATGGTTTTGGCAATAGCTTTGGTTGCAAACAGTTGCGGATAACGCATGACGTGCTTTTCAACCCCCTCATCACCATTCACATAAGCGATGGCATAACGCAGCATAAATGCCAAGCGGTCGCGGCTAAGCAGCCCCGTCGCCATTCGATTGGTGGGCGTATTGGCATCTTTGTTGTGGATGAACTCGGGGCTGTTTTTGATGGCTTGGAAATTAGTGTCAATCAGCACCGTCTGCTCTGTTAGCTCGCTTAATGGCGTCAAAGCATCTGCAAGGTTGGGCTCTTCTTCACGAAAGTAATTGAACTTGGGCTCATGATAAGAAGCGGTGGCATAAAACGCCCCTTGAATCGGCTCAATCGCCTCAGGGTCGTATTCCATATTGTTCGAAAAGATCATCAATTGGGTGATGTTGACGAATTTACGGAACTTAGGGTTTTTAAAACGCGTTTTGATACGCTGACGCTCGGCTATCACACCGTCTTTATTATTGGGCTTTTTGACTTCAATAAATACCAAGGGCATACCGTTAATCAACAACGTAATGTCAGGACGGAACTCTTCCTCACCATTTTTACACGTCAGTTCAGTAACGACGTTAAAGGTGTTGTTGTCAAAATCATCAAAATCAATCAATTTGAGGTTGGATTGCACCAGTAAACGCTCATAAAAAGCCTTGCCTAAATCTTCGTTGTCCAGCGTGAGTTTCACGTCATCCAAAATCCGCTTGATATCCGCAGATGATGCGTTTGGATTGATTTTTTGAACGGCATGATTGAATATTTCGGGAAACAAATTGGTGCCTAAATCCCAATTTTGATTTTTAAGCGGCAAATAGGTATAACCCAGTCGCGTTAAGTGCAAAATGGCAGGAATTTTGACGCGGGTGTCTTCGTTAAACTTCATTGTTTTCCTTAACAATTTTTTATGTAGTTCAGATGATTATTTTATTGGCTGTTTCGTTTAAAACAGTTCGTGAGTTTACGGCTCAACGCAAATCCTCATCCCCAAACAACTCCAGCACCGACCAGCGTTTTTCTAACGCCATTTGTTTGAGTTTGGCGTCTGGATTGGTGGCAATGGCAAAAGTGGCTTGAGCCAATAATGGCGCGTCGTTGAATGAGTCGCTGTAGGCAAAACTCATGGCAACCGTGTCCCAGCTTAAGCCTTGGGATTCGAGCCATTGCGCGGCGCGGATGACTTTGCCTGCCTGAAAATTGGGCTCGCCTGCGATGCGGCCTGTGTATTTGCCGTCAATTTGCTCGGCGCGGGTGGCGATTAAGTGGTCAATCCCCAACATTTGCGCAATCGGCGCTGTGACAAAATCATTGGTTGCCGTCGTGAGCGCAACGATGTGGCCTGCGCGCTGGTGATTTTGTACCAGTTCAAGCGCGTGCGGGCGCATGAGCGGCGCGATGCATTCTTGCATGTACTCAGAGCGCCATTGTTTGACGGTTTCAATGTCATTGACCACCAGCACATTGAGCGAGAAGGCACAAAATTCGTGAATGTCCAACGTGCCTGCGGTGTAGCGGCCATAAAAATAATCACTGCGTTCTTTGTGATACGCAGGGTCAACATAACCCTTGCGCGCCAAAAATTGTCCCCAGCCGTGGTCTGAGTCACCCGGCAATAATGTGTGATCAAGGTCAAACAACGCAATGGTTGGCGCGGTTTTAGAGTGAGTTTGAGTCATTTGAGTCATGGTTAAGCCATTCTTTGAGTAAGGGTAAAGTGACCGCGCGTTTTTGTTGCAAGCTGTACGCATCTAGGTGCAACAAAAAACGGCGCAGCTGCGATAAGTCGCGCGACAAATGGTGCAACATGTACGTGACAACGCCTGAGCCAAGGGTTAAGCCGCGTTGTTCGGCTTGACTGATGAGCACTTGGGCTTTGTCATCGTCGGTTAAGGGTTCGAGCTGATACACCAAATCCCAGCTCAAACGGGTTTTTAAATCGGGCAAAAAACTGTGCGGCAATTGCGCCACGGGGCAATTGGCGGTCAACACCAAGGTTTTTCCCTGACTGCGGATTTGATTGTACAAATGAAACAAATTAACTTGCTGCGTGGGCGTGAGCTGCTCCACGGATTCGAGCAAATAAATGTGTGTATTCAGCTGTGTTGCGTAGGCCCGATTAAGCGATTCAAAATCAAGCAGCACACTGTTTGGCAAGGCGCTCAGGCTGCGCACCAAATGCGACTTACCCGCGCCAGAAGCGCCCCACAAATACAGCGCCGTGTGCTCAAAATTGCCAAAAGCAATCATTTCACATTGCACAAGCACCTCTTGGTTGTGCGCACCAATAAAGTTACTCAAACTGGGTTGATCGTCGAGCATTAACGGCAAAGCAAATTGCATAGACATCAATCAACGCGCCTGATAAAAGTCACTGGTCAAATAACGGGCGCGCGCAAAACGCAACAAAACCGCCACCATTGCCGCCCCCGGCAAGGCAAACAACATCCCCACAAAGCCAAACAACGCCGAGAAAACCAATAAAGAAAAAATCACCGCCACAGGCGACAAGCCAATCCGCTCACCCACCAAACGCGGCGTAAGTATGTAGCTTTCCAGCACTTGCCCCAACCCGTACACCGCCAACACCGCAAAAAAATGTGGGCCAAAGCCAAACTGCAACAGCGCAGAGAGCGCACCAAGCAACAAGCCCAAACCAAACCCCACAAACGGCACAATCACAAAGCAACCGGTTAAAACGCCCACAGAAATCGCCACATCCAAACCAGTCATTTTTAAGGCAACCGCGTAATACAACGCCAAAGTCACCATCAGCAACAATTGACCGCGTATAAATTGCGCCAACATGCCATCCATTTGTTCGGTAACCAAAAACACCGCTGCGCGCCAACGCACTGGCACAAGGCGGCGCAACAACTTAACGGTTGACGGCCAATTGGCCAACAAATAAAACGTTAAAACCGGCATCAAAACCAACCACGTTAACGTGCTCATCAACACAGATGAACCCTGTTTGAAGTACTGCCAAACATTGGCGCTCAAGTTAGACACATTGACATGCTCGGTCACGTAAGCTTGAATTTGCGCCCACCAGTCTGAAGCGTCGCTGCTGGGCAACCATTGCTTGATCAGCTCAGAATCGCTGACCAAGGTTTGAACGCGCACAATCATATTGGGGAGTTTTTGCTGCAACAAGCCCAACTGCTGGCTTAAAATCGGCCACGGAATCAGCGCCACAAACGTTAAAACCAACAAAGTCAACAACACCGCAAGCGCCGCCCCAAGGCCGCGCCCAACTTTGTGTTGCCCCAACTGACGCACCACAGGATTGAGCAAATACGCCAATAAACCCGCAAAAAAGAACGGCACCAAGATGCTTTTTATCGTCCAAACCAGCCAGAAAAAAGCTACAATAACAGCCAATGCAAGGGCTGCTTTAACAGTTTGAGTCCACGTCATCGTGTTACCTTTTTAAGAATTTAATTTAAGAACTTAGTTTAAGAATTTAGTTTCTTTTCTTTTTATTAAAAACAGGTTGAATCATGATTCAACCTGTTTTTTCAAAGCGCTATTTTATAGGAGTTTGACCCAATATGGTACACAACACAGGCTTATCTTACAAAGACGCAGGCGTCGACATGGATGCAGGTGATGCATTGGTTGAACGCATCAAACCCTTTGCAAAAAAAACCATGCGCGACGGCGTGCTCAATGGTATTGGCGGTTTTGGTGCTTTATTTGAAATCTCTAAAAAATTCGATTCACCCGTTTTGGTCGCAGGCACAGACGGCGTGGGCACCAAACTCAAACTCGCTTTTGATTGGGGTTTTCATGACACCGTTGGGATTGATTTGGTGGCCATGAGCGTGAATGATATTTTGGTGCAAGGCGCCGAGCCATTATTTTTCCTCGATTATTTTGCCTGCGGCAAACTCGACATTGACACCGCAGCCGATGTGATTAAAGGGATTGCGCAAGGCTGCGAGCAAGCGGGTTGCGCATTGATTGGCGGCGAAACCGCCGAGATGCCCAGCATGTACCCTGAAGGCGAATACGATTTGGCGGGTTTTGCGGTGGGCGCGGTTGAAAAAACCAAAATCATCAACGGCAGCACCATTTGTGCAGGCGACATTGTCATTGGCTTGCAATCAAACGGCGTGCACTCAAACGGTTTTTCGCTGGTGCGCAAAATTTTAGAAGTTTCCAACGCCGATTTAAACCAAGACTTGGGCGGCGTATCACTCAAACAAGCAATTGCTGCGCCAACCCGCATTTATGTCAAACCATTGCTCAAAGCCATGGAAACCGTCACAATTAAAGGCATGGCGCACATCACGGGCGGCGGCTTGACCGAAAACGTGCCACGCGTATTGCCACAAGGCATGCAAGCGGTTTTACACGCCAATTCATGGCCGCGCTCCGCATTGTTTCAATGGCTACAAACCGCAGGCAACGTGGCGGACGACGAAATGCACCGCGTGTTTAACTGCGGGATTGGCATGGTGGTGATTGTTACGCCCGCTGATGTTGCGCAAACCATGCAAATTTTGCAAGACGCTGGCGAAACGGTGTTTCAAATGGGCGAAATTCGCGCGCAGCCGTCGGGCGAAGCACCAACGGTGGTGGTGTAATGCAGCGCTTATCTAAAAACAAAAACACATTGATGGCGCTGTGCACATGCGCATTATTAAACGCATGCGCCAGCACCGCCCAACATCCTGCGACTGACGTTGTTAAAAGTAACGCGGCCAACCCCAGCGCAGGGCAGCCGCTCAACTTAAACAAAACGCATATTGACTCTTGGCATTTAGGGAAAAACGCGCAAGGCAAGCCCTATTTATTGGTTGTCCTAAAAACCAGCGCCCTCACCCAACTACAAGCGGCACAAAACGGCACAGATGCGGCGCGCATCCAAATTGGTCAACACACATTTTTGAATGACCAAAACGTCAAAGGCGGCTTTATGGTGTTTAATAATTTGCCTGCAGACTTACAAAAACAAGACTTGGTGCACATCTTGAACTAAGGTTTTTGCGCTGCCGCATCGGGAAGATTTTAAATTTAGCTTTGAACTTTAAACTCGCAGACGCATAAAAAAAATGGCTTTCAATCAAATGAAAGCCATTTTTGCGGAAATTTAAAAAGCAGAAGCGCCAAGCGCTTTTTTTACCACTCATAAGCTCATATTGCTCGCCTGAAAACCGTTTTTGCGAAACGTCAACACCAAGGTATCACGGTAACCGTAATCGCTTAAAGGCTGAATCGGCGTGGATTCATGCACCACTTTTTCGTCATCCATAAAAAGCACCGTCCACGGCTGCGTGAGCGTGAAGCGCTGGCCATTTGAGCCGTGCGCTTCAAACACCCGCGTTTCGCCGCCTTTAATCCCTTGACGGCCAACCACCAACACCGCCACAAAATCCACGCCGTCACGATGCGCGCCTTCTGGCGTTGGGCGGCCAATCCCATCGGCGGTGTCGATTCTAAATTGGTGCGCTTCCACAAACCAGCGCTGCGGCTGCGCTGCGCTGTGGCACAGATTGGCCAAGGCAATGAGCAGTTTTGCCCAAGTGGCTGATTGCGTAACCGCATCATCCATCGGCTCAAACAGGCGCTCCATGCCGCCATGCAACGCGTTATAAACCAGCGGTTGCCAATGCGCTCGGTGCGGCACTTGCGTGACCTGCGTTTGTTCAACCACAAAACATGAATGCCTGCGTTTGCGATACCGACCGCCATCTTTTAAATAACCATCGAGCGCCAAATCATGCCAACTTGCCTCAAACGCTTGTAAATCGGCATGTTTGAGCTGAGAGAGGTCAAACAACTGCTGCGGCAAAAGCACGCCATAGCCTTTATCGTGCAAATGACGGGGAAGATCATTCAGGTTCATAAATGGCGGATTAATGTGGGTGGTCATAATGAAATCATTTAAATAATGAGAATGGGGTAAAATGCTGGCGCTATTGTACCTAGCCACATGCGCGCTGTCCAAACTCTTGGCGGCATTTTATTTGTCCAAATGCTTGGGCTTTATGAATCTGCGAATAACCCGCTTAAAAAAACTTGAATTATTGCAGCGCGCCTCCATAACTAGGAAAGAGGAATTACAGCAACACTGAAACGCTGCTGTCACGCCTTCCTCAAAGTGTATTTTTTGCTCAAATGCTAAGTTTAGATTTGAGCAAAAAATTTGAGACTGTTTTTTAATTTAAAAATAAAGGATTTATCCATGAATATTCGTCCCTTACACGATCGTGTGATTGTTAAACGTGTTGATGCCGAGCGCACCACTGCCTCTGGCATCGTGATTCCAGAATCAGCCGCCGAAAAGCCTGACCAAGGCGAAGTCATTGCCGTAGGCCCAGGCAAGCGCAACGACCAAGGCGTACAACAAGCGCTTGACGTTAAAGTTGGCGACCGCGTGTTGTTTGGCAAATACGCTGGGCAATCGGTCAAAGTCGGTGGTGATGAAGTGCTTGTGATGCGCGAAGAAGACATCATGGGCGTGGTTCAAAACTAATTTCGTTTACATTGTTTAAACCAGCTACATCGTTTAATTAACGTTAAACCCATCGCAGCGTTTATCTCGCTGCGCAACAATCTGTTTATTGAATTTATTTATATTTTAAGGAATGAAAATGCCAGCAAAACAAGTGTTATTCGGCGACAGCGCCCGCGCAAAAATGGTTGAAGGTATCAATATTTTGGCCGATGCCGTTAAAGTCACCTTAGGCCCTAAAGGCCGCAATGTTGTATTAGAGCGCAGCTTTGGCGCGCCAACCGTCACCAAAGACGGCGTATCGGTTGCCAAGGAAGTCGAATTAAAAGACAAATTCCAAAACATGGGCGCACAAATGCTCAAAGAAGTGGCATCACGCACCTCTGACAACGCGGGCGACGGCACAACCACCGCAACCGTGCTGGCACAATCTATTGTGCGCGAAGGCATGAAGTTTGTCGCCGCAGGTATGAACCCAATGGACTTAAAACGCGGTATCGACCAAGCCACAGCCGCAGGGATTGACGAATTACGCAAACTCTCTCAACCAACCACTTCAAACAAAGAAATCGCTCAAGTGGGCACAATTTCTGCCAACTCTGACGAGTCAATCGGCAACATCATCGCCGAAGCGATGGACAAAGTGGGCAAAGAAGGCGTCATTACGGTTGAAGACGGCAAATCATTACAAAACGAGCTTGATGTGGTTGAAGGGATGCAATTTGACCGTGGTTATTTGTCACCGTACTTCATCAACAACGCTGAAAAACAAGTGGTTGAATTTGACTCACCATTCATTTTATTGTTCGACAAAAAAATCTCAAACATCCGCGATTTATTGCCAACCTTAGAACAAGTTGCCAAATCTGGCCGCCCATTGCTCATCGTGGCTGAAGACGTTGACGGCGAAGCGCTCGCAACATTGGTGGTTAACAACATCCGTGGCATTCTAAAAACCGCCGCAGTCAAAGCCCCAGGCTTTGGCGACCGCCGCAAAGCAATGCTTGAGGACATCGCGATTTTGACTGGCGGCACAGTGATTGCAGAAGAAACTGGTTTGACCTTAGAAAACGTGACTTTAGAGCATTTGGGTCAAGCCAAACGCGTTGAAATCAGCAAAGAAAACACCACCGTGATTGACGGCGCAGGCGAATCTGCCAACATTGAAGCACGCGTCAAACAAGTTCGTGCCCAAATGGAAGAATCAACCTCTGATTATGACCGCGAAAAATTGCAAGAACGCGTGGCCAAATTGGCTGGCGGCGTGGCTGTGATTAAAGTTGGCGCGGCCACTGAAATCGAAATGAAAGAGAAAAAAGCCCGCGTTGAAGACGCATTGCACGCAACACGCGCAGCGGTTGAAGAAGGCATTGTGCCTGGTGGTGGCGTGGCATTGTTACGCGCCCGCGCAGCAATCAGCGGCTTGACAGGCATCAATGCAGATCAAAACGCAGGGATTCAAATTGTTTTACGCGCCATGGAAGAACCGTTGCGTCAAATCGTCATGAATGCAGGCGAGGAAGCATCGGTTGTGGTCAATCGCGTCATTGGCGAGACCGGTAACTTTGGCTACAACGCATCAACCAGCGTCTATGGCGACATGGTTGCAATGGGCGTGTTAGACCCAACCAAAGTCACACGCACCGCGCTGCAAAACGCGGCATCTGTGGCAGGTTTGATTTTGACCACTGACTGCATGATTGCAGAAATCCCAGAAGACAAACCAGCCATGCCTGATATGAGCGGCATGGGCGGTATGGGTGGCATGGGCGGTATGATGTAAGCTGCTGGTAATTTCAATTAATATAAAAATTGAAATTACCGCCAAAATTGCAACCGCATTTGTTACAAATTTAATGCGCGAGCAATCAATCAGACCATGTAGGGCGGGCATTTATGCCCGCCTTTTCGTATGGATGACGCGGGGTCGTCGTTACACATAAATGCGCCCCTCCAATTGACCAACCCACACGGCCATTTCTATAAATGCGTTTGTGATTGCACACCCAGCCTAGGCCGTCAAATATGCGCCTCTAATGCTACAATGGCTACCACTGACATGCACGTCCTTCATCTTATTTGCCCAATCACAACCACTTTGCGAGCAACATCATGCCCACACATTTAATTGAAACCTACTCCAACTATGCCCAACGCATGCTTGCCAGCGGCCGCGTGAGCGCAGATGAAGTCGCACAAACCGCCACACAGTTGCCCCTAACTCGCCCCCAAATTGATGCCATGATTGCTGCGCACACACCCGCGCACCATGACGCGGAACAAGCCGCGCACATTGCATTGCGCCGCACGCGCAACGTTATCATGCTTGCCATGATGACGTTTGACTTGACCCACGCCCCCACACAAACCAACCTGCACGCAATCACACAAACCATTAGCCATTTTGCAGACGCTGCGATTGCCCACAGTATGCAGGTGGTGCGAGACTCCCTGTCAAGCATTCACGGCCAAGCGCTCAACCACCATGGAGAACCGATGCCGCTATGGGTTATGGGCATGGGCAAACTCGCCGGCATGGAGCTCAATGTGTCGTCAGATATTGACTTGATATTTGTGTTTGAACATGAAGGCACAACCATTGCGAGCGATGCCTCGCAAAAAATTCGCGCCATTTCACACAGCGAATTTTTTGACAAACTGGGCAGGCGCATGATTCGCCTGCTCGATGATGTGAGCGAACACGGCTTTGTGTTTCGGGTAGACATGCGCTTACGCCCAAATGGCGCATCTGGCGCCCTGTGCGTGAGCTTGGCCAGTTTGGAACACTATTTTATTGGACAAGCACGGACGTGGGAGCGTTTTGCGTGGCTCAAAAGCCGCCTCATCAACCCAACAGCGCAATCGCATGAGTTATTACAGCTCATCAACCCTTTCGTATTCAGGCGCTATCTTGACTACGATGCGATTGATTCGCTGCGCGACGTGCACCACAAAATCCGCCAAAAAGCCACCCAAAATAGTGGCGCAATTGACATTAAAATTGGCGCAGGCGGCATTCGCGAAATTGAATTTATTGTGCAACTGTATCAAATAATCAAAGGCGCAAAAAATCTGAATCTGCGCACGCCAGCCACACTACTGGCGCTCCCTGAACTGCACAACGCCGGATTAATCGACGCCTCAAAACAGCAGCAATTAACCGAGCACTACGTTTTTTTGCGCCACCTTGAGCACCGCATTCAATACATGAATGACAGCCAAACCCAACGTTTACCAACCGAAGAGCCTGCATTACTCAAGCTCGCCCAATCAATAGGGTTGACTGACGCCAACGCCCTGCTGGCACACTTGAGTACGGTGCAACAATGCATCGAGTCCCACTTTAACCAGCTTTTTGAACCGATAAGCGAGACCGCCCACACACACAGCGATGTACCGCAAAACGATGGCGCCGCCCATTTAAATGCCCAATTTGACCAACCAAACGCATTACAAGAGCGGTTACAGCAACTGGAAACTGACCCGCGCATCAATCAACTGCCAGAACGCAGCCAAAACCGCTATCGCCTATTGGTGCAGCACACAATCACAGCATTGACCAAACAATTCGAAGCACCGATTCCCATTGAATATGCGCTGCGCATGTTCAAGTTTTTAGACGTAATAGCCAAACGCTCAACCTATTTGGCCCTCCTTGTTGAATACCCAACCGCACTCAACTACCTCATCAAACTGATCGCACGCTCGCGCTGGGCAGCCGACTACCTAACCGCACACCCGCTGCTGCTTGACGAACTACTCACGCCAGCGCACCTACACACAGCCCCCAACTGGCCAGAAGTCGAATCAAAACTCCACGCCGATTTGCAGCACGCCGCACCTGACGTGGAACGCCAGATGGACGTACTGCGCGAAGCGCATCATGCACAGGTTTTCCGATTATTAGCGCAAGAGCTCGACGGCATGTGGCAAGTGGAGCAACTGGCCGACCACTTATCCGAGCTCACCGACCTACTTTTGCGCCAAGCGTTGCACTTTTGCTGGCAGGCCTACCCAAAACGCCACCAAGAAACCCCAAATTTTTGCATGATTGCTTACGGAAAACTCGGCGGCAAAGAAATGGGCTACGCCTCGGACTTAGACTTGGTCTTTCTGTTTGACGACCCATTTGAAAACGCAATAGAAATTTACACACGCTTTGCCCAACGCTTAAATAATTGGCTCACCGCGCCAACCGCAGCAGGCATTCTATTTGAAACCGACTACCGACTGCGCCCAAATGGCGCGAGCGGTTTACTGGTAAGCAGCCTAAACATGTTCAAGCAATATCAAACCCAATCCGCATGGTTTTGGGAACACCAAGCCATTACACGCGCACGCTACTGTGCGGGCGACAAAGCAATTGGCACATGGTTTGAAGCAGAACGAATCGCAATCCTCCAAAAACCACGTGAACGCGCCACAGTCATTCAAGAAGTGCTCAACATGCGCGACAAAATCAAAGCAGGCCATCCCAATCCCACCGACTTATTTGACGTCAAATACGACACAGGTGGCATGGTAGATATAGAATTTTGCGTCCAAGCACTGGTTCTTTTACACAGCTTTGAACACCCCGCATTATTAGAAAACAAAGGCAACATCGCCCTACTACTCCGAGCCGGCGAAGTCGGTCTGATACCTCTACCACTGGCCAATCAAGTCGCCTCAGCGTACCGCCACTACCGCGCACTGCAACATGGCTCGCGCCTGCAGAATATTGCACATGCGCGCGTCCCCCACACAAGCCAAGCCAAGCAGATTAAAAGCGTTGAACAACTCATTTCAACAGTGCTGAGCAAACCGCCAATGGATTAGCCGCGCAACAACTGCCTGTCCTGATGTGGATTTTGAATAAATAAGCCGCCGCTTTCACGGTAGCCGACGAGTGTAGCCTCAAACTGACAAGCTCCGACGCTGGTGTGATGTCTGCGCCCCCTAACGCCGCTCAATCGTAAATTGGGCTCGCGCAGCACCCAACGCACTCGGGTTGCCGCGTTCACTTTATCAATGCTCACACCGACGAGATTATTCTGCTCATACAACATTAAAAAAATCCCCCAACTCAAAGAGCTGGGGGATTTTGGTATAA
>JAFEII010000004.1 GCA_017495165.1 Hydromonas sp. | reverse complement strand
GGAGGATGGTCCCCCCATATTCAGACAGGATTTCTCGTGTCCCGCCCTACTTGTCTGCAGCTTAGTACCTATAAAGTGTTTTCGCATACGGGGCTATCACCCGCTATGGCTGGACTTTCCATTCCATTTTGCTAACACGATATATATCACTGCACGGCTGGTCCCATTTCGCTCGCCGCTACTTTGGGAATCTCGGTTGATTTCTTTTCCTACAGTTACTTAGATGTTTCAGTTCACTGCGTTCGCTTCACTTGGCTATGTATTCACCAAGTGATAACCCCAAAGGGGTTGGGTTTCCCCATTCAGACATCTCTGGATCAAAGGTTATTTGCCACCTCCCCAGAGCTTTTCGCAGGCTATCACGTCTTTCGTCGCCTGTAATCGCCAAGGCATTCACCATATGCACTTATTCACTTGACCTTATAACTTTGTTGACGAATCAACTCGTTATAATTCAACTAAATGGTGACACACACCTTTTCATGAGTGATGTGTGTCGGTTTGTTTGCCGTAATTTCAAGTTCCACTGCGAGTCTTGCGAGTCGCAGTTTAGTCGTATTCTTAAATACTACTTGTTTCTTGAGAACTACTTTTTTTGTTTGATGCAATCTAACCCATATCTCAAACACTTGCGTGTTTGGTTTACTTGTTAAATTTGCTTCATATCGTTAATTCTTCTGCTCATTTTATTGAGTTTGAAATTAACAATAATCTCAGGTTTCTAATTGTTAAGGAAACAGCCGTTTGAACCGAGGTTCAATTCATCTTTCGTAAAAGATTAAATCTAAGCACGCGTTATGTAGTGCGTAGATTTAATGCTTCACTTGCTTAAACAGAACGTTTGGTGGGTCTTGATGGACTCGAACCATCGACCCCTGCGTTATCAACACAGTGCTCTAACCAACTGAGCTAAAGACCCATATAAATCCTCAAAAGTGACAACCTACTTTTTCGGGTAATGGATATTTTGCGCAGGAAACCTGCACAAAATATGGGAAAAAGCATCTTTGAACCTTGACCAAATTGGTGGAGGATGACGGGATCGAACCGACGACCCCCTGCTTGCAAAGCAGGTGCTC
>JAFEII010000003.1 GCA_017495165.1 Hydromonas sp. | reverse complement strand
GGTTCACGGCGGGGCGGGCAATGATGTGCTTAATGGCGGTGATGGTTCTGATTCATTGTATGGAGAGGCGGGTGATGACGTTTTGAATGGGGGTGTGGGCAATGACCGTATTGATGGTGGTTCAGGGAATGATAACCTGCAAGGTGGTGATGGTGCAGATACCATTAGTGGGGGCGAAGGGGATGATGTAATTGAAGGTGGCGCGGGCAATGATGTTTTTTACCGGGGTTTGGGTGCGGATACTTATGTCTTTAACCGAGGTTTTGGCTTTGATCGTCTTGTCCAGGGTGGTTTAGCTGATGGCGGTGTGGCAGGTGGTGTGACGAGTCGTCCAAGCAAAATTATCTTTGGTGCGAACATTGCACCGAGTGAGGTGGTGCTTAATTGGGACTATGGTTCGTCTGCGTATGGCGTTATTGAAATTGGACTTAAGAATGCCGCAGGCAAGATTACTGACCAAATTTTAATAGATGACTACTTTATAGGTAATTTTGTTAGTGGCATTGAATTTGCCGATGGTACGAGCTGGGATTATGCGGCGGTGATGGAGCGTTTACAAAGCCCTAATACCGGCGCTGACTTTACAGCCGTGGTAAAAGGCACTGCGGTGGGCGAGGTGCTTAACGGTGCTGATGTGGGAGCAAATGACTATGACACTATTTTAGCGGGTGCAGGCAATGATACGCTTAATGGTTTGGCGGGGAATGACCGTTTGTATGGTCAGGATGGGGATGACACGCTCAACGGTGGCGCAGGTGATGATGTGCTTAATGGTGGTACTGGTGTAGATGTGATGACGGGCGGTGCGGGTGATGATACTTATGTGGTTGATAATGCGCTGGATAAAATAATTGAAGTAAGCAGTGGCGGAACGGATAGGGTTCAAAGCTATATTTCATATAGTTTGAGTAACTTGCCTGAAATTGAAAACTTGAGCTTGGTGGGCAATACTGCAATCAATGCCACGGGCAACTCCTTGCGCAATACGATTGTGGGTAATGCTGCCAATAATGTGCTTGATGGTGGTGCGGGCAGTGATTATTTGTACGGCGGTCAAGGCGATGATACTTATCTTTCTGATGGCGATGAAATCAATGAACGCGAAAATGAGGGCAACGATACAGTTATTAGTGGCGTGGGGACGAGTTATGGCGGTTTGGCAGCGAATGTTGAAAACTTGATTTTAACGGGTACCGCTAATTTAGAGGGGCAAGGTAATGTTTTAAATAACAATATTAAAGGTAATGCGGGCAATAACTCGATTGATGGCGGTGCGGGCGCAGACAAGATGCAAGGTGGCGCGGGTGATGACAGTTATGTGGTGGATAATGTGGCCGACGTGGTGGTAGAAAATGCCGCAGAGGGTACAGATATTGTTAACAGCTCGGTGACGTATGCTCTGAGTGCAAATGTTGAAAATCTCACGTTGACGGGTGCAAATGCGGTTAACGCAACGGGTAATGCGCAAGACAATGTGCTGCGTGGTAATGCGGCTGCCAATGTATTGAAAGGTGGGGCTGGAAATGATACTTATTATGTGGGTACGGGGGTTAATTCGTATAGCATCGGTGCTGAGGATACGGTGATTGAGTATGCGAATAAAGGGGTTGATACCGTATACAGTATGGGCAGCTATACCTTGGGCGCGAATGTTGAGAACTTGGTGTTGACTTACGGCGATGCCAATGGCACAGGCAATGAGTTGGCCAATGTGATTACAGGCTCGTCGTATGATAATGTGCTGAGCGGTGGCTTGGGCAATGACACACTCAATGGTGACAGTGGTGACGATGTGCTTGATGGTGGTGCGGGAAATGATGTGCTCGTCGGTGGCAGCGGCAATGACGTGTATGTTGTTGATAGTGTTGCTGATGTGGTAATAGAGACGGAATACGACGAAGCGGATACAGTTCAATCAAGCGTGAGCTATAGCATTGCCAGCATTGATGCCATTGAAAATTTAACCTTGACTGGCGTGAATAATATTAATGGCACAGGAAATGCAAGTAACAATGCAGTGTTGGGTAACGCAGGCAATAACTCATTAGATGCTGGGGCTGGGAATGATACTGTGGATGGTGGCGCAGGGGATGATGTGTTGTTTGGAGGCGCTGGCACTGATACCTTGATTGGTGGGCTGGGCAATGATGTTTTGCGTGGCGGTTTGGATAAAGACGTTTATTTCTTTGCAAAAGGGTTTGGGCAGGATGTAATTAGTGATAGCGGCTCTGTCTCTTATGGTGACACCTATTTATCGGACGAAATTCAATTTGGCGCGGATTTAAAAGTTTCTGATTTTGTGCTTAGCCGAGTCGGTGATGATTTGCTTATGAGCGTTAAAAATAGCGCTGATAAATTGACCGTGCAGGGCTATTTTGCCAATAACGGCCAGAGTGATAATGCGATTGAGTTTATTAGGTTTTCTGATGGCCGTGTGTGGGATTATGCTGCCGTGATGGTGGTTGTCCAAAATGGCGGAGTGGGCTCTGATGCTTTGATCTTTGGCACGTCGAACGATGACACACTCAATGGCACAATTAACTCGGACACAATTAACGGTGGTGCAGGAAATGATACGATTTACGGCCATGGCGGCAATGACATTATCAGTGGCGGCGATGGCAACGATACGATAGATGGCGGCGGTGGCCGAGATGCGATGAGCGGCGGCGCAGGTAGTGATGTTTATGCGGTTGACAATGTTGGTGATGTCATTACAGAAAATGCCAGTGAGGGAGCGGACACGGTCAATAGTAGCGTGACGTATACGCTCGGTGCTTATATCGAAGACTTAAACTTAGAAGGTGTAGCGAGCATCAATGGCACTGGCAATGCTCAAGATAATCGCATAGTTGGTAATGGGGCAGACAATGTGATTGATGGTGGTGCTGGTGCGGATAACATGAGTGGCGGCTCAGGCAATGACACTTATATTGTTGATGATGCAAGAGACGTTGTCTATGAGTCGTTTGATGATGGCCGAGACACGGTGCGTGCCCGCATGAGTTATACCCTTGGCAGTAACCTTGAGGATTTGGAGTTGCTTGGGGTTGACGCTGTGAATGGTACTGGCAATGCTGCGGATAATACGCTCGTTGGTAATTCGGCTAATAATAAACTCATTGGTAATGCGGGTAACGATACGCTGGTTGGCGGCGGCGGAGCCGACACTCTAATTGGTGGTTTAGGCGATGATGTCTATGAGGTTGATTCTCAGGATGATGTTGTGGTTGAAGATGCCAATGAAGGTTTGGATACCTTGAAATCAAAAATCAGCATTGTTTCGCTGTTGGCTAATATTGAGAATATCACGCTGCTTGGTAACGAAGCGCTCAGCGCGAAGGGCAATGCCGCGAACAATGTAATGGTCGGCAACAGTGCTAATAATGTGCTTGATGGAGATGTTGGTGCAGACACGCTGAAGGGTGGTTTGGGTGACGATACCTATATAGTTGATAACATCGCAGATGTGGTATATGAAAATGCTGGCGAGGGTTTGGATACTGTGCGCAGTAGCGTCACTCATACATTAAGCGCCTATGTTGAGAACCTTATTTTGACGGGGGTGGCATCGCTTAATGCGACAGGTAATGATTTGGATAATCGCTTGACGGGTAATGATGCAACCAATGTATTAACAGGGGGGGCGGGCAATGATGTGCTTGATGGTGGCTTGGGGGCTGATACCCTAATGGGCGGCGTAGGCGACGATACTTACGTGGTTGGTGCTGGCAATATAGACGCAATGGTAGAACTTGCTAACGAAGGCAGCGACACCATCGTTTCGAGCATCTCGTATGATTTAGGTGTGGTGTCAAATATTGAAAACTTAACTTTAACCGGTGGAAATGCGATTAATGCCACAGGAAATGGGGTGGCCAATGTCCTCATAGGAAATGTTGCAGAGAATACACTGATTGGGGGCAAAGGCAATGACTTGATGTTAGGCGCGGCAGGGAATGACCTTTATGTGCTCAATTTGGGTGATGGTGTGGATTCAATCAATGATTTTGATGGCGTAATGGGCAATGTGGATACCTTGCAAATTAACGTGGATTTTGCATCCGCTCGTATGAGTCAAGTGGGCTTGGATTTGGTGATTCATTATGGTGTGGCAGATGCGGTGTCTATAAAAAATTATTTTAAAGAGGCTGCCAGTGTTGTCGAGAAGATTAAGTTTTCAAATAACCTAGTATTAGGCCAGAGTGATGTGATTGCAATGGTCAATAAAGCGCCGACAGTGAAAGCTGCACTGGCCGATCAATATGCGACTCAGGGCATGTTGTTTAGGTTTGCGCTACCAGATGGCGTATTTGTTGATGTAGATGAAGGGGACGCATTAAGGTACGAACTTAAAAAATCCGATGGCACGGCATTGCCCGCGTGGCTCACATTTGATGCGGTAACACGAACATTGAGCGGAACGCCAAGCAACAGTGATGTTGGAAACCTAAATTTTACTATTCAAGCGATAGATAGGGCGGGCGCATCAGTGAGTAGTGATTTTGGGTTGCTTGTTAACAATGTGAACGATGCGCCAACAGTTGAGACGCCAATCAGCAGTCAAACAGCCAAGCAAGGTAAGGTTTTTAGTTTCCAAATTCCAGGGAATGCCTTTAAAGACATTGATGCCGGTGATGTCTTGAGCTATAAGGTTTTAAAGTCAGATGGTACTGCCTTGCCGAGCTGGTTGAAGTTTGACACCGCTACAGGGACCTTAAGTGGCATGCCAGCGGGATCAGATGTCGGCAATTTGAAATTCTCTGTGACAGCGACCGATATTGCGGGCGCAAATACCTCGAGCAATTTTAATTTAAGTGTATCGGCAGAAACTCCATCTGCACCGACACTTAATTACGACACTTTGATGCAAGATCATTTTTATGCGGATGCAAGTACTCGAGTTATTTACGGCGCTGGAAATATAGGAGATGGCTATTGGGTGATGTCTGGTGATTTGGGGAGTAATGATTATACTTTTGGTACTTCCAAAGCAAAATGGATTTTGGCTGAATATGACCCTAATCCAAGCCATGTTGATACGGTCACGTTTACAGGCGTGAAAACGGATCAATTATGGTTTGAGCGCGTGGGGGATCATCTCAAGATTAGTACTATAGGCACTTCAAATGACGTAATTGTTGGCAATTGGTATGTGGACTCAGGCTACCATATGGAAAAAATTAAAGTGGGCGATGGCCTTACGCTGCTTGATTCTCAGGTTGATAATTTGGTCGGCGCAATGGCGGCTTTTGCGCCCCCAAGCGCGGGGCAAACGAGTTTACCTGCTAATTATCAAACGGCATTAGACTCGGTGATTGCGGCAAATTGGCAATAATTTGGTAAATGGTTTGTTTGTAAATATATTGGGCTTTATGGTCTTGGGCTTGTGGGGCGGTACGGCTCTTTTTGTGGATTTTTATAGGTTGCGGCATGAATCAAGACTCGATAACGGCAGGTGATGTCAATCATCCCAATCATGCGCATGAAGCGCATGAAGTCAATGATGACGCACCGCAAGCCGATGTGCTCGACACCGCGCTGATTTGCTTTGCGATGATTGCGCGGTTTCATCAGGTGGCGGTTGACCCTGAGCAGTTGCGGCATGAGTATGTGGATACGGGCGCGTTGTTTGGGCAGCAGGAAGTATTGCAGGCGGCCAAGGCATTTGCGCTCAAGGCAAAAGTGGTGCAGGCCGATGTGACGCGTTTGCCAAAAACACCGTTGCCTGCGATGGCGCGGCTCATCGATGGGCGTTATGTGATTGTGGCGCGGGCGGCGGGCGAGCGGGTGTTGATTAAAGACATTGCGCAGGCAAGTCCGTTGGATTTGAGCCACGCTGATTTTGCGGCGATGTGGTCGGGCGAGCTGATTTTGTTTACGTCGCGCGCCTCTGCGGTGGGTGAATTGGCGCAGTTTGACTTTAGCTGGTTTGTGCCTGCGGTGGTGAAGTACCGCAAAATGCTGTTCGAGGTGCTGTTGGTGAGTTTTGTGTTGCAGTGTTTTGCGCTGATTACGCCGTTGTTTTTTCAGGTGGTGATGGACAAGGTGCTGGTGCATCGCGGCTTTGCAACGCTTGATGTGATTGCGGTTGGGTTGACGGTGATTATTGTGTTTGAGGTGGCGTTGACGGTGTTACGCACCTATGTGTTTTCGCACACGACCAGTCGGATTGATGTGGAGCTTGGGTCAAAACTGTTTCGGCATTTGTTGGCGTTGCCGTTGGCGTATTTTCAGGCGCGGCGCGTGGGTGATTCGGTGGCGCGGGTGCGTGAGCTGGAAAATATTCGCTCATTTTTAACGGGCAATGCGATTACGGTGCTGCTTGATTTGTTGTTTTCGGTGGTGTTTCTGTCGGTGATGTTTTATTACAGCGCGTGGCTGACGTTGATTGTGGCGTTGTCGTTGCCGTGTTATTTTATTTTGTCGATGAGCGTGACCCCGATTTTAAAAAAACGCTTGGACGAAAAGTTTAATCGCGGCGCAGAAAATCAAGCCTTTTTGGTCGAAACCATCGGCGCGATGGGCACGGTCAAGGCGATGGCGATTGAGCCACAATGGACGCGCAAGTGGGACAATCAGCTGGCGGAATACGTCAAATCGAGTTTTAAAACGGCAACAATTGGTAACTTTGCCAGTGGCGGCGTGACGCTGATTAGCAAAATCGTCACGGTGTTGACCTTGTATTTTGGGGCGAAATTGGTGATTGAGGGTAAGTTGTCGGTGGGGCAATTGATTGCGTTTAATATGTTGGCGGGGCAAGTGGCGCAACCCGTGATGCGCTTGGCGCAGTTGTGGACGGATTTTCAGCAAACGGGGATTTCGGTGCAACGGCTGGGCGATATTTTAAACACGCGCACGGAGGTGGGCAGCCAAAAAAACAGTTTGCCGCCGCTGCGCGGTGATGTGACGCTGGAACGCGTGGTGTTTCGCTATCAGCCTGAGCGGCCTGCGGTGCTCAATGATGTGAGTTTGCAGATTGCGGCGGGTGAGGTGATTGGGATTGTGGGGCGTTCGGGTTCGGGCAAAAGCACGCTGACCAAACTGGTGCAACGCTTGTATGTGCCTGAATCTGGGCGGGTTCTGGTGGATGGGATTGATTTGGCGGTGGCCGATGCATCGTCGTTGCGCCGCCAAATTGGCGTGGTGTTGCAAGAGAATGTGTTGTTTTCTGCCACCATTCGCGACAACATCGCTTTGACTGACCCTGGTGCGCCGCTGGATAAAGTCATGCAAGCGGCAAAACTGGCGGGTGCGCATGAGTTTATTTTGGAGTTGGCGGAGGGTTACGATACGATGGTTGGGGAACACGGTTCGAGTTTATCGGGCGGGCAATGTCAGCGGATTGCGATTGCGCGGGCGTTGATGAGCAACCCGCGTGTGTTGATTTTTGATGAAGCGACCAGCGCGCTCGATTATGAATCGGAGCGCATCATTCAGCAAAACATGGCGGCGATTTGCCACGGGCGCACCGTGATCATTATTGCGCATCGGTTGTCGGCGGTGCGGCACGCCCATCGGATTTTGGTGATGGACAAAGGGCAAATCATTGAAATGGGGTCACACCAAGAGCTGATTCTCAAAGAAGGCGGCCAATACCGTCATTTGTATACGTTACAACAGGGGGCATGATGCGTTGGATGGCGATGAAAGAATTGGTACAGCATTACCGCTCGGTGTTTAAAGCCGCGTGGCAACAGCGTGCGCAGACTGATTTTGTCGATTATTTGTCGCACGAATCAGAATTTATGCCCGCCGCGCTGGCGTTGCAAGAAACCCCGTTGTCGCCCAAGCCGCGCTGGGCGATGTGGCTGATTATGGCGTTTGCGCTGATTGGACTGGTGTGGGCGATATTTGGGCGCGTGGATGTGGTGGCGTCTGGGCAGGGCAAAGTTGTACCCAATGGCCACAGCAAAGTGATTCAGCCATTGGACGCGGCAACCATCATGGCAATCAATGTGGTGGATGGGCAAACGGTCAAGGCAGGCGATGTGTTGCTCACGCTGGATGCGACGGAAATTGACGCCAAACTCATGCGCATCAAGCAAGACGCGTTGTTTGCGCAGCTGCAAATCGACCGCGCCAACGCGTTGATTGAAGCGGTAGATAAAAAGATGCCGCCCGTATTGGCGCGCCCTGACGGCGTGGATGATGTGGTTTATTTGGAAGCCAAAAACCTGCTTGATGCCCAATACACGCAGTTGATGACGCAGTTGCGCCAAGCCACAGAAGAGGCGCAAGGCTACACCATGAGCCGCAACTCAAATCATGAGCAAGCCGTGCAATTGCGTGCAGCGGTGGCCATGGCGCAACGTCGCTCAAATGACTATAAACAGTTGGTAAAAGAAGGCTTCATCTCCGAACATGCGTATATGGACAAAGAGCAAGAGCGGATTGACCAACAAAAAGACCTCTCGCAAGCGGCTGGGCTAGAAAAGCAAATGAGCGCGGCCATTGCGCAAGCGGCCAGCAAACGCGAGGAAATCATCTCAAACGTGCGCAAAGTCGCGCTAGAAAGCCTCAACGATGGCACGCAAAAGAAAAACGTGGCAACGCAAGAGTTGAGCCAAACCATGTTTAAAAAAGAGCAATCGGTTGTCACTGCGCCCGTGGATGGCACGGTGCAACAGCTTGCGGTGCATACGGTGGGCGGCGTGGTGACGCCTGCGCAAGCGCTGATGGTGATTGTGCCGCTGGACAATCCGCTGGAGATTGAGGTGTTTTTGGCGAACAAAGACGTCGGTTTTGTGCGGGTGGGGCAGGACGTACAAATCAAAGTAGACGCATTTCCATATAGCAAATATGGGGTGGTTCGTGGTAAGGTGGCGAGTTTGTCAAATGACGCGATTGTCGATGAAAAACTCGGTTTGGTGTATGCCGCTAAAATCAGCGTTATGCCCAATACGGATAAAAACGCCGCTCAAATTCGTTTGTCACCGGGGTTGTCTGTGACCGCTGAGATTCAAACCGATGAGCGCCGTGTGATTGATTATTTCTTAAGCCCGCTCAAAGAGTATCAAAGCGAGAGCTTAAAAGAACGCTAATCCACACCCATTTTGACGCAAAATCACCTGAACACAACCCATGCACGACATCGTTCGTGCATCACTTTTTAAGAAAATTATCATGGCTTTATTTAGCATCACCGACGCACAATTGGCGTACGGACACGTGGCATTGCTTGACCGCGCGAGTTTTAGTTTGGATGAAAACGAACGCGTTGGGCTGATTGGGCGCAATGGCACGGGCAAGTCGTCGTTGCTCAAAATCATCGCAGGGATTCAAAACGCCGACGACGGCGTGGTTGCGCGCCAAAACGGCTTGCGTTGCGCGTATGTGCAACAAGAACCGTTGTTTGCGCCCGAAACCACGGTATTGCACGCCGTGGCCGAAGGCGCGGGCGAAGCGGCGGCGTGGTTGGAAGAATATGACAGCTTGACCGAGCAATTGGGCGATGCGGACGAAGACACGATGGTCAAACTGCTCGATCGTATGCAAGTGGTGCAACATGAGCTCGAAGCGCATGACGGCTGGAGCTTGCATGCGCGGGTACAAACGTTGTTGTCGCAACTCGATTTAAATCCGCATACTTTGTGTGGTGCGTTGTCAGGCGGTTTGCAAAAACGCGTGGCGCTGGCGAGCGCACTGGTGCAAAACCCTGAAGTCTTGTTGCTCGATGAGCCAACCAATCACTTGGACATGACGGCGATTGCGTGGCTGGAAGACTTGCTCAAAAACTTCAAAGGCGCGGTGTTGTTCATCACGCATGATCGCGCATTCTTAAACAACGTTTCAACGCGGATTGTCGAACTTGACCGTGGTCAATTGCGCTCCTACCCTGGTAATTTTTTGGCGTATCAAGCAACCAAAGCCCAGCAATTGGCCGATGAAGCGGTTGAAAATGCCAAATTTGATAAAGTTTTGGCGCAAGAAGAAGTATGGATTCGCAAAGGCGTGGAAGCGCGGCGCACCAAAAGCACTGCGCGCATCAATGCATTGGTTGAAATGCGCGCCCAACGCGGCGCGCGGCGCGACCAAGTGGGCAATGTCAAAATGGATGTCTCGCAAGCCGACCGCTCTGGCAAGGTCATTGCGGAGATGGAATTGGTGTGCAAATCGTTTGGCGAGCGCGTGATTGTGCGCGACTTTACCGCCAATATTATGCGCGGTGACAAAATTGGTTTGTTGGCAGGCAATGGAATTGGCAAAACCACGTTGCTCAAATTGATTTTGGGCGAATTGGAAGCGGACTCTGGCAAAATCAAAAACGGCACGAATTTAGAAATTGCGTACTTTGACCAAATGCGCGCGGGGCTTGATTTAGAAGCCACATTGGCCGATACAATTAGCCCTGGTTCAGAATGGGTCGAAATCAACGGCTCTAAAAAACACGTGGTTGGCTATTTAAATGACTTTTTGTTTGCGCCGCAACGTGCGCATTCGCCCGTGAAATCATTGTCAGGTGGCGAGCGCAATCGCTTGTTTTTGGCCCGATTATTCGCCAAACCCGCCAATGTATTGGTGTTGGACGAACCGACCAACGATTTGGATATTGAGACGCTCGAATTATTGGAAGAATTATTGCAAGACTACAACGGCACGGTGTTTTTGGTGTCGCATGACCGTGAGTTTTTGGACAACGTCGTCACCAGTGTGATCGCCGCCGAACCGCGCGCAGGTGATTGGCGCGAATACGTGGGCGGTTTTTATGACTGGCAACGCCAAAGCGGCCTCAAAACCCCCGTCGGGCACAACGAACAGCTCGCCAACGCGCCCGCGCCAAAAGCCGCGCCAGTGGCAGAAGTGGTGAAACCTGCGCCTGCAAAAGTTAAATTAAGTTACAAAGAACAACGCGAGCTAGACGAGCTGCCCACAAAAATGGCGGCGCTGGAGTCAGAGCAAGCCGCGATTGTGGCGGAGTTGGAGTTGGGCGACGTGTTTAGCAAAGATGCGCCGCGTGCGGCTCAAATTGCCAACCGCTTGACTGAAATCGAAGCGGAGTTGTTGGCGTGCTTGACGCGCTGGGAAGAGTTGGAAGCCAAAGTTTGAACCAATTTGGTGCAAAATTGATGTCAAATCGATGAAAATTAGTTGCCGTAAAAATGAATTATGTTAGACTTGCGCCGGTTAAATTATGTTTGATTTGTGGGTTGGGAATTTTAAATTTTTTGGAGAATGATTATGATGAATCGTAAACTTGCAATGTTCAGTACCAGTATTTTGGCCGCCGCCATGTTGTTGGCATGCACGCCTAAAAAAGAAGCCAAACCAACTGACGGCGCAACCGCCGCAGCGGGTACAACTGCGCCAGCAGGTGAAAAACGCCAATTAAAAATCGGCTCTGATGCGACGTATGCGCCGTTTGAATCAACCAATCCATCAGGTGAAATTGTCGGTTTTGACGTTGATATTGCAAAAGAGCTGTGTGCTGAAATCAAAGCAGAATGTACATTTGTGAACCAAGACTTTGACGGGATTATTGCGGGCTTGAATGCAAAAAAATACGACATGATTGTGTCGTCGTTGAGTATTACACCTGCGCGTAAATTGGAAGTTCGTTTTACCGATAAAATTTGGGATGCGCCAAACCGCTTCGCGGCAAAGGCAGGCAGCACCTTGCAAACAACGCCAGAAGGCTTAAAAGGCAAAACAGTTGGCGTGCAAATGGGCACGATTCAAGAAACCTACATCAAAAAATACTACCCAGATTCTAAAGTCAAATCTTACAAAACCGTTGAAGGCGTATACAACGACTTGACCGCCAATCGCACGGATGTGATTTTTGTCGATGGTGTGACTGTGGTTGATGGTTTTTTGAATAAACCTGCTGGTAAAGGCTTTGCGCAATTGGGCGCGGATGTGCCTGCCGCTGCGGACACTGCTATCTTGGGTGAAGGCACGGGTTTTGCGGTGCGCAAAGAGGATGAGGCTTTGGCTAATGATTTGAATAAAGCCTTTGACACCATTCGCAAAAATGGTAAGTACAAAGAAATCAATGACAAGTACTTTAAATTTGATATTTATGGCTCAAGCAAATAATATCTGAAGCAACGATGTCGTAACAAGTGCCCAACATTGGGCACTTGTTACGTGGGATTGCGGTTGACCGATAACGGTGCATTTTGCGCCAATCAATAGAGCGTTTTTATGGATAAAATTCAAATGGTTTTGGCGTACATGCCGCGAATTTTGGGTGGTGCTTGGGTGACTGTACAAGTGAGCGTGCTGTCGTTTGTGCTTGCATTTTTACTCGGTTTGATGGGGGCAAACATGCGTTTGTCAAGCAATCCGCTCATTAGCCGCATTGCTGCAATTTATTCCAACGTGGTGCGTGGCGTGCCTGATTTGGTTTGGATGTTTTTTATTTACTTTAGCCTCTTAACTGCGGTGAATGCGTTTACGACGTATTTTGATTTTGAACCCGTTGAAGTGAGCGCATTTGTTGCGGGCGTTTTGACGCTGGCGTTTATCTTTGGCGCTTATTTTACCGAAACGTTCCGTGGCGCAATGTTGGCAATTCCATCGGGGCAAATGGAGGCGGGATTTGCGTATGGTCTTACGTCGTTTCAAGTGTTGTGCAGAATTACGTTTCCATTGTTGATGCGTTACGCGCTACCGGGTGTGCGCAATAACTGGCTGATTTTGACCAAAGCGACGGCTTTGGTGTCGGTGATTGGGTTGGAAGATTTAACTCGAATTGCGCGCGGCGCAGGTACGGCGGAGTATCAATCGTTTTTGTTTAATTTGGTCAGCGCGTTGTTGTTTTTGTTACTCACCGCCATTTCTTTGTCACTGTTTCGTAAACTAGACCGCCTGTATGCACGCGGCGTTGTGGAGGTTCGATATGAGTCCTGATACTGCCCCAAGTTTTATGGAGCTAACGCTGCGCACGATAAAGGCTTGTTTTGAAGGTTTGCCGTTGAGCTTGAGTTTGGCCTTTGCTTCGTTGTTGTTGGGGCTGCTGCTCTCTGTTCCTTTGGCAGTTATGCACTCAAAGCGGCGCACGTTTGGTGCCAAATTGGTGCGTGCGTATACGTATTTTTTTACGGGCACACCTTTGTTGGTGCAGATGTATTTGATTTATAACGGCGTGGCTGAAACCCAATGGTATGGTCAGCTGATTGCAATTCCTGCGTTTGAGTTTTTGAAAGACGCCTATCCGTGGGTTTTGTTGGCATTTATCCTGAATACAACCGCGTATTCAACCGAGTTGTTCTCTGGTGCGATTCGCAACATGGACAATGGTGAAGTTGAAGCAGGGCGCGCATATGGTATGAGCATGTCTCAGGTGATGCGGCACATTATTTTGCCATCGAGCTTGCGCCGTGCGCTGCCGGCTTATAGTAATGAAGTGATTATGATGATACAAGCAACCAGTTTGGCCTCATTGTTTACGTTGGTTGAAATTATGGGTAAAGCGCAAGAAATTCAGCAAGAAACCTATCGCTCGTTTCCTGTTTATGTCGCCGCAGGCTTGGTGTATTTGGGGCTGACTTTGGCGGTTGTGTTTGCGTTTAAATGCTTGGAAAAACGCTATTTAACCCACCTTAAACCAAGGGCTCATTAATCATGCGAGTGGAAATTATTCCCCTAAATGATGGTACGATTGGCACGCAACGCACCATCACGGCGCTGCATTTTGGCGATGAGTCGGCGGCGCGCAAAATTTATATTCAAGCGAGTTTGCATGCCGACGAATTGCCTGGGGCGCTCACGGCTTACCATTTGCGTGCGCAGTTTTTGGCGTTAGAGCAAGCTGGGTACATCAATGCGCACATTGTGCTGGTGCCGCTGGCCAATCCGATTGGTTTGAGTCAGGCGCTGCATCATACGGCGGTTGGGCGGTTTGAGTTTTTGTCGGGACAAAATTTTAACCGTTTGGGTGCGCTCAATTTATTTGAATTGACGCTGGCGCATTTGCAAAAAAATGGCGCGGTGTTGCGGCAGGATGCTGCGGCAAATGTCGCGACGATTCGCGGCGCGATGCGGCAAGCGTTGGCGGAATTTGTGCCAAAAAATGCGCTTGAATCGATGCACTTGGCGCTGGTGGGCTTGGCGTTTGACGCGGATGTGGTGCTTGATTTGCATTGCGATGAGCGCGCAGTGCTGCACATGTACACTTTGCCTGATTTGTGGCCGCTGTTTGAGCCGTTGGCGGCGCATTTGGGCAGCCAATGTCAATTATTGGCCGATAGCAGCGGCGCAAATCCGTTTGATGAGGCTTTGTCAACTGCTTGGACGCAGTTGGCGGGCGCGTACCCACACTCAAATATTCCACCCGCTTGCGCCACCACAACCGTTGAGTTGCGCTCGCGTGCGGATATTTCACATGCATTTGCCGTGCAAGACGCGCGGGCGATTGTGCAGTTTTTACATGGGCTGGGCGATGTGACTTTGGCGGCGGCTGATGTTGTGGCAGCGCCTGCTTTGTTGCGCCCGCCCTATCCATTGGCGGGCAAAGTGTATGTGCTGGCGCCGTGCGCGGGGGTGGTGGTTTATCATGCGCAGGCGGGCGATGATGTGACGGCGGGGCAATTGCTCGCCGAGCTGATTGACCCGATTGAGGGCAGGTCTGAACAGGTGCTGAGCCCGATTGATGGCGTGGTGTATGCGCGTGCGGTGTTGCAGTTTACGCAAAAAGGTGAAATTTTGGCGAGTGTGGCGGGCGCGGTCGATTTGGGGCACGGCGCTGGATTGTCGCCTTAGTGCGCGCAGTTGGCAGCATGGTTGGGCGTGATGATTCACGCGTCTACGGTGGGACAGATAAAACCTAATTACAGAGGCAAGAAATGAACAGTCAAACGACAAAATTAACCTTGAGTGTCACAGATATTCATAAAAGTTATGGCGACAATGTGGTGTTGCGCGGTGTATCGCTGGCGGCGCACGCAGGCGACGTGATCAGCATTATTGGTTCGAGTGGTTCGGGCAAGAGCACATTTTTGCGCTGCATCAATTTACTTGAGCGCCCGAATCAAGGCAGCATCGAGCTTAATGGCGAAGCATTGGGTTTGGAGGCGAAAACGGTGGGCGGCGAAATGAGCGCGACGGATAATAAGCAGTTGCAACGGTTCCGCAGCCGTTTGTGCATGGTGTTTCAACACTTTAATTTGTGGTCGCACATGACGGTGTTGGAAAACTTGATTGAAGCGCCCATGCGTGTGTTTGGCATGAGCAAGGCTGAGGCGACGGCAAAAGCGACGCAGTATTTGGCAAAAGTCGGTTTGGTCGGCGCGGAAGATAAATACCCATCGGCGATGTCGGGCGGACAGCAACAGCGTGTGGCGATTGCGCGGGCGTTGGTGATGGAGCCCGAAGTGATTTTGTTTGATGAGCCTACGTCGGCGCTGGATCCTGAATTGGTGGGCGAGGTGCTTAAGGTGATGCGCAGTTTGGCAGATGAGGGACGCACCATGGTGATTGTGACCCATGAAATGGGCTTTGCGCGTGAAGTGTCCAATCACTTAATTTTCTTGCATAAAGGCGTTATTGAGGAGCAAGGCAATCCGCGTGAGGTGCTTGCTGCCCCAAAATCTCAGCGGTTGCAGCAGTTTTTGTCGGGCAATTTGAAATAAATATTGAAATAAATATTGAGATTTGTAGCGAGAACAACGTTATCGCAAAAAAAGCACCTCAAGTAGGTGCTTTTTTGCGGGCGCAGTTTGACTCTTTGGTGCTTGAATCAATGGCGGTAATTGAGCGCAGTTGTTACAATGACGGTTTATGCCACTTTGAAAGTCCTGCTATGTCATTGTTCGCCCCGCTCCAAAACGATGTTTATTTGCGTGCTTTGCGCCGTGAATCAACCCCTTATACGCCCGTCTGGTTGATGCGCCAAGCTGGGCGTTTTTTGCCTGAGTACCGCGCCACACGTGCGCAGGCTGGTAGTTTTATGGCGTTGGCGCAAAACCCTGAGCTGGCAACGGAGGTGACGTTGCAACCAATTGACCGTTTTGGCTTGGATGCGGCGATTTTATTTAGTGATATTTTGACTGTGCCTGATGCGATGGGGTTGGGCTTGCGTTTTGTTGAAGGCGAAGGCCCGATTTTTGATCGCCCAATCCAAGACGAGGTGGCGGTTCAACGCCTTGAAGTGCCTGATATGGCGCGTTTGCAGTATGTGTTTGATGCGGTGACGCGTATTCGCACCGCTCTAAATGGACGCGTGCCGCTGATTGGTTTTGCGGGCAGTCCGTTTACGATTGCGTGTTACATGGTTGAGGGCGGCTCGTCTAAGGAGTTTCGCACGATTAAAACCATGATGTACCGTCGCCCTGAGTTGTTGCACCATATTCTGGCGGTCAATGCGCTGGCGACAACTGCGTATTTGAATGCGCAAATCGCTGCGGGTGCGCAGTCTGTGATGCTTTTTGATACGTGGGGTGGCGTGTTGTCAGGCGCAGCGTATGAGGCATTTTCTTTGGCGTATATGCGTCAGGTTTTGGCTGGTTTAACGCGTGAATTTAATGGTGTGCATATTCCCGTGACGTTGTTTACCAAAGGGGGGGGCGCGTGGCTTGAGTTGATGGCTGATACAGGCGCGGATGGTTTGGGGCTTGATTGGATGTCTGATATTGGTTCTGCGCGCACGCGTGTGGGGAGCCGAGTGGCTTTGCAGGGCAATCTTGACCCGTCGGTTTTGTTTGGTTCTGAAGCCGTGATTCGAGCGGAAGTGCGGCGCGTTTTGGATGCGTTTGGCCCTCATGCGGGGCATGTGTTTAACTTGGGGCATGGGATCTCACAATTTACGGCGCCCGAGACTGTCAAAATTTTGGTGGACGAGGTGCACACTTATAGTAAGTCTAAGAATATTTAAAAGCTGACTTTTTGTTGGGGGTGTTTTTAATTCACGGTGGTTATTACGTAGGCTGAAAAGCTCATGGAAAGCACAGTTGCCCACAGGGGTTTTGTTTTTTTGGTTTTTTTGTAGGCGGGCAAGCTGAGTGGTTAATAGGTCATATTTTATTTTGTAATGCCTTGTTTTTATTGGGTTTTAATAAGTGTGTAATAATTAAGCATTGTGGTTCTGGGCTTGATTTTTCAGCGGTGCAAGGGCTGTTTTGAGTGTTGTGCACAGACTTATCCACAGGTTTTGTGGGTAAGTTGAAAGCCTTTTAATATCAAGGGCTTGGGTGGATAACTTCAACTGGTTTTACAAAAAAGGCGTTTGAATGAGTGCAGTATTTTTTCAAGTGATTTGCGATGTGCCGGTGGCGGTTTCTGCCACTGGCATTTTTGATTATTTGCCGCCCTTAAATATGCCCGAATCCTCTGCTGAGTCTTGGGTGGGGCGCGCGGTTTTGGTTGATTTTGGCCGCCAAACCTTGGTGGGCTTGGTCGTTGGGCTGAGTGAACACAGCGATGTGCCAGTTCAAAAGCTCAAGCGGGTTAAGGCTGCAGTGCCTTTTGTGCCGTTGGCTGATGCGGCTTGGTTGGATTTGATTCGATTTATTTCCAAATATTATTTGCGCGGTTTGGGAGAGGTTGCGTTGCCTGCGCTGCCGATTGCGCTGCGCAATGGGCGCGGCTTGTTGTTTGATGAGGCTTGTGGCACGGTTTCTTTGCGGACAGGTCAGGCGGCTTGGAAAAAATGGCAAAAAATTCAGCATCAGCCTGCACCGCTTCAATTGGCGCAGCCACTCCAGTTGACACAGACGCAGACGGATGTTTTAAAGGCGCTGCACACGGATGAGCGCCGTACGCAGCTGTTGTTTGGGGTGACTGGTAGCGGTAAAACTGAGGTGTATTTGCAGTATTTGGCAGAGATTTTGAGCCGTGATGCGGATTCGCAGGTTTTGATTTTGGTGCCTGAAATTAATTTGACGCCGCAGTTTTCGTTGCGCTTGGTTGAGCGGTTTGGCGCGGATGCGGTGGTGACGTTGCACAGTAAACTGACGGAATCTGTGCGCTTGCTGAATTTTTGGCGTGCGGCGAGCGGGCATGCACGGGTGATTTTGGGGACGCGTTTGGCGGTTTTAACGATGTTGCCCCACCTCAAAGCGATTGTGGTGGATGAGGAGCATGATGCTTCGTACCGCCAAATGGAGGGCGTGCGCTATTCGGCGCGTGATGTGGCGATTTATCGGGCGCATCAATTGAAAATTCCGATTGTGTTGGGCTCTGCGACGCCTTCATTGGAAACATGGCACAACGCACGTTCTGGGCGCTATGGCTTGCATCGCTTGGCGCAGCGTGCTGTGAGCGGCTCGGTTTTGCCAACCGTTCAGTTGATTGATGTGCAAAAAAATGCGGTTCAGGATGGTATTTCAAATACCGTGCGCAATGCGCTTGACCGTGCGATGAATGCACGGCAAACCAGTTTGCTGTTCCAAAATCGACGTGGTTATGCGCCGGTTTTGTATTGCGGTCATTGTGGTTATGTGCATGATTGCTCTGCCTGCAGCGCGCATTTTGTGTATCACCAAACCACGCGGCGTTTGCACTGCCATCATTGTGGGCGCGACGAGCGTGTGCCTTCTGTGTGTGCCAAATGCGGCAATGCCGATATGTTGCCGGTCGGGCAAGGCACGCAGCGCTTAGAAGAGTCGGTCAAAAAATCGTGGCCAAATGCGGTTGTGCGGCGGGTTGATGCGGACACCACGCGTAAAAAAGGTGAGCTTGAGGAGGTGTTGGCCGATATTTCGGCGGGCGTGGTTGACGTGGTGATTGGGACGCAAATGTTGGCAAAAGGGCATGATTGGGCGCATTTAACGACTGTCGGGGTGTTGGATGTGGACAGTGGCTTGTTTGCGCAAGATTATCGGGCGCCTGAACGTTTGTTTGCCCTGATGCAGCAGGTGATTGGCCGTGCGGGACGCGGTCAGGTTGCGGGGCATGTGTATATTCAAACGGGGTTTGTGGAGCATCCGCTGTGGGGTTCAATTCTTGGGCATGATTATGAAGGCTACGCCAATGATGAGCTGGCGGTGCGTGAGCAGCTTGGTTTGCCGCCGTTCTCGGCGCATGCGCTGCTGCATGTGGCGGCCGCTAATATCAAACTTGCGCTTGGGTTTGCCAATGAGGTGCGACTGCTTGCGATTCAACTGATTGATGAGAACCCTGAGTTTGCCAGTATGACGGTGAATGCGGCGGTGCCGATGAATATGGTGCGCGTTAATCAGCTTGAACGTGCGCAAATGCTGATAGAATCACCGTCTCGGGCGCGCCTGCAAGCCTTTGCGCCTTTATTGCAGGCGGCAATTTTGGCGCAGAAGAGCCGCTTGAATTGGCTGCTCGAAATTGATCCAGCGGAAATTTAATGCCATGCTGCACGGATGGGGTTGTCTGATGTTTTTTATTGTTTTTTTAATCAAATAAGGGGAGTTAAAATGATTCAACGTCGTTTATTGGTTGCTGTGCTGGCTGTTTCTATGCCATTTTTTGGGGTTGGCACTGCGGTTGCTTGTGCTGATAAAGCTGGCCATGTTAAAGCAGGTCACGTTCATGTGGAACAAACGAAAGTGACGAAAAAAGCCGTCGTTAAAGCAAAGAAGTCTGAGCCGACATGTGCACCAAAGAGTGCGGCCACATCGTGTGACATGCCAAAGAAGTAATGTGTCATGGTGTTTGAATTTACACGTTGACTTGGCTTGAACTAAAACGGCTGTTCTGAATGCGTACGGGCCATACAAAAAACCACCGAAATGGTGGTTTTTTGTATTTGGTGAAACAGATTGTTTCAGTTGATTGCGCTTTGTTGCGGTTTAAAACAAAGGGGCTTTGTTGTCTTCGCTTGCCTTTTTGGGTTCGTCGGCAACAGGTGCCGGCACTTCAGGCGCCGCGATGGTTGGCTCGTCTTTGCTTGACGGCGCATCATCTTGAAGTGGTGTTGGATCCGTGATGTGTTTTGGCTGGCGTGGCGGCTGGCCTGCCATAATGTCCAAAATTTGATCGCGGTCAATCGTTTCCCATTCCATCAGCGTTGCGGTCATGGTTTCTACTTTGTCTTTGTTTGCAGTGAGTAGTGTCATGGCTTGGGTGTATTGTTCATCAAGGATGCGGCGGATTTCTGCGTCCACTTTTTGTTGCGTTGCCTCAGAGACGGCGCGGTTAAAACTCATGCCAGAGCCGTTGTCTTTGTCAACGTAAACCATCGGCCCGAGCGCATCTGTCATGCCGTAACGTGCGACCATGTCGCGGGCAAGTATTGTGGCGCGCTCAAAGTCGTTGGATGCGCCTGTGCTGCGTGCCCCTAAGAAAATCTCTTCAGCGGCGCGTCCGCCAAACAAAATGGTGATTTCGTCCAAAATATTGGATGAGTATTTTGAATACTTGTCGTATTCAGGCAATTGCCATGTGACGCCCAATGCCCAGCCGCGCGGCATAATGGTGACCTTGTGTACAGGGTCTGCGTTTGGCAGTAAGTGAGCAACCACTGCGTGACCTGACTCGTGATACGCGGTGGCGCGGCGCTCGTCTTCTCGCATGACGGCTGAGCGGCGTTCTGGCCCCATGTACAGTTTGTCTTTTGCGTCTTCAAAATCTTGCATGTCAACCAAGCGTTTGTTGCGGCGCGCGGCAAACAATGCGGATTCGTTGACCAAATTGGCCAAGTCTGCGCCTGAAAAACCTGGGGTGCCGCGTGCCAAGACTGATGCGTCTACGTCTTTTGCCACAGGTACTTTGCGCATGTGCACGTTGAGGATTTGCTCGCGGCCGCGAATGTCGGGCAGGCTGACATAAACTTGGCGGTCAAAGCGGCCTGGGCGCAGTAAGGCTTTGTCGAGGACATCTGCGCGGTTGGTTGCTGCAATGACGATGACGCCTGCGTTGCCTTCAAAACCGTCCATTTCGACCAGCATTTGATTGAGGGTTTGCTCGCGTTCGTCGTTGCCGCCGCCAGTTCCTGAGCCGCGATGGCGACCAACCGCATCAATTTCGTCGATGAATATAATGCATGGTGCAGATTTTTTTGCTTGTTCAAACATGTCGCGCACACGCGATGCGCCCACACCAACAAACATCTCTACAAAGTCCGAACCAGATACGCTAAAAAATGGCACCTTTGCTTCGCCCGCAATCGCTTTGGCCAACAGTGTTTTACCTGTACCTGGAGGGCCAACCAATAGAACACCGTGCGGAATTGAGCCGCCGAGTTTTTGGAATTTTTGAGGGTCTTTTAAGAAGTCAACGACTTCTTTGACTTCTTCTTTTGCTTCGTCGCAGCCCGCGACATCTGCAAAGCTAACGCTTTTTGCGGTCTCGTCTTGCAGGCGGGCGCGCGATTTACCAACAGACATCATGCCGTTTTTGCCGCCATTCATTTGGCGCATCATAAAGAAAAGCAGGCCGCCAATAATCAGCAGTGGCAAGAGTGAGCTTAGAATGCTGCCCAAAATACTTGGGCCTTCAACTTGTTTGGCGGTGACGACAACGCCAGCGTCTCTGAGCTGCGTCACCATGTCGTCGTCGCGCGGCGCAATAATTTTGTATTCTTTGCCTTCAGCGGGTTGGACGGTGAGTTCGTTGCCTTGAATTTGAACCGATTTGATTTTGTTGGCTTTGGTGTCGTTCATAAACTGGCTGTAGCTGACTTCTTCTACTTTGCTTTTGCCACGTTGGTCGGTGAACTGATACACGCTAATGACAAGCAATACAGCGAGAACCCAAAGAATGGCGCGGGTGATGTTGTTGTTTTTCAAAAGTGGCTCCTTGCCAAAAAATGAAGGTGAAAAAGTATTGTAGCCTAGATAAATGCGGTTTACTTTAAGCCGCGCCCTAATAAATAAGTCTCGGCGGATTTTCCGCGTGAGGCTTTTGGTTTGCGTGTGTGTACGACTTTAAATGTGGTGCGGAATTGTTTGACCAGTTCTTCAAAGCCGCCGCCATGAAATGCCTTGATGAGGAGTGTCCCGTTGTCGCTTAAATGGGTTTTGGCAAAATCAAGCGCCAACTCGCAGACCAATTCAATACGCGCCGCATCCACTGTGGGAATCCCGGTTAAGTTGGGTGCCATATCGGATAAAACAAGGTCTACTTTTGTATTATTTAATGAGGCGGATAATTGGTCGAGCACAATGTCCTCGCTAAAGTCGCCTTTGATGAATTCGACGCCTTCAATTGCTTCCATGTCCAGCATGTCTAGCGCGATGATGCGGCCGTTAAAACCGCCGCCTTTGGTGAATTTTTCGCGGACAACTTGTGACCAGCTGCCTGGGGTTGAGCCCAAGTCAACCACCGTCATGCCTGCTTTGATTAGGCCGTCTTGCTCGTCTATTTCTTTGAGTTTGTAAGCGGCGCGTGCGCGAAAGCCTTCGCGTTGTGCGAGTTTGACGTACGGGTCGTTGATGTGTTCGTGCATCCACGCTTGGCTAAATTTGTTTTTTTTAATGGTGCTCATGAATGGCGTGCCTGTAAGTAAGGGTGGTGTAATCGGCGATTGGCTTTAGCGATCGCGGCTGAGTTGGCCTTTTAACGCGAAACATCAGCGAGAATCAGTGGATTCGAGGATAATAGCGTTTTGCTTTTATTGACTGAAAATTATCATGGCTATTTTACCCTTAACCGCGCAACAGCGCTCAAGTTTACGCGCCGATGCGCATGTTTTGTCACCCGTTGTGGTGATTGGTCACGGGGGTTTGTCCGATGCCGTGCTTAAAGAGGCCGATGCTGCTTTGTCTGTGCACGCGCTGATTAAAGTGCGGGTTTTTGCGGACGAAAAAGACGTGCGTGCGGCGTATTTTGATCAGCTGTGTGATGCGTTGGGGGCGGCTCAGGTGCAGCACATTGGCAAATTGTTGGTGGTGTATCGCCCGTTGTCTGCTGCGCCTAAAAAGAAAACCTTTGCGCAAACATTGACTGAAAACGGTGGTTTTAAAGGTGCTGCGCCTTATCGCGTTACCGTTGTAAAGTCGGCCGTGCCGAATCGTCGCCCGAAAACAAAAGAGATTGTGATTAAAGGGAATGAACGCGTCACGCAAAGTGGTACGGTGAAACGTGGTAAAAAAGTTACAGTGAGTGGCAAGAAAAAAATGGGCTGATTGGCCTGCGTCTCAGTTGTTGCTAAAAACGCGATGTGTTCGCGTTTTTCTACATTTAAGTCTGATGGAAGATTTCGGTGCGCTTCAAATAATATGGCGCAATTTGCCGGGAATAATATGAAAGATATGATATGAAAACAGAATTGCTCTTGCCTGCGGGGACGTTGGATAAAATGCGTGCGGCTTATGATTTTGGCGCGGATGCTGTTTATGCTGGGCAGCCGCGTTATTCGTTGCGCGCCCGAAATAATGATTTTAAAAATGACACCTTGAAGCTTGGTATTGAAGAGGCGCATGCGCGCGGTAAAAAGCTGTACGTGGCATCAAATATTTTGCCGCATAACAGTAAGATTAAAACCTATATGTCGGATATGGAGCCGATTATTGAGATGAAGCCGGATGCGCTGATTATGGCTGATCCTGGTTTGATTATGATGGTGCGCGACAAATGGCCTGAGCAGGCGATTCATTTATCGGTTCAGGCCAATACGGTGAATTATGCGGCGGTGAAATTTTGGGGGCGCATGGGGGTTGAGCGGATTATTTTGTCGCGGGAGTTGTCTGTTGATGAAATTGCACAGATTCGCCAAGAGTGTCCAGAAATGGAGCTGGAAGTTTTTGTGCATGGTGCGTTGTGTATTGCTTACTCTGGGCGCTGTCTGCTGTCTGGTTATTTTAATCACCGCGATCCCAATCAGGGGACGTGTACAAATGCGTGTCGCTGGGATTATAAAGTGCACGACACCAAGGACTCTGACTCGGGCGACGTGCAGGTCATTAAGTTTGATTTGAATCAAGCATGGTCTGAGCAGAATGATAATTTTAGGGCCACGGATATTGTGCGTCACCCGCTGGCGGATAAAACATATTTAATAGAAGAGGCGACACGTTCGGGGGAAATGATGCCGATTCTAGAGGATGAGCACGGCACGTATATTATGAACTCTAAAGATTTGCGAGCGATTCAGCATGTGGAAAAATTAATCGCGGTTGGTGTGGATTCGCTCAAAATCGAAGGGCGGACGAAGTCTTTGTATTATGTGGCGCGCACCGCGCAAACTTATCGGCGTGCGATTGATGATGCACTGGCAGGTCGACCGTTTAATCCTCAGTTGTATGCGGAGCTGGAAGGGTTGGCCAATCGTGGGTACACGGATGGTTTTTTGGAGCGCCATCAATCGCACGAAACGCAAAACTACATTGATGGTTTTTCCAACTCAAAATCGAGTCAGTTTGTTGGAGAAGTTTTGAGTGTTGATAAAGATGGTGGTGCGTTGGTGGACGTGAAAAATAAATTCTGTGTGGGTGACAAAATTGAGATTATTCATCCGAGCGGCAATCAAATTGTGGTGTTGCAAAGCATGCTTCGCGACGGCGTCCCAGTGGTTGAAGCCGCAGGAGCGGGGCATTTGGTTGTTGTGCCGAACATGCATGGCAAAGAAAAGGCGCTGTTGGCAAAAATACTATAATTGTTGAAAAAAATGGGCTGGGGGTTTGACTTTTTTAAAAGCCTGCCCTATAATACGAGACTTGATTGTTTCAATTAAGTTTGAATTGTCAAAACGGAGACGTGGCCGAGTGGTCGAAGGCACATCCCTGCTAAGGATGCATACGGGTAACTGTATCAAGGGTTCGAATCCCTTCGTCTCCGCCAGTTAATATAAAACGGTTGTTGTTATTTAACAATAACCGTTTTGTGTTTCTTGCTGTTCCACCTCGACGCGTGGGGCAGCTTAATCCACAAGGAGCATTTATGCGTCATTATGAAATCGTACTGATTGTACATCCGGACCAAAGCGAGCAAGTGCCTGCAATGATGGAGCGTTATACTGCTCAAATCGTTGCGCAAGGCGGCAAGGTTCATCGTTTTGAAGACTGGGGTCGTCGTCAAATGGCTTACCCAATCCAAAAATTAGTTAAAGCGCATTATTTGTGCTGGAATGTCGAAATTGGTCAAACAAGCTTGGATGAGCTTGAGCATGCGTTCCGTTACAATGATGCTATTTTGCGTAGTTTGACGGTTGTTATGAAAAAAGCAGAAGTTGCACCATCAATCATGATGACGGCAACTGAACGTGATGAATCTCGCCGCGCGCCAGCACCAGCTGCCGCAGCTGCTGAGTAAACAACTGATTCATGTGGGTGTGATAAATCGTCTGGTTTTTGATGCGTGCTTGGTCAAGAAGGAAGATTTAAGAATGACTTTGGCTAATGTGCCAGTATGTGAGGCATTGTTTGAGTATTCAGGTGTTCAGTTTGAAAATGACTCTGAGCGGCAGGTGGCTTTTGATTTGAATGTTATTGCGCTGGGTGAAATTGCTCAGGTTTTAAATCAGTCGTCCGTTGGTAATTATTACCGGCTGCAAGGTTTTTTAAATCGAAAAAGCCTAAAAAGTGTCAAGCTTCGATTACACGTCACCCATATAACAACTATTTAATTAAAGGAAAGCATCATGGTAGCTCCACGCAACAATAAGCGTAATGAACGTCGCCCAGCACAAAATCCGCTGTTTAAACGTAAGCGCGTTTGCCGTTTCACAATGGCAAAAGTAGAACAAATCGACTACAAAGATTTGAATACGTTAAAAGACTTTATCTCTGAAAACGGCAAAATCATTCCTGCGCGTTTAACTGGTACTCGTGCCCGTTATCAGCGTCAAATTAACACTTGCATTAAACGCGCGCGTTTTTTGGCATTAGTGCCTTATTGCGACAATCACGCGTAATCGCGGCCTCATTCAAAGGATAAAAAATGCAAATTATTTTATTAGAAAAAGTCATCAATGTTGGCCAATTGGGCGATGTTGTTAAAGTAAAAGATGGTTACGCACGTAACTTCTTGATTCCTAAAGGCAAGGCGCGCCGTGCAACTGCTGGCGCAATGGCTGAGTTTGAAGCGCGTCGCGCAGAGTTGGAAAAGGCTGAAGCTGCAAAATTTAGCGCGGCTTCGGCTGTGGCTGAAAAAATGTCTGGCTTGGAAGTTTCAATTGCTTCAAAAGCGGGTGTTGATGGACGTCTGTTCGGTTCTGTGACAAATGCGGATATTGCGCAATGCTTGAAAGCGAGTGGCTTTGAGGTTACAAAAACCCAAATTAAAATCGTCGATGGTGCAATTAAAACCGTTGGCGAGTATGCGGTTCAAGTGACCTTGTTTACAGATGTTATTTCTTCTGTGACCTTGAAAGTCGTGGCTGTTTAAGTCTTGTTTTATAAAAAAGCCAAGGCAGTTGCCTTGGCTTTTTTTTTGGTTGAATGGGTGCAATCTGCGACGTTTTCTTTTAAAGTGAGTAACTGTGATTGACCTGAGGGAAGTTGCCGCGTATAATCTGATTGATTAATGTGCTGTCGAAAAAGGTCTGCGATGAGGAAGTCATGGGTGATTGGCAATTGGAAAATGAACGGCTCTTTGGTTGAGAATGAGCGGCTGGTGCGTGATTTGCTTAATCAGGCTTCTTTTTCTAACTGTGTTGCGCTTTGCGTCCCGTTTCCCTATTTGTCTCAAGTAGCAAATTTGGTGAACGGAAGTGGTTTGATTTTGGCAGCGCAAAATGTCAATTCGCATTCTTCTGGGGCGTACACGGGTGAGGTTTCTGTGTCAATGCTCAAGGAGATGGGGGTTGAAATGGTTTTGGTTGGTCACTCGGAGCGTCGTCAGATGTTTGGTGAGTCTGATTTAAGTGTGGCTGAAAAAGCGGGTGCTTTGGTTGAGTCGGGTTTGACCCCAATTGTGTGTCTGGGTGAGACTTTGGACGAGCGTGAATCGGGTTTGGCGAAGCAAGTCGTTCTGTCCCAGCTGGCTGCCGTATCGGCTCATTTGGGCGCGGCAGGTCTTGCGAAGTGTATTTTAGCGTACGAGCCTGTTTGGGCAATTGGGACTGGTCGCGTTGCAACAGCGCCTCAAGTGCAGGAAGTTCATGCGTGGTTGAGGCGGGCTCTGGCTGAAATTGATGAGGTTTTGGCGCAAAAGATTAGTATTTTGTACGGTGGCAGCGTTAAGCCTGTGAATGCTATGGAGTTGTTTGGCTGTGTTGATGTTGATGGCGGCTTGATTGGTGGCGCTGCTTTAAACTCGGCTGATTTTGTTGCTATTTGCCAGACTCCTTGTAAACAGTGAATGGAAAAATTGTGGAAATTGTTAAAACCATCTTGGTTGTCTTGTCAGTGCTGTCAGCGTTTGGCGTGATTGTCTTGGTTCTTTTGCAACAAGGCAAAGGGGCTGATGCGGGTGCGTCTTTTGGTGGTGGCTCGTCGGGTAGTGTTTTTGGTTCAGTCGGTGCGTCCACTTTTTTGAGTAGAACGACTGCTTACATGGCGACAGTGTTTATTGTTTGCACGATTTTGTTGGCCTTTGTCTTTTCTGGTCGTACTGATGGTGTGCTGGGAAGTGTTTTGTCTAATGCGCCTCTTGCCGTTCCGGCCGCAGCTGAAGTTGCTCCGGCCGTGCCGGCGTCGCCGACGGATGGGGTGCCGAAATAGATTTTGATTAAAATGCCGACGTGGTGAAATTGGTAGACACGCTATCTTGAGGGGGTAGTGGCCTTAGGCTGTACGAGTTCGACTCTCGTCGTCGGCACCAATATTTTAAAAGCAATCATGCTTTTTCTGAAAATCCAAGGAGCGATCCTTGGGTTTAGTTTCTTTATAAACGGGTGTGCATAATGGATTTGAATAATTACGTTCCAGTGATTCTGTTTTTATTGGCCGCTACTGGGCTGGGCATTTTGGTTGTGAGCCTCGGTTTTTTGTTTGGCCCGCGCAAGCCGGATGCTGCTAAGCTGTCCTCATATGAGTGCGGCTTTGAGCCGTTTGAAGATGCACGCATGCGTTTTGATGTTCGTTATTATTTGGTTGCGATTTTGTTCATTTTGTTTGACTTGGAAACCGCATTTTTGGTTCCTTGGGCAGTTTCTCTTGACTCTTTGTCCAAAGGTGGTAGCTTTTATGGCCTGGGTATTATGTTCGTTTTTTTAGTCGAGTTGATTCTTGGCTATGTTTATATTTGGAAAAAAGGTGCGCTCGACTGGGAATGACCCATTCGGCGCTTTTTTGCGTTTGATTTTATTAAATGGTGCGTGTTTTGCATGCAAAGGTTGAAATGATGAGTGAACAAACCATCGAAAAGCAAGGTTTTATTGCAACCAATGTTGAAGATTTGGTTAATTGGACGCGCACGGGTTCGATGTGGCCAATGACTTTCGGCTTGGCTTGCTGTGCTGTTGAAATGATGCATGCTGGTGCGGCACGTTACGATTTGGATCGTTTTGGCGTTATCTTTCGCCCGAGTCCGCGTCAGTCTGATGTGATGATTGTGGCTGGCACGCTGTGCAATAAAATGGCGCCGGCTCTGCGCAAGGTTTTTGATCAAATGGCTGAGCCACGCTGGGTAATTTCAATGGGTTCTTGTGCCAATGGTGGCGGCTATTATCACTATTCTTACTCTGTGGTGCGTGGTTGTGATCGGATTGTGCCTGTTGATATCTATGTGCCTGGTTGCCCGCCGACTGCTGAAGCTTTGATTTATGGGATTCTTCAGCTTCAAAATAAAATTGTGCGCCGTGAAAAATCGGTGGATACGGTTAAAAACATCGTGGTGCGAGGTGCTGCATGAGTTGGCAAAATGAGTTGGTTGATTTGTTGGGGGCGCAGTTTGGGGATAAGCTAACTGTGACAGTCGCTTTGGGTGAAGTGAGCGTAAATGTGGCGGTTGCTGATTATGCGGCGGTTTGCCAGGTATTGCATGATGCTGAGAGCTTGAAATTTGATATTTTGGTGGACTTGGCTGGTGTTGATTATTCGGAGTATGGCGATGGTGCTTATCAAGGTGCGCGTTTTGCCGTCGTTCTGCATTTGTTGTCAATTACGCACAATCTCCGTTTGCGATTGAAGGTGTTTGCTGAGAGTAATGACTTTCCTGTTGTGCCTTCAGTGACGAAAATTTGGGCTGCTGCGGATTGGTTTGAGCGTGAAGCCTTTGATATGTTTGGTTTGATTTTTGAAGGCCACAACGATTTGCGCCGTATTTTGACCGATTACGGTTTTATTGGACATCCATTGCGCAAAGATTTTCCTGTGACGGGGCACGTCGAAATGCGATATGATTCTGAGCAAAAACGTGTGATTTATCAACCAGTAACCATTGACCCGCGCGAAATTACGCCGCGTGTGATTCGTGAGGAGGGCTACGGTCGCAAGCGTTACGTGTAACGCTGGACTGAGTAAAATTATGGCAGATATTAAAAATTATACCCTCAACTTTGGGCCTCAGCATCCTGCGGCGCATGGTGTTTTGCGTTTGGTTTTGGAGCTTGATGGCGAGGTTGTGCAGCGCGCAGACCCGCATATTGGCTTGTTGCATCGCGCAACTGAAAAATTGGCTGAACACAAAACGTATATTCAAGCCTTGCCTTACATGGATCGCTTGGATTATGTGTCGATGATGAGCAATGAGCACGCATATGTCATGACAATTGAGAAAATGCTCGGCGTGACTGTACCTGTTCGGGCGCAATATATTCGTGTTTTGTTTGATGAAATTACCCGCATTTTGAATCACCTGATGTGGATTGGCGCGCACGCACTTGACGTGGGGGCAATGACGCCGTTTTTGTACGCGTTTCGTGATCGTGAAGACTTGTTTGACGCGTACGAAGCGGTTTCGGGTGCACGTATGCATGCGGCTTATTATCGGCCGGGCGGTGTGGCGCGTGATTTGCCAGACCAAATGCCGCAACACAAGAAGTCAACTGTGCGCAGCCAATCATCGGTTGATCGCTTAAATTTAAATCGCCAAGGCAGTTTACTTGACTTCCTGCAAGACTTCACGGCGCGTTTTCCTAAATACGTCGATGAGTATGAAACGTTGTTGACTGATAACCGAATTTGGAAACAACGGTTGGTTGATATTGGGATTGTCAGTCCTGAGCGCGCTAAGGCTTGGGGGTTTACTGGGCCAATGCTGCGTGGATCAGGTATTGCTTGGGATTTACGCAAAAATCAGCCGTATGAAGTGTATGAAAAAATGGCGTTTGATATTCCAATTGGCGTGAATGGCGACTCGTATGACCGCTATTTGGTGCGAATTGCCGAAATGCGGGAATCGTGCAAAATCATGAGTCAATGTATTGCTTGGCTGCAGGCCAATCCAGGCGAAATTATTGTCAGTGACCGTAAAATCGCGCCGCCGCCACGTGCGGATATGAAAAGTAATATGGAAGACTTGATTCATCACTTCAAGCTGTTTTCTGAGGGCATGCATATTCCGGCCTCTGAAGCCTATGCTGCTGTAGAGCACCCAAAAGGCGAGTTTGGTATTTATATGATTTCTGATGGTGCGAATAAGCCATACCGCTTAAAAATTCGTGCACCAGGGTTTGCACATTTACAAGCGTTGGATGAAATGAGCCGAGGCCACATGCTCGCTGACGTGGTGACCATCATTGGCACACAAGATATTGTGTTTGGCGAAATTGACCGATAAGGGCGGACTATGTTATCAACAGCATCATTAGACAAAATTGCGATTGAGGTCGCAAAATATCCTGCGGAGCAAAAGCAATCGGCCGTAATGGCGGCTTTACGCATTGCGCAGGTTGAAAAAGGTTGGCTCTCCCCAGAAACCATGGTTGAGGTTGCGGCTATTTTAGATATGCCGCCTGTTGCGGTTCAAGAAGTGGCCACTTTTTATAATATGTACGATTTGAAACCTGTCGGGGTTCATAAAATCACGGTGTGCACCAATTTACCGTGTGCTTTGTCGGGCGGCGTTTGCGCGGCGGATTATTTGCAGCAAAAATTGGGCATTGGTTTTAATGAAACCACCGCAGATGGGCAATTTACCCTCAAAGAAGGTGAATGTATGGGTGCGTGCGGCGATGCGCCTGTTTTGTTACACAATAACCACAAAATGTGCAGTTTTATGAGCGCGGATAAAATCGATGCGTTGCTGCAGGAGCTTGGCAAATGACCAGTTTACACACACGACACATTGACCCTGTGATTTTGGCGGGGTTGAACGGCGCTAACTGGGGGCTAGATGATTACATCGCCCGTGGTGGTTACTCGGTACTTAAAAAAATCTTGGCGGAACAAACGCCGCCTGATGATATTTTGACTGAAATGAAGCTGTCGGCTTTGCGCGGACGCGGTGGCGCTGGCTTTCCTACTGGTTTGAAGTGGAGCTTTATGCCGCGCATGTATCCCGGTCAAAAATACTTGGTGTGCAACTCGGATGAGGGTGAGCCTGGGACATTTAAAGACCGCGATATCTTGCGTTACAATCCGCACGCATTGATTGAAGGCATGGCGATTGCGGCGTATGTGATGGGGATTAGTCGCGGCTACAATTATATTCATGGCGAAATTTTTGAAGTCTACGATATTTTTGAGCAAGCCTTGGCGCAGGCGCGTCAAGCAAACTTGCTGGGCGCAAATATTCAAGGCTCAGGCTTTGAGTTTGACTTGTTCGCGCATCATGGTTATGGCGCGTATATTTGTGGCGAAGAAACGGCTTTATTAGAATCGTTGGAAGGTAAAAAAGGCCAGCCGCGTTTTAAGCCACCATTTCCTGCGTCGTTTGGGATGTACGGCAAGCCAACGACCATTAACAATACCGAAACATTTGCAGCTGTACCCTTTTTGCTCAAAATGGGTGGGCAGGCTTATTTGGACATTGGTAAACCGAATAATGGCGGCTCTAAAATTTTCTCAATCTCTGGCGATGTCAATTTGCCAGGGAATTATGAGGTGCCAATGGGAACGCCTTTTGCCACAGTGCTTGAGCTTGCAGGCGGCATGCGTGGCGGCGCGATTAAAGCGGTTATCCCAGGCGGCTCGTCCGCGCCTGTGGTGCGCGGTGACGTTATGATGGATACCGATATGGACTATGACTCGATTTCAAAAGCAGGTTCGATGCTGGGTTCTGGGGCGATTATTGTCATGAATGACACGCGCTGCATGGTTAAGTCGTTGCTGCGCTTGTCATATTTTTATTACGAAGAATCGTGCGGTCAATGCACGCCGTGCCGCGAAGGAACTGGCTGGTTGTGGCGCGTGGTTCACCGGATTGAGCATGGCCAAGGGCGACCGGAGGACTTGGATTTGTTGGATTCAGTGGCTGGTAATATTATGGGGCGCACGATTTGCGCGCTGGGCGACGCGGCAGCAATGCCTGTGCGCTCGTTTGTTAAAAATTTCCGTGATGAGTTCGCTCACCACATCGAGCACAAGTCTTGCCTTGTGCCGACTTATCGTTGATTGAGGTCTGTCATGGTTGAAATGGAAGTAGACGGCATAAAAGTCGAAATGCCTGAGGGCAGTATGGTGATGGATGCGGTGAAAAAGCTCGATAAATACGTGCCGCACTTTTGCTATCACAAAAAGTTATCAGTCGCAGCATCGTGTCGCATGTGTTTGGTTGAGGTGGAAAAAGCACCAAAGCCCATGCCAGCCTGCGCCACGCCTGTTACCCCTGGTATGGTGGTGCGCACGCAAGTGATGTCCGCCAAAGCGCAAAATGCGCAAGCCGATGTGATGGAGTTTTTATTGCTTAACCACCCGTTGGATTGTCCAATTTGCGACCAAGGTGGCGAATGTCAATTACAAGATTTGGCGGTTGGTTATGGTTCTGGTCAATCGCGTTATGCTGAAGAAAAACGCGTGGTCACGCCCAAAGATGTGGGTTCATTAATCTCAATGCAAGAAATGGCGCGCTGCATTCATTGCACACGTTGCGTACGTTTTGGGCAAGAAGTCGCTGGCGTAATGGAGTTGGGCATGTTGGGCCGCGGCGAGCACGCTGAAATTGCGACGTTTGTTGGCAATTCAGTCTCCTCGGAATTGTCGGGCAATATGATCGATTTATGCCCAGTTGGGGCGATTACATCCAAGCCATACCGCTACAGCGCACGTAATTGGGAATTGTCGCGCCGCAAATCGATTGCGCCGCATGATTCATTGGGCTCAAACTTAATTGTGCAAATCAAAGACAATGAGGTTAAGCGCGTATTGCCGCTGGAGAACGAAGCGGTAAATGACTGCTGGATTTCAGACCGCGACCGTTTCGCGTACGAAGGCCTGTTGGCTGCGGATCGTGTGACCCAACCCAAAATCAAGAAAGACGGTTTGTGGGTTGATGTGAGCTGGGATGAGGCATTTTTGTTTGTAACTGAACAGTTAAAAAGCATCAAAGGTCAAAACGGTTCTGATTCTATTGGTGCATTGGCGCATCCGTCCTCGACTGTTGAAGAGCTCTATTTACTGAAATCTTTGATGAATGGCTTGGGCAGTTCGCACGTGGATGTCAATTTGCGCGCCATGGATGATGCGCTAAGCGATGCCCAACAAGGTACGCCTTGGCTTGGAATGCCCGTTTCTGAATTGTCAAATGTACACGTTGGTCTGGTAGTGGGTGCAAACTTACGTGAGTCGCATCCTCTGTTTGCAGCACGCTTGCGCTTTGCGACACAGCACAATGCAAAAATCAGCATTTTGGCGGCAGATGCGGCCAATGAGTTGATGAAATCGATTCAAAAATCAAGCGCACCACTGAATTGGCTGGCTGAAATTGGTGAAATTGAATCAGCGTTGCGTGCGAACGATAATGAGGCGCAGACCTTTGCGGCCCAAACAGCGCGCAATTTAAAAGATCCAAAAGCCAAAAACAAAGCTATTTTCGTTGGTGCGCAGGTGATGAACCACCCGCAAGCGTCACAGTTACTTTTTAAACTGCAACAAATTGCAGAGCAAACAGGTTCGGCGTTATCCGTTTTAACCGAGGGTGCGAATACAGTGGGCGCTCACATGTGTGGCGCTGTTGCGAAAAACGGTAGTTTGACTGCGCAACAAATGCTGGTCTCGCCACGTTCGGCTTATTTTTTATTAAACGTTGAGCCAGCATTTGATGTGGCGCAACCTGCTCGTGCAGTTAAGGCGCTGTCGGGTGCTTTTGTTGTGGCCATGAGTGCTTATTTTGATGGTGTGGCCGATGTGGCAGATGTTATTTTGCCAGTAACGCCTTTTACAGAAACTGCAGGCACGTTCGTTAATGCGCAAGCGGTTGCACAAAGCTTCCATCCTGTTGTTAAACCTTTGGCGGACTCACGTCCAGCATGGAAGGTTTTACGGGTTTTGGGTGAGCGTTTTGGCTTGACTGGCTTTGATTTTAATGACGTCGTGGCGGTTCGCACCAAGATGGCTGATGTTTTGGCTGATGGCGCAACTCGCTTGAATAATGAGGTGCGTGTGACGCCAGTGGCGCCGCAATGGACGCATGGTTTCTTGCGCTCCGCTCGTGTGGCGGCTTATGGTGCGGATGCCGTGGTGCGGCGTGCGGACAGTTTGCAGCAAACTCAATGGGCGATTGACGCACAAATGGTTGGATTGGCTGCCAATATTTATGCATCTTTAGGCTTGGCGCAAGACTTGGCAGGTGATGCCGCTTGGGTTTATGTTACTCAAAATGACGTGCGCGTAAAGGCGCAAGCGTATTTGAATGCTGATTTGGCGGACAATGTGGTTGACATTCAGTCTGGTACTCAGTTGGCCGCTCAGCTGGGTGATGCTTATGGTGTTGTGACAGTGGAGTGCGCATGATGGATTTATTGAATCAATTTACGCACTGGGGTGCGGGCTTTTTTGGTGACACATTGTGGCTGGTCATTTGGGCGTTGCTCAGAATTGTGCCGTTGATGCTGGTTTTATTGTTGGCGGTGGCATATTTGACTTACGCAGAGCGCAAAGTGATTGGTTTTATGCAAGGGCGCATGGGTCCAAATCGCGTTGGTTATGGTGGTTTGCTACAGCCGATTGCTGACGTGGTGAAGTTGTTGGTAAAAGAAATTATTACGCCCACCCGAGCGGATAAGCCTTTGTATTATTTGGGGCCTTTCATGGTTTTGGTGCCCGCGTTTGCGGTTTGGGCGGTTTTGCCGTTTGATAAAGATCTTGTGATTGCCCATGTGGATGCTGCGCTTTTGTATGTGATGTCAATTGCGTCGATTGGTGTTTATGGGGTTATTTTGGCGGGCTGGGCTTCTAACTCGAAATATGCTTTATTTGGCGCAATGCGCGCTTCAGCACAAATGGTGTCGTACGAAATCTCTATGGGTTTTGCCATTGTGGTGGTTTTGATGATTTCCAATAGCTTGGATTTTCATACCATTGTTGCAGTGCAACAAAAAGGCATGATGGCTGATCATGGCTTGAATTTTTTGTCTTGGAACTGGCTACCACTGCTGCCAATGTTTTTGGTTTACCTGATTTCTGGCGTGGCTGAAACGAATCGTCACCCGTTTGACGTGGTTGAAGGCGAATCTGAAATCGTTGCGGGTCACATGGTTGAATACTCTGGTATGGGTTTTGCTTTATTTTTCTTGGCCGAATACACCAACATGTACGTGATTGCTGCGTTGACGTCGTTGCTGTTTTTGGGCGGCTGGGATGCGCCGATTGGTGCGATTTCGTTGCCGTTTGACTTGGTTGTTCCAGGGTTTATGTGGATGCTTTTGAAAATGTCTGGCGTGATTCTGTTCTTCTTGTGGATTCGTGCAACTTTCCCGCGCTATCGATATGATCAAATTATGCGTTTGGGTTGGAAAGTATTTTTGCCAGTTTGCTTTGTATGGCTTTTCGTTGTTGGTTTGTGGCAATACTCGCCACTTAATATTTGGCTGAAATAGGAATCGATATGGCAACCATTAAACACTATTTCAAAACGTTTTTCTTAACCGAGCTGCTGCAAGGTATGGCGGTGACGGGTAAATATTTCTTTAAACGTAAAGTGACTTTGCAATATCCAGAAGAAAAAACGCCGATTTCTGCACGGTTTCGCGGTTTGCATGCTTTGCGTCGCTATCCAAATGGTGAAGAGCGTTGCATTGCTTGCAAACTGTGTGAGGCGGTTTGTCCTGCAATGGCCATTTCAATTGAGTCGGCGCAACGTGATGATGGCACACGCCGTACCACGCGTTATGATATTGACCTGACCAAGTGTATTTTTTGCGGTTTTTGCGAGGAGTCTTGCCCGGTTGACTCAATTGTTGAGACGCATGTTTTTGAATACCATGGTGAGAAGCGCGGCGACTTGTACTTTACAAAAGAAATGTTGCTGGCCGTTGGCGATCGTTACGAAACCGAAATTGCCGCAGCTCGCACGCAAGATGCGAAATTCCGCTAATTCCCAATGGTTATTTTTTGTGCCTTTTGAAGTGATGTGCTTTAATTGGTCTGGATTTGAACTCAGTTTACAAAGGCTATAGTCTCATTATGGACGTTCAAAGTATTTTATATTTCGTATTTGCAGGCTGTATGCTGCTCTCGGCGCTGATGGTTGTGACCGTACCGAATCCGGTACACGCAGCGTTATTTTTGATTTTGACCTTCTTTTCGGCGGCCGCTATTTGGGTGATGTTGCAAGCTGAATTTTTAGGCATTTTGCTCATTTTGGTTTATGTTGGCGCGGTCATGATTTTGTTTTTGTTTGTCATCATGATGATTCACCTCGATGCGAACCAGCCGCGTGCGGACTTTAAAAGAATCTTGCCTGCTGCTTTGGTGTTAGGGGCGGTGGTCGTTTTGCAAATGGCCGCGGTGATTTACAACCAATACAACCACAAAATGGGCGCGGATGTCAGTCAAACCGCATTGATGCTTGATGGTTCGAATACGCGTAAGGTTGGGCATGTATTGTTTACCGATTTTGCCTTCCCGTTTGAGCTTGCAGGTTTGGTTTTGTTGGTGGCTTTGATTTCGGCGGTGGCGATAACCATGCGCGCTCGCAAAGATGCAAAAGCACAAAATTTGTCGAAACAAGCCCAGACGCGCGCCAAAGACCGTCTGGTCATGGTTCAAGTTGAGCCGGTTATGTCGGCACACCAAACCAATCCGCCTGTTGTGACATCTGAGTCTGCTGTTGAGGAGAAAAAATAATGTTGCCTTTATCAACCTATTTAATTGTTGGCGCTGCTTTATTCGCGATTGGTGTGGTGGGCGTTGTCCTCAACCGCAAAAATATGATTGTGTTGTTGATGTCGGTTGAGCTGATGCTCCTTGCGGTCAACATGAATTTTATTACGTTTGCGCACCATTTTGGCGATGTGGCGGGGCAGGTTTTCGTCTTTTTTATTCTTACCGTTGCTGCCGCTGAGTCTGCGATTGGCTTGGCGATTTTGGTTGTGTTGTTTCGCAATTTGGACACGGTTGATATGGATAAGTTGGACAACCTCAAAGGTTAAATCTCAAATTTTGAGTGACGATTTTTGCCTTTTTGGCCGAAATAGTTTTGTAATATGACGTTTGAATTAATTATATAAGTGAGAATTCTATGCAAGTCTCGTATCTTTTGATGATACCAATGGCGCCGTTGATGGGGGCAATCCTCGCTGGTTTGTTTGGTCGCCAGTTGGGGCGTACGCCATCGGCGCTGGTCGCTATTTTTGGCGTACTGCTCGCATTTATTGGCTCGGCAATGTTGCTCATGCAAACGGTCAATCACGGTTTTACCTTTGATGGTTCTGTGTACACGTGGGCGCAAGTTGGCACGCTTAAATTAGAAGTTGGCTTTTTAATTGACACGCTCACGACCACGATGATGTGTGTGGTCACTTTTGTTTCTTTAATGGTGCATATTTACACCATGGGCTACATGAAGGATGATGCGGGTTACCAGCGGTTTTTCTCTTATATTTCTCTATTTACGTTTGCGATGCTGATGTTGGTGATGAGTAACAACTTCGTGCAATTGTTTTTTGGCTGGGAAGCGGTTGGCTTGGTTTCCTACCTGCTCATTGGTTTTTGGTACACGCGCCCAACTGCAATTTTTGCAAATATGAAGGCATTTTTAGTGAATCGGGTGGGCGATTTTGGTTTCGTGCTTGGGATTGGCTTGATTTATGCCAATACCAATTCGCTCAATTACGCAGAAGTTTTTGCGCAGCGTGATGCACTTGCAGGCATGGTTTTTGCAAATGGATTTGGCTGGCAGTTGATTACGGTTATTTGCATTTGCTTGTTTATCGGCGCAATGGGCAAATCGGCTCAGGTACCTTTGCATGTCTGGTTGCCTGACTCAATGGAAGGCCCGACGCCGATTTCAGCACTGATTCATGCGGCAACCATGGTGACGGCAGGTATTTTTATGGTCTCACGCATGTCGCCATTGTTTGAATTGTCTGACACTGCTTTGTCGTTCATTTTGGTCATTGGTTCAATCACGGCGTTGTTTATGGGCTTTTTGGGGATTATCCAAAACGACATTAAACGGGTGATTGCTTATTCAACCTTGTCGCAATTGGGTTATATGACGGTTGCTTTGGGCGTTTCTGCGTATCCCATCGCTATTTTCCATCTGATGACGCATGCGTTTTTTAAAGCATTGTTGTTTTTGGGGGCAGGCTCTGTGATTATGGGCATGCACCATGACCAAGACATTCGCAATATGGGTGGTTTGCGTAAATACATGAAAATCACATGGATTACGTCGTTGTTAGGTTCATTGGCTTTGATTGGCACACCATTTTTCTCTGGTTTTTATTCAAAGGATTCGATTATTGAGGCAGTTGCTGCGTCTGATTTGCCAGGACATCAGTTTGCTTATTTTGCGGTAATCGCTGGGGTGTTTGTAACGGCTTTTTACTCGTTCCGTATGTATTTTTTGGTGTTTCATGGCAAAGAACGTTGGATGGACGCCAAACACGATGCGCACGATTCGCATGCGGCTGATGATCATCATGCACACGACGCGCACCATCATGGTTTGGGCCCTAAAGATGTGCCGCATGAGTCGCCATGGGTTGTAACGCTGCCACTTGTTTTGTTGGCCATTCCTTCTGTATTGATCGGTTATTTTGCAATTGAGCCAATGCTTTATGGTGATTTTTTCAAGCACGGCCAAGCATTTTCAGAGGTGATTTTTGTGAACCACGGGAAACACGAAGGCATGCATGAATTGTCTAAAGCCTTTGAACATCATGGCGCGTTTGGTATGGCGGTTCATAGCTTTAAAACCCTACCGTTTATTTTAGCGTTCTCGGGTGTGTTTTTGGCTTGGTTTTTGTACATGAAAAAGCCTGAAATTCCTACTTACATCAAGTCAAAAACCAAAATGATTAATACCGTATTGGAAAACAACTACTATTTTGATCGTTTTAATCAAAGCGTTTTTGCAGGCGGCGCTCGAAAACTGGGCGAGTTGCTCTGGAAGTTTGGCGACACAAAAGTAATTGATAACTTTTTCGTTAATGGTGCTGCGCGGGTGGTAAGCGTGTTTTCTTCCGCCATGAGCAGTTTCCAGTCAGGTCTTATTTATCAGTATGCATTGGCAATGTTAATGGGCTTGGTTGTGTTTTTGACCTTGTTTGTTACGCTGCAACGTTGAACCCCTTAATAAAAGAATAGATAGAGAATATGATGCCTTGGTTAAGTTTAGCAATTTGGGTGCCGATTTTGTTTGGCGTACTGATTTTATTGACCGCTCGCAATGCGCGTGAACGTCATGTGCGCCCGTTGGCGTTGATTGGCGCGGTTGCAGGGTTTTTGGTGACGATTCCTGTGATGATGCATTTTGATTCGGCATCGTTTTTGCAGCAATTTACTGAATCGCATGAGTGGTTGCCGATGGTTCAATCCAAATACGCTTTGGGCGTGGATGGTTTGTCTATGTGGTTTGTGCCGCTAACTGCGCTGATTACGATTTTGGTGGTTTTGGCAGGCTGGGATGTGATTCAAACCAAAGCGCCTCAATATTTTGCTGCCTTTTTGATTTTGTCTGGGCTTATGGTGGGCGTGTTTACTGCCACGGACGGCTTGCTTTTTTACATATTCTTTGAGGCAACTCTGATTCCAATGTACATCATTGTTGGCGTTTGGGGCGGTGCAAACCGCGTGTATGCGGCGTTTAAGTTTTTCTTGTACACGTTGATGGGCTCTTTGCTCATGTTGGTGGCAATTGTTTATCTGTATGTCAAATCAGGCACGTTTAACATTGCGGATTGGCATGCGCTGGCGATTGGTGCACGTGAACAAACACTGTTGTTTTTTGCATTTTTTATGGCTTTTGCGGTCAAGGTGCCGATGTGGCCTGTGCATACGTGGTTGCCTGATGCGCACGTTGAAGCGCCAACGGGCGGCTCAATGGTGTTGGCGGCAATTATGCTTAAACTTGGCGCTTACGGTTTTATCCGATTTTCTTTGCCGATTGCGCCTGATGCGTCGCATCATTGGGCTTGGCTCATCATTACCATCTCTTTGATTGCGGTCGTTTATATCGGCTTGGTCGCTTTGGTTCAAAAAGACATGAAAAAATTGGTGGCTTATTCATCGATTGCACACATGGGCTTTGTAACGCTGGGCTTGTTTATGTTTGACAGCAAAGGCATGGGCTTTGCCATCGCGGTTCAAGGGGCTATTTTGCAAATGATCTCGCATGGTTTTATTTCTGCCGCCATGTTCTTTTGTATCGGCGTGCTGTATGACCGCGTGCACAGCCGTGATATTAGCGCTTATGGTGGCGTGGTGAACACGATGCCAAAATTTGCTGCCTTCTTTATGCTCTTTACTATGGCAAATGCAGGTTTACCGGCCACCAGTGGTTTTGTGGGCGAGTTTTTTGTGATTTTGGGCGCGGTTAAGTTTAATTTTTGGATTGCTGCAATTGCGGGGATAACCCTGATTGTGGGTGCTGCTTATTCGCTTTGGATGTACAAGCGCGTGGTTTTTGGTGACGTGGCAAATGCGCATGTGGCCGAATTGACTGATGTCAATCGCCGCGAGTTGCTGATTCTTGCTGTACTGGCGCTGACGGTTTTGGCCATGGGTTTGTATCCAAAACCTTTCACTGACGTGATGAGCGTTTCTGTCAATCATTTGCTCGAGCATGTCGCGCAAACTAAACTACCTTTAATGAAGTAAGAATTATGCAAAATTATTTTATTGCTTATCCTGAAGCCGTCTTGACGGTATTTGCCATCCTGGTTTTGCTGCTTGAACTTGCAACCAAACGTGATGCCCATCGATCAATTATTCATGCGGTTAGTATGGTTGGATTGGTTGTGGCTGGGGTTTTGACTGCCATGCTGTGGTACAAGGGCGAGACTTTACATGCCTTTGGCTTGGATCTCAAAATGTTTGTTGCTGATCCGTTGGCCAATTTGGCGAAGCTCTTTGCTTATATTTGTGTGGCGGTGACGTTTGTGTATGGTCAGCGTTATTCGGCAGCGCGTGGTTTTTTGCATGGTGAATATTACAGTTTGGCACTGTTTGCGCTGATTGGTCAGATGGTGATGGTTTCATCAAACAACCTGATTTCTATGTATATGGGGCTTGAACTGCAGGCGCTGTCTTTGTATGCCATGGTGGCGTTGCGTCGTGACCACGTGCGCTCTATTGAGGCTGCGATGAAGTATTTTGTGTTGGGCGCGATTGCTTCAGGGCTTTTGTTATTTGGTTTGTCGATGGTGTATGGTGCGACAGGCGGTAAGCTTGATATCAGTCAAATTGCAACGCTGGTCGGTGACGGCGCGGCGCAGGTGAATACGCAAATTTTGATTTTTGGCTTGGTGTTTATGGTGGCGGGTTTGGCGTTTAAACTCGGTGTTGTGCCGTTCCATATGTGGGTGCCTGATGTGTATCAAGGCTCGCCAACGTCGGTGACGCTGATGATTTCTGCTGCGCCTAAAATCGCCGCTTTTGTGATGGTTGTGCGTTTGCTGGTGCAAGGCTTGCCGAGTTTGTCAAGTCAATGGGGCGCGATGTTTGCTGCGATGGCGGTTGTGTCTCTTGCGCTGGGTAATTTGTCTGCGATTCGCCAAAAAAACCTCAAACGCATGCTTGCATATTCAGGTATTTCGCACATGGGTTTTGTGTTGCTCGGTTTTTTGGCGGGAAAAAATGGCTTTCATGACTTTCAGAGCGTGAGCGGTTTGGGGGCATCTTTTTATTATGTGATTGTTTATGCCATCACCACATTGGCTGGCTTTGGCGTTATTTTGGCCATGAGCCATTCCGGTTTTGAAGCAGATCAGTTGGATGATTTAAAAGGCTTGAATCAACGCAATCCGTGGTTGGCGTTTTTGCTGTTGCTTGTGATGTTCTCGTTGGCCGGTATTCCGCCGCTGGTTGGTTTTTACGCAAAGCTGTTTATTATTACCAGCTTGATTCAGTCGGGTGGCAGCTTGCTTTTGCCATTGTTGGTGGTTTTGTTCTCTCTGATTGGTGCTTTCTATTATTTGCGCGTGGTGAAACTGATGTATTTTGATAAGCCTGAATCAAATGCGCCTTTGCAATTTACGTTAACACAACATATTGTTTTGAGCTTAAACGTGTTGGCATTGTTGGTGTTGGGGGCATTTCCACAATACTTGCTCAATATGGCGAACAATGCTGTGCTGAAATCATTGGGCTTTTAAAATGGGGTTTTGGTCACCTTTTCTGTTTTTGCTGGCGCTGGGGTTTGCATCGTTTCCTTTTTTGAGTAATTATCGATTGCATCAATGGCGCCTTGTGTCTACTGGGAAAACCGCTTGGATGCGCTTGCTTGAGTTTGGTGTTTTGTATGCGCTGTTTATTGTGCTGGGTTCGATGGTTGAGGCGCATTTGGGGCAAAACGCAGATAAGGATTGGGTTTTTTATGTGGTGATATTGTTGTTATTTGTGGTGGCTGCATTTCCGGCTTTTGTGTGGCGCTACTTTTGGAAATAACCACTTTTGCTAAGCGCGTGATGATGTCACGCGTTTTTTTATGGGAGGCACAATGCCGCATCAATTTGAGACGTTGTTTAATGAAGATGGGCTTGCTGAGCGCACGATTGACTCGGTGAATCGTTATCAAGGCGATTTTTTAAATATTCAGGTAGACCGCGTGAGCTTGCCAGATGGGCAGGTGGCAACGCGAGAGTTTATTAAGCATGCTGGCGCGGTGATGATTATCCCTGTTTTTGATGATGGGGATGTTTTGACGGTGCGCCAATACCGCTATCCGTTGCAAAAGGTGTTTATTGAGTTTCCTGCGGGTAAAAAAGATGTGGGCGAATCGCCGCTTGAAACGGGCAAGCGTGAGCTGCTTGAGGAGACTGGGTATAGCGCAACGCAGTGGGTTCATGTGACGGATATTCACAATGCGATTGCTTACTGCGATGAGGTGATTCATCTGTACATTGCGAGGGGTTTGGTGCATCAGGGTGCGCAGCGGCTTGATGCGGGTGAGTTTGTTGATGTGTTGCGCCTGCCGTTAAGTGAGCTCGAAGGCATGATGCGTAAGGGTTGGGTGCCTGATGTTAAAACCCAGTTGGGGATTTTTTGGCTCAAAGATGGGTTGGCGGGGCAATGACGCGCCTGCATCTAGCCCGTGATGTTGGTGAGCCATTCAATTTGCGGTGACTCAAGGCTGCCTTGTAATAAAATCGCGTCAATTCTGCAGTCATGGTTGCGCCATTTTGGGTGGTTTTGTAGATACATCTCGCAAGCGGTGCTGAGTTTTCGGAGTTTGCTGGGGGTTATTGAACACAGTGCGCCGCCAAAGGCGATGGTTTTGCGCCAGCGTACCTCGATAAATACCAGCGTGTTTCCTGCTTGCATGATCAGGTCTATTTCGCCTTGATTAAATGCGACATTGCGCTCAATCAAGGTGAGACCTTGTTGGATAAGGTATTGCGCGGCGATGGCTTCGGCCGCTTCTCCTTTTTTTTGCTGCAATGCGGTTGCAACATAGTGGCGCGTGGCTTTTTTTTCGGGCGCCGGCGGTGCGGATTTTTTTGAGTGCAGCCATTTCAACATAAGTGTCCTTTGATGTTTTGTTGCATGCGCCCATCCCTTTCATTTTTAAACTTTAGACTCAAATTATGACCACGACCATTTTATCGTCCCTTGAGCCTCTTTGGCAGCACGCTGCAGGGCAGAGCTTTCCAAAATCCACATTGTATGTGGTTGCTACGCCGATTGGTAATTTATCCGACATCACCGTGCGCGCATTGTATGTGCTTTCGTTGTGCGATGTGATCGCTTGTGAGGATACGCGCCACAGTAAGCCGTTGTTGCAGCAGTATGGGATTACAGCCAACTTGATTTCGGTGCATCAGCACAACGAAGATGAGGCGGCTTCTAGCCTCATCAATCGATTGCATGCGGGTGAGCGCGTGGCTTTGATTTCTGACGCAGGCACGCCGGCCGTGTCTGACCCTGGTGCGCGGGTTGTGGCTGCGGTTCGGGCGGCGGGCTTTAATGTGGTGCCTTTGGCTGGTGCGAGTGCTGTGGTGACTGCGATGTCGGGCGCGGGGCTTGAAGGCGGCTTTTTATTTGAAGGCTTTTTACCCAATAAGTCTCAAGCGCGGGCGAGCCGCCTTGAAGTCTTGGCGCACGTTGATGCGCATTTGGTTTTTTATGAAGCGCCGCACAGATTGCTGGCAACGATTGAGGCGATGGCGGCAGTTTTTATGGATCGACAATTGGTGGTGGTCAAAGAGTTGAGTAAATTGCATGAGAAATTTATGTTTATCAACATGGCGGATGTGAGTGTCTGGCTGGCCAGTGAGGGCGCGCCGCGTGGCGAGTATTTGCTTATTGTGTCTGCGCCGCCAAAAGGGGCGAGTGCGGCTGGTGTTGAGCCGCTGTGGCAAAAGACGGTTGAGGTTTTGCTTGAAGAGTTGCCGCTTAAACAGGCGGTTGCGCTGGCGGTAAAGCTAACAGGGGCGCAAAAAAATGCGGTGTATGCTTATGCGCTGAATCTAAAAAACGCTGATTAAAATCAGCGTTTTTTGTTTTTTGTAGCAAGTTTGCCGAGTTTGGCTGCTACTTATTGTGTCACGACTTCAATTTTGATGTTGGCCGTGCCTGAGTGAGTTGAACCAATTTGTTTGGCGGCGGCGACTGATAAATCAAGGATGCGGCCTTTGGCGTAAGGGCCTCTGTCGTTGACGCGCACAATCGTTGATTGGCCGTTTCTTAAATTGGTTACTTTCAATTTTGTGCCAAAAGGCAATGTGCGGTGTGCTGCGGTGAGTGCGTTCATGTCGAATTTTTCACCGTTGGCAGTACGGCGACCATGAAAGCCTGGGCCATAATATGATGCGACGCCTTGTTGCAGAAGTTTTAGCTGGCTCTGCGCTGGTGCATAGCTGACGGTTTGTGCTTGCCCAATTGTGGCTTTTGGGGGAAGTGTTTGAGGCACCAGGGCCACATAATCGCTTACGACTGCAACAGATGGCTGGGGCGTGACTTCTTCGGCAGAAAGCGCTGAAGTGATGCCTGCAAAACCAATCACGCTTAAAGCAAATGAAAGATGTTGATTCTTTTTAATACGATTCATACCGTCTGACTCCTTGTAGACGGGGTATCAGTCTCATAATTTTATTATAGGAGATGACTTTACCCACAAACGTGCCTCATCGAATACGATGGTGACGCACGCTCATTAACATGCCACAACCCACGCCTAAGGTAATTAGCGCGGTGCCGCCGTAACTCATAAACGGCAGTGGCACTCCAACAACTGGCAGTAATCCTGCGACCATGCCCATATTTACAAAAACATATGCAAACAAAATCATGGAAATCGCGCCTGCCAGCAAGCGTTCAAATTTTGTGGATGCATTGTGTGCAATCGATAACCCACGCAAAATGAGCACAAAGTATAGCATGAGAAGCAGCAAAACGCCAAGCAAGCCAAATTCCTCCGCAAACACTGCGATTAAGAAGTCTGTTGAGCGTTCTGGGATAAATTGCAAATGGGTTTGGGTGCCTTGTTGCCAGCCTTTGCCCAGCCAGCCGCCTGAGCCAATGGCGGTTTCGGCTTGTAGAATGTGGAATCCAGCGCCGCGTGGGTCTGCGGTTGGGTCAAGCAGTACTTCAATGCGTTTGATTTGATAAGGTTTGAGGTGCAACACATCGCTGGCAAAAGAGGTGTGAATTAATGAGAGGACCAAGGTGATTAAGATGATGCCGCCTGCAATCAAGCCTATGACCATTCTCCAAGGTAGGCCTGCAAAAAAGATAACGAAAGAGCCGGCCAATACCACCAAAATGGCGGTGCCCAAATCAGGTTGTTTGGCGATTAGGCCAAATGGCACTAACAATAACAAGGCTGCAATCCCAAAAACGTGGCTTGCTCTGCGATGACGCAAATCGCCGATGTTGTGAAAGTACAGGGCGAGCATCATGGGAACGGCGATTTTAAGCAGCTCAGATGGCTGAATGTTGATGCCAACGTTGAGCCAGCGTTTGGCGCCAAGTTTGGTTTGGCCAAACAGTGCGACAGCGAGTAATAATACGATGCCAAGGCCGTACACAAAAGGGGCGGCCTGCATGAGGCGTTTGGGTGGAATGTAGGCGAATACGAGCATGACGCTAAAACCAACCAGCATGTTGCGTACGTGGCTATCAAAGCGCGACGGCATGTCCGATGCGGCGCTCCACATGGTGACCGTGCTGATTAGGGCGATGAGCAGGAGCACAAACATCATGGGCGCATCGAGCGGGGTGAATATTTTGGTGAGTGATCCGAATGGGGTGTTTTGATTGCGCTGTCTCACGGTTGCTTTTTCGCTTTCAACGTGGTGGTTGGCTCAATGGCTGGGCTGGTTAATCTGCGGCCATTATTGGCTTCATTAAAGGCTTGGAGGGCTGTGCGTACCAATGGCGCGGCTGCGGTTGCGCCAAATCCAGCGTTTTCAACAATGGCGGCAATCGCGATGCGTGGTTTGTCGGCTGGGTAAAATGCAATGTAGAGCGAATGGTCGCGCATTTTGCTGCTGACGGCGCTGGCGCTGTAGCTGGAGTTTTGACCAACCGTGAACACTTGCGCCGTACCTGTTTTGCCGGCCACTTGGCCGGGCAAGGCATTAAAAATGCCACGGCCTGTACCTGAAATATTGACTTGTATCATGCCTTTGCGCACCACTTCCAAGTCGGCGGCAGGGATTTTTAAGTCGGTGAGCATGACGGGGGTTGTGATTTTTTCAAAGCCTGTGGTTGGATCAATAATCGATTTCACCAAGTGCGGCTGCATGCCAACGCCGTTGTTGGCGATGATGCTGGTGGCGTAGGCGAGCTGGAGAATGCTAAAGACGGTTTCGCCTTGGCCAATGCCTAGGCTGACGGTGACGCCGTTGTTCATGGGCTTGCCCGTGCGTTTTTCGTAGTATTCGCGCGATGGCAAAATCCCTGTGGTTTCGCCCAGCAAGTCAATGCCGGTTTTCTGGCCAAAGCCGAATCTGGCAAGCTCCGCGTGGTAAATGTCGATGCCCATTTCGTAGGCAAGGCCGTAGTAATAGACGTCGGATGACACCGCGATGGATTGGAACATATTGACCATGCCGTGGCCACGTCCGCCTGTGCTGTCACGGAATTTGTGTCCGCCCAAGGTGTAAATGCCGCCGTCGGCAATCACTTTGTCGGCGCTGCGCACGCCTGAATGGAGGGCGGCGAGTGCCATAAACGGTTTGATGGTTGAGCCAATCGGGTAGCCGCCTTGCATGGCGCGGTTGAACATGGGTTTTTGTTCAGACTCGGTGAGTTCTTTCCATGTCTCGGCGCTAAAGCCGTTGACCATCAAGGTTGGGTCAAATGTGGGGGCACTGACAAATGCGAGTACTTCGCCTGTGGTGGGGTCTATGGCCACGAGTGCGCCGCGTCTGCCCGCAAATCCTTTTTCGACTGCGTTTTGGATGTGGCCGTCGATGGTGAGTTTGAGTTTTTGGCCATCAACGGGCGCTTGGCTGCCAAGCTCGTCTTTCTTTTGCCCTGATGCGCTCACTTGTAAGCGCTCGAATCCTGATTTGCCGTGTAATACAGATTCGTAGCTTTGTTCGATGCCGCGTTTGCCTGTGTAGCGAATGCCTTTGTACTCTGTGTCAAGGTTGTTTTTTTTAAAACGCTGCTCGTCTGCGTTGTTGATGCGCCCGACATAGCCAACCACGTGGACTGCGAGCGGGCCAAATAGGTATTCTCTAAACATTTGGCGCTCAACGGTCACGCCTTCAAATTGGTATTGTTGTACCGAGAATGCTGCGACTTCTTCGGGCGTGAGTTTGGTACGAATTGGGGTTGAGCCGTATGATGTGGCCTCTTTTAGGGCCGATTTAAATTTTTTGATTTCATCGGGCGTGATGTTGATGATGGCTTGAATTTTTGCGATGGTTCTGTCCAACGCTTGCTCTTGGGTTTCATTTTCCAGGCGGGTAATTTCTTTTGTCTTGATTTCTAAGGAGTAACCAGGGTTGTTTCGGACGAGTTCAACGTCGGCGCGGTCAACGATTGTGCCGCGTTTGGGGGGGATGGGGACGAGTGAGGTGCTGTTGGAGACTGCTTTTTCTGAGAATGCGTTGTGTTTGAATACTTGCAAGAACGTAAAGCGGCCAATCAGCAGCGCAAAGCAGCTGATGATAAACAGGTTGGCAACAAACAGACGACGCCGAAAATCTGCTTGTGGCGTTGATGCGCCAGTTTTGAGTGCGCTGGGTAGGTTCATTTGTCGGTAATCCAAATTGCCACCGCGTTTGAGCGAGCCGCACGTGAGAGGGTCCATGCGAGTAATAGCCAAGCAGGTGCGCTCAGTGCAATCCAAAGCATGGGTTGCAAGTCGATGCTGTGGCTGCTAAAAAGCAGGTGCAAAAATGCGCGCAGCAATTGAATGGCAAACACCAAGCCTGTGGCGCTCAGGGCGTGAATTAGTACGGAACTGTATTGGATTTTGTGAAACAAATGCCCCATGGCATAAATGGCGCACACATACATCAGCGCGTGTTCACCCAGCACGCTGCGTTGATTGAGGTCAACCAAAATGCCAATTGCAAAGGCCCATGTGAGACTGACTCTGGACGGTTGGTATACGCGCCAAAAAAGCAGCACCAGCAGCACCCAGTCCAGCCACGCGGTTTGGGGGGATGATATAAAAGAAAGTACCCATGCAACAAAAATGGTCAAGATGACCACACGGGTTTTGACAAGAACCAGAGCATTTTCAAGACGCATTATTTTTTCTCTTTGTCTGTGATGACTTGGTCACGGGTTCGTGCGCCAAGGGTGTTGAATTCGGTATTTTCAGAGATGGCCGCGCTTTGCGCTTGGTTTCTTTGCAGGCCGTCAACGCGGTTGGTTGTGGCTAAAATCAGCACATGGCGTGCGGTCATACCGCGTGCGGTGGGAATGATGGTGACGGTGGATGCGCCGTTGGCGTCCGCTGCATCGATTTTGGTGACTTTGCCCACGTGAATGCCTGCTGGATATAAGCCGTCTAATCCTGATGTGACAAAAATATCGCCGATGGCCAATGGAATTTCGGTGTTGAAAAAGTGTGCTTCGAGCAAGCCTTCTTCTTTTTTACCCGATAAAAACAGGCGGACTTTGTTGTCATCAACTGGCGCATCTGGGCGCAAAATCGAGACAGGGACGTTGATTTTTGTGTCAAGAATCAGGGTGAGCTCGCTGCTGCTTGGGGTGACGCTGGTGATTTGTCCCAGCAATCCATCGGCGGTGATGACGGGTTGGCCTGGTAAAACACCGTTGTCTGAGCCTTTGTCTAGTACGAGTTTTCGGGCGTAGGGATCAACGACTTGGTACAGCACTTGCGCGGCTTGTGAGGATGCATAGCCTGTGGCTTTGAGCGCCAATTGCTTTTGCAAATCAAGGTGCTCGTTTTGCACGAGGGTTAATGCGCTTAATTTTGCGGCTTGTTCGGCGTGTTCTGCTTTGAGTTTTTGGTTCTCTAATGCCAATGTTTGTAATTGGAATGAGTGATTGAATGCGTCGCCCAGCCAATTCGCGGTTTTCATCGCGGTATTTTTTAAGGGGGATGTGAGGGTGTCGGCTGCGGTGCGCACGAAACTGAGGCGCTCGTTTTGGCCGTCAATGAGCATCAGCGCGACGGCAACCGCGCCGGTAATTAAAAAACGCAACCACTGAGGTGTGGTGCGCCGAAAGAGGTGGTAGTCTTTTTTCATTGAGCACACAGAAAAATAGCAAAAACACCTTGAGGCCAAGCGCCTCAAGGGATGGGTTTATTCGTGGCTGAATAAAGACGGGTATTTTTCGATGTAGTCCAGCGCGATGCCCGAGCCGTTCACCACACAGGTGAGTGGGTTTTCGGCAACGTATACCGGCAGGCCTGTTTCTTCTTGTAGCAGGCGGTCTAAGTCTTTGATGAGTGCGCCGCCGCCCGTTAAAACGATGCCTGATTCGGCAATGTCTGAGCTTAATTCTGGCGGGGTTTGTTCCAATGCGATTTTAATGGTTGAGACAATCGCGTTGAGCGGTTCTGATAATGCCTCTAAAATTTCGTTGGAGTTGACGGTGAAGCTGCGTGGCACGCCTTCTGCCAAGTTGCGGCCTTTGACTTCCATTTCTTTGACTGCAGCGCCAGGGAATGCCGTGCCGATTTCTTTTTTGATTGCTTCAGCGGTTGGTTCGCCAATCAGCATGCCGTAGTTGCGGCGGATGTAGTTGACGATTGCTTCATCAAAACGGTCGCCACCCACGCGCACGCTGTTTTGATACACCATGCCGCCCAAAGAAATCACGCCAACCTCGGTGGTGCCGCCGCCAATATCGACCACCATTGAGCCGCGTGCGTCAAATACAGGCAAACCTGCGCCCAGTGCTGCGGCCATTGGTTCTTCAATCAACAGTGCTTGCGATGCGCCGGCGTTGCGGGCTGATTCACTGATGGCGCGGCGCTCGACTTGGGTTGAGCCGCATGGCACGCAAATCACGATGCGTGGGTTTGGTTTGAACATGGTGGATTCATGCACAGACAAAATGAAGTGTTTGAGCATGGTTTCGGTGACGTTAAAGTCAGCGATGACGCCGTCTTTCATTGGGCGAATTGCTTCAATGTTGCCTGGGACTTTGCCGAGCATGAGTTTGGCGGCCAAGCCAACTGCTTGCACGGTTTCACGGCCAGTGCGGGCGTCTTTGCGAATGGCGACAACCGATGGTTCATCTAAAATGATGCCTTTGTTGCGGGCAAAAATCAGGGTGTTGGCGGTGCCCAAGTCAATGGCCAAGTCGTTTGAGAAGTATTTTCTAAAAAAATTAAACATGTGGAATCCTTTAAATTGAGTGTTTGAGTTGCGGATTGGTTGCGAATTTGGGTTGGCTTGCGCCTTTGTGCGCGATGTTGTTTTTGTGAGCCGTTTTTGCACCTTTTTGGCGCTGCAATAAAACGCGCAATTATAACTGAATTTTTTTTGTCAATGGGCAGCATTGTTTGATATTTCGCTTGATGCGTCGGATTGACGCTTGATTGAAACCTTGTTGCAATCCATGTTAAAACGTGATTGAAACCGCCCTTATAAATAACGCTCAGGGAGCCATGTGCCGATTCTGCGTGAAACGCGGCGCCAAAACGGGGTTGGTTCTTTGGTGGTGGCAGCGGTATTGGGTAGGTGGCTGCTCCATGTTATTTGGTTGTGTGCGTTCAAAGTGAGGTGGTAGCTGTATTTTGGGCTGATGGCGCTGTTAAATACTTGTTTGATTTTGTTGGTGAGCTCGGTTTGGTGGGCGATGACGCCGACTTCTGTGTTCCATACCACGGAGCGCGGGTCAAGGTTCATGGAGCCGACAAAGCTGATTTGCTCATCAATGAGGACGGCTTTGGTGTGCAGGGCTGCACGTGAACCGCGCCAAGTAAAAATGGGCAAACGCCATTGCGGCGCGGCTTCAACGTCTGGATTGGCGCGCAGCTCGTATAATTCGACACCTGCTTGCAAAAGCTGTTGACGGTATCGGCCGTACGGGCCGTTGATCATCGGGACGTCGTTTGATTCTAGGGAGTTGGTGAGTACGACCACGCGCACGTTGTTTTGAACCAGTTGGGCGAGTAGGGCGGTAAATTGATCGCCTGGAATGAAGTAGGGGTTGATGATGAGGACTTCTTTTTTTGCGTTTTCAATCAGCGGTAATAACGCGTTAAATGGCACTGAGTCTGAGTTGGCGGGCTTGTCTGTCTCAACGTGTAAATGGTTAAATTTGGGTGCGTGCTCGATTTTGCTTGGCTCGTCGGCATAAAAATTGACTTGCCCCCAAAGCATTTGCTTGAGCGTTGTTGGGAGTACCTTTTGCTCGGCGGTGTCCAACGCCTTTAAATACGGGTGACGTGCGACGCGTTCTTTGGACGTGAAGGCGTTGGTTTTAAAAATAATTTTTTGAATTTGGCTGTCGTCGCCTTCAGGGTGTTTGGAAAATAGCTCAACAGGGAATACTTGCGGTGCATTCCAGTAGGCATCAAAGCTGTCGCTCAATTTACCAACGATTGGGCCGCCCAGCAATACGTCTAAGTCCGAAAAATTATCCGTGTCGCCTGCGTTAAAGTATTTGTCGCCAATATTGCGCCCGCCAGTGATGGCGAGTACGCCGTCGGCAATCCATGTTTTGTTGTGCATGCGGCGGTGCTGGGTGTTGAGGTTGGCCAAAAACATGATGGAGCGGGTCAAAAAAGTGCCGCGCATGCGGCGGATGGGGTTGTAAATCCGCACGTCGATGTTTTTGTGGGCGGACAAAATGGTCATTTCGCGGTCGCGCCCCAGCACATCCATGTCGTCAATCAAGATGCGAATGCGCACGCCACGGTCAGCGGCGTGCACCATTTCTCGTACCAATAAACGTGAGCTCAGGTCGTGATGCAACGTGTAATATTGCAGGTCAATACTGGTTTTGGCATTTTTAATCAAGGCATTGCGCACCGCAAAGGCCTCTATGCCATCGGTGAGCGGGTAAATCCCAGAGTCCTCTGGCGCGTGTGCTTGGCTGGCTTTTTGCATGGTGGCCGCAAGGGCGGTGTTTTTTTTGCTCATGGTGTGTGCCGTTTTGTCCGTGGTGGTGTTGGGTGTGGCTTTTTGTAACAATTGGCGCAGCGGTGCAGATTCTGGGGCAATTTTTGCATGTTCGGGCGTGCGCTGCCAGCGCGGTTCTTCCATGGCGTTGCAGCCCGCAAGAAGCCCCAGCATCACTGCGCCCAGCAGTTTACGCACGGTCTACTCCAAAATGTGCAGTGAGCTTTTCTAATGCAAGCGCCAAGGTTTGTGGCTGTTTGGCAAAGCAAAACCGCACGATTTTTTGGTGCGCGGGCGCGTTGGCATAAAACGCAGAAAGTGGAATGGCTGCCACGCCAACGGTTTTGGTTAAATAAACGGCAAATTCCACATCGCTCATGTGGGCAAATTTTTGCAGGTGGCTGTAATCGACCAGCTGAAAATACGTGCCTTCAACGGGCAAAATTTTAAAATCGGTGCGGCTCAAACCCGCTCTAAATTCAGCGCGTTTGGCGGCATAAAAATCAGGCAGCGCTTGGGTGGTGGCGGGGTTCTGCTGCAAATAATTGGCAATCCCGATTTGCAGCGGTGTGGCCACGCAAAACGCATTAAATTGATGCACCGCGCGAATCGCGGCGGTCAAATGCGCGGGCGCAATCGTGTAGCCGATTTTCCAGCCCGTGACGTGCAAGGTTTTGCCAAAACTGGCGACGTAAATGGTGCGCGCAGCCAGCGCTGGGCGCAACAGCGCGGATTGGTGTTTTTGGCCGTCAAACACCATGTGTTCGTACACCTCATCTGAAATCACCCAAATATCATGCTGCTGTGCGATGTGCTCAAGCGCGATTAAATCATCTGCGCTAAAGGTGTTGCCGGTTGGATTGTTGGGCGTGTTGACAATAATGGCGCGGGTTTTGGGTGTGATGGCTGCGCGCACCGCTTGCCAATCGACGGTGAATTTGTCGTTGATAAAAGCCAAATGCACGCCCACCGCCACGCCGCCCGCGTGGGTGATGGCGGGGCGATACAAATCGTACGCGGGTTCTAAAATAATCACTTCATCTAGCGGTTCAACAATCGCACCAATCGCGCTAAACAGCGCCTCAGACGCGCCCACCGTGATGGTGATGTTGGCATCAATGTCGGCCGCGTGGCCATAGTTTTGGAATGTGAGCGCCGCAATCGCCTCGCGCAAGGCGCGTGTGCCCATCATCGGCGCGTATTGGTTGTGGCCGCTGGTCATTGCATCAAACGCGGCTTGTAATAAACGCGGGTCAGCGGCAAAGTCAGGAAAACCCTGCCCCAAGTTAATCGCGCCAAACTCATGCGCCAGCGCGCTCATGGTGGTGAAAATCGTGGTGTGTAATTGCTTCATAAAACATCCTTTTGGGTGCGCAGCCAGTCCGCAATCGTGCCCACCAATACCTGCTGTTTGGCGGCGCGTGAGCGCAAGCTGAGCAAGTGCTTGTCTTTGCTGAGCAGCCACGTGGCGCGGTGCGCCAGCGCTTGGTCAATAAACACTTGGTCGTCCGCGTCTTTGCAACGAATTGGCACGGCAGGTTTTGCCTTGGTGTCAACCCGCACCGCCAATTGATGAAACAGCGCCAGCGCGGTTTGTTGTTGCGCCTGCGATAATTTAAATTGCGCCCGCCCAATCACGTCGGTCAGCTCAATGAGCATGTCATCGGTAAAAATCAGGGTCATTTTGCCCGCAGCGTGCTGTGCTTTGAGCGGATCAAGCACATCGGTTTGAAACACCAACCAGTCGAGCCAAATATTGGTGTCAAGAATGTACAGCGGCGTGGCGGTGGATGTGGGCATAAGCGTTTGGGTACAAATAAGAAAGCGCGATTATAACGCGACCAGCCGCCCATTTTTAATCCGCACGCCTTTTTTGCTCAAACCATTGAGCGCAGGGTTGCTGGCAAGCAGCGCCAGTTGCGCCCGATTTTGTGCATGGCAAATCGCCACGCCCAGCGCATCAGCCGCATCGGCCTGCGGCGTGGCGGGCAGGTTAAGCAAACGCGCCACCATTTCTTGCACCTGCTCTTTGGGCGCTTTGCCGTGTCCGGTCACCGCCTTTTTAAGCTGCAACGCCGTGTATTCATGCACCGCCAAATTTTTAAGCACCAACGCCGTAATCGCCGCGCCACGCGCTTGCCCCAGCAGCAACGTGGACTGCGGATTGACGTTGACAAACACTTTTTCAATCACCGATTCGTTTGGGTGGTACGTTTCAATCACTTGCTGTATCCCTTGTGCGAGCGAACACAAGCGCTCAGGCAGCGCCGTGCCCGCCACTTTAATCACGCCGCTGGCGACATAACGCATGGTGTGGTTGTGCACATCAATCACGCCAAAACCAGTGAGGCGTAAACCAGGGTCAATGCCTAGGATGCGGGTGAAAGTGGGGTTGGTCATGTGGTGTGGGTGATGTGAAGGAGTGAATCGGTTGGGTTGGCGGTCAATTTAAAGCCATTGTTTCAGTTGTAATAAATACTCAAGTTGTTTTTTGTTGGGCAGGTGGTTAAACTGCGCGACAGTATACGGCATTTAGATGGCGTATTCTATTTTAACCGCCCCCCGCGTAGCAGGTGGTGAGCGGAGGCAAGCCCTGCGATTCGCTGCGCTCATGGCAGGTTGCTTTGGTTTATGTGGGGTACGAGATACCCTATTAGTGAATAGAAAGAGGAAAGAAAAATGCAAATTATGAAAAATTTTAGACTCGGCACCCACGCGGCTTGCGCCTTGTTGGTTGGTAGCAGCCTCATGCTGTTGGCCGCTTGCGGTAAACCCGCCAAACCAAGTACAGAAACCGTCGGGGTAACCGCAGAAAAATCAACCGATCCAGCCACGGCTTTTGATGCCAAGGCATTTGCAGATAACTATTTTTCCGTATGGAATAATAAACAACTGGACAAAGTGGCCGATCACTATGCGCCCAACATAACCTACCGTGATCTTAATTTGGCAACCGAAACCCACGGTGTGCCAGAATTGCAAAAGTTCATGCAAGACGCCTTTAAGGCCACACCTGACTTGGCGTTCAAAACCCTAGACGTAGTGGTTCAAAGCCCTGAAAAACTGGCAATCCGTTGGGAAATGACGGGGACTAGCGATGGCAAGGCATTCAAAACCGAGGGTGTATCTATGATGACCTTGGCGGGTGGCAAGGTTGTTTGGAATGCGGACTATTACAAATAAGCCCGCGTAGCCTGCCATGAGTGATTTTTACGAATCGCAGGTGGTGAACTGTTTATGCGCGGTACGTGGTCAACACAACAAGGAGTACAACATGGCGGTTTCGGTATTTGATTTATTTAAAATTGGCATTGGGCCGTCCAGCTCGCATACGGTTGGGCCGATGCGTGCTGCCAAGATGTTTGCACAAAGCCTTGAACGAGAGGCGTTGTTGCCACAAACCGTGCGGGTGTGTGCTCAAATGTACGGCTCGCTGGGCTTGACGGGGCGCGGACACGGCACAGACAAGGGCGTTTTGTTGGGTTTGTTGGGCTATGATCCAGACACTGTGCCGATTGAGCGGGTGCAAGACGAATTGGACTTAATCGCCTTGGATCAAAAAATCAAACTGTTGGGGCAATATGCGGTGGATTTTAATTTGAAAATCGACATGGTGATGCACCGCCGCCAAGCCTTAGCGGAACACCCCAATGGCATGAAATTCACCGCCTTTGATGCGGTGGGCGCGGTGTTGAGTGAAAAAAAATACTTATCGGTTGGTGGTGGGTTTGTGGTGAGTGTGGGCATGGACGAAACGCCTGTTTTAACTGCATTTGAAGAAGTTAAACACCCATTTCGCTCCGCAAAAGAGCTGTTGGAAATTTGTGCTCAAGAGCAGATCAGCATTGCGCAATTGATGCTAAAGAATGAATTAACTTGGCGCACCGAGGCTGAGATTAAGACCCAACTGCTCAAAATTTGGGCGGTGATGCAAAGCTGCGTGGCGCGTGGCTGCGGGATTGACAACCCAGATGCGACAGGTTTTTTGGCGGGCGGACTTAACCTCAAACGCCGCGCCGCGCCGTTGTACCAACAATTAACCCAACATGCTGAACGCTCGCTCGCCGACCCGCTCACGGTTATGGACTGGGTGAGTTTATACGCGATTGCCACCAACGAAGAAAATGCGGCGGGCGGGCGCGTCGTCACCGCACCGACCAACGGCGCGGCGGGTATTGTCCCTGCGGTATTGCATTATTACACGCGTTTTGTGGCCAATGCGTCCGACCAAGGCGTGATCGATTTTTTATTGACTGCGGGCGCGATTGGGATTTTATATAAACTTAACGCTTCCATTTCGGGTGCGGAAGTCGGCTGTCAGGGCGAAGTCGGCGTGGCGTGTTCAATGGCCGCAGGCGGTTTGGCTGCGGCGTTGGGCGGCAGCAATGCGCAAATCGAAAACGCCGCCGAAATTGGTATGGAGCATAATTTGGGTCTAACCTGTGACCCTGTTGGCGGTTTGGTACAGATTCCGTGCATCGAGCGCAATGCAATGGGGGCAATTAAAGCGGTCAACGCCACCCGAATGGCGCTGCGCGGCGACGGCACGCACCACGTCTCGCTTGATATGGTCATCAAAACCATGCGTGAGACAGGCGCAGACATGAAAAACAAATACAAAGAAACCTCAAAAGGCGGCTTGGCGGTTAATATTGTGGAATGTTGAACAGGGCGGCTCGCGAGCCGCCCCTACAATCTGATCCATCGAGTCTATGCGTTGCTTTTTAATTTTAAGTCACGCAGCATGCCCCAGCGCGTAGCTCCGATTAGCGCAGTGTCATCGGAGGTTTTAATGTGACAAATACCACCCATGCGTGCGATGACGCTGCGCTAATCGCACCTACTGGCTGTGTTTTATGGATTGGGCATTCTATTTTTATTGATTGGCGGTGGCTTTACCGCTTTTCATCAATGGTTCATGAAGCACAGGGCGGCTCGCGAGCCGCCCCTACAATCTGATCCATCGAGTCTACGCGTTGCTTTTTAATTTTAAGCGACGCAGCATGCCCCAGTTTGCACAAAAACGGCCGCTTCATAAAACAAGGCCGCGTTCACATCAATGCCTAAAATGCCGCACGCCGGTCATGACCATCACAATCCCTTGCTCGTTGGCGGCGGCAATCACTTCGTCGTCGCGTATGGAGCCACCGGGTTGAATCACGCAGGTGGCGCCTGCGGCGACGACCACGTCTAGGCCGTCACGGAATGGGAAAAATGCGTCGGATGCGACGGCGGAGCCTATTAGAGTTAGCCCTGCATGCTCTGCTTTAATTGAGGCAATGCGCGCTGAGTCGATGCGGCTCATTTGGCCTGCGCCCACGCCCAGCGTCATGCCGTCTGCGCAAAACACAATCGCGTTGGATTTGACGTATTTGGCCACATTCCACGCAAACAGCATGTCTTTCAGTTGCTGCGCGGTGGGTTGTTTGTCGGTGACCACTTTTAAGTCGCTCAGGTTTAATTCGTGGTTGTCGGCGGTTTGAATTAATAAACCGCCGCCGATGCGTTTGATGTCGGTTTTGTTGCGCGTGCTGTAGGTGTCTGCGGGCAGGTCGATCTGCAAAACGCGCACGTTGGCTTTGGCTTTAAGCAGCTCGAGCGCTTTGGCTGAATAAGCGGGCGCCATTAAAACTTCAACAAATTGTTTGGATACCGCTTGCGCGGTGGTCAAATCGACGGGCAAATTAAATGCGATGATGCCGCCAAATGCGGAGGTTGGGTCGGTTTGGAGGGCTTTTTGGTACGCGCCCAAAGCCGAGTCGCTGATGGCAACGCCGCACGGATTGGCGTGTTTGACAATCACGCAGGCAGGTTCAACAAAGCTTTTGATGCATTCCCATGCCGCGTCCGCGTCGGCGATGTTGTTGTAGCTCAACTCTTTGCCTTGTAATTGCACTGCGGTGACGAGTGAGCCCACAGCTGGCGCGAGTTCGCGGTAAAACGCGGCGCTTTGGTGCGGGTTTTCGCCGTAGCGCAGGTCTTGCAATTTAATAAATTGTTGGTTGCTTTGGGCAGGGTAGGTGCTGCGGGTGTTGACATCTAAATTGTCGCCAATTGAGGACAGATAATTGCTGATCGCGCCATCATAAGTGCTGATGCGGTTAAATGCCGCGACGGATAATTTAAATTTGGTGGCCTCTGATACCGCGCCGCTGCTGGCCAATTCCGCCAAAACCTGCTCGTATTGAGCCGCATCGGTTAAGACCGCGACGTCGCGCCAGTTTTTGGCGGCTGAGCGCACCATGGCTGGACCGCCGATGTCGATGTTTTCAATCGCATCTTCTAATGTGCAGTTCGCTTGTGCGACGGTGGCTTCAAATGGGTACAAATTCACCACAAGCATGTCGATGGTTTCAATCCCGTGGGTGGCAAGCGCCGCCATGTGTTCGGGCAGGTCGCGCCGCGCCAATAGGCCGCCGTGTATGGTTGGGTGCAGGGTTTTGACGCGGCCGTCGAGCATTTCGGGAAAGCCCGTGTGAGTGGCCACTTCAACCACGGGCAAGCCATTGTCTGCCAACAGTTTGGCGGTGCCGCCAGTCGATAGTAATTTGACGCCGTGGGCGTGCAGGGCTTGCGCGAGTGCCAAAACACCGGTTTTGTCAGAAACGGAGAGGAGTGCGGTTTTAATCATGGGTGTCCTAAGTGTGAAATTGAGGGGAAAACCAAAACGACATAAAAATTGAAACGCAACATAAAAACTGAAATTGAAATTTGAAAAAATCAGAAATACCGTTCACCAAACAAAAATGAATGGGCAAAGCCATTCATTTTGTTGTGTGTTTTTACAGCATCCCGTATTGCACGAGTTTTTTGCGTAGCGTGGCGCGGTTCATGCCCAGCCATTCGCTGGCAACGCTTTGGTTGCCGCGTGCTTTGTCCATCACCAGTTCAAGCAGCGGTTTTTCGCATGAGGTTAATAGCATGGCGTATAAGTCATGCGGTGCAACGCCTTGGGCGCCTTCAAGCGCATTTAAATACACGCTAAAGTGGTGCTGGATGCATTCTGGAATGCCAACCATGTCGTCATGGGTGGGTTCGTCAACGAGTTGAAAAGTGCTGCTGTTCATGTGATTTTTTCAAAAAAATTAAAGAATATAAGGTAAAAAAACGTGCTCGCTCGCAAGTTCATCAAAAAAATCCGCCACGGCGTTGTACTGGCTTTTTAAGTCAGTTTGCGCATTCATGCGTTGGCGGAACGCCTCGCCGCCTTGTAGGCCAATCACGTACCAGCCAATGTGCTTGCGCGCCGTTAGCAATCCCGTGCGCTCACCATAAAACGCGTAATGATGGGTCAAATGATCCAACAATACCGCTTTGGCTTCATGCACCGTGGGTGGATTGATGTGCGTGCCTGTCTCTAAAAACGCCGCAATTTCACGAAAAATCCAAGGGCGGCCTTGGGCAGCGCGGCCAATCATAATCGCATCTGCCTGCGTGTATGCCAATACGTCGCGTGCTTTTTCGGGGCTGGTGATGTCGCCATTGGCCACCACGGGGATTTGCACCGCCGCTTTGACCGCACGAATGGTCTCGTATTCTGCCGCGCCTTTGTAGCCATCAGCGCGGGTGCGACCATGCAAGGTGAGCATTTGAATCCCTGCATCTTGCGCAATATGCGCAATGTGCAGTGCGTTGATGTGATTGGCGTCCCAGCCCGTGCGAAACTTGAGCGTGACTGGCACATCCACTGCGTTCACCACCGCTTGCACAATCGCGGCCACCAATGATTCGTCGCGCAACAACGCCGAACCCGCCGCCACATTGCACACCTTTTTGGCTGGGCAGCCCATATTGATGTCAATAATTTGAGCGCCTTTGTCCACATTAAACTGTGCGGCATGCGCCAACATGGCGGGGTCTGAGCCTGCAATCTGAACCGCGATTGGCGCAATTTCACCGTCATGGTTCAGGCGGCGCGTGCTTTTGTCGGTGTCCCATAATTGCGGATTGGACGCCGCCATTTCGGATACTGCGTAGCCTGCGCCCAATGTTTTACACAGTTGGCGAAACGGTCGGTCTGTCACGCCAGCCATCGGCGCGACAAATAAATGGTTGGGTAATTCGTGAGGACCGATGCGCATGAAGTCTGCCAAAAGGGTTCGCGCCGCAGCTGCACGGCAAATTGAGGGCGCATTGTATCAAAACCGATTGCGCCTGTGCAGGTGTTTTTCAAGCCTTTAAGTACTTATTTGGCGCGTGGTTCGGGCGGTGCAAATATTGGGCGGCGCTCCTTACTTGGCAGGGCGCACGCAAAGTGGATTTGCTTATTTTGTGTGGGGTTTGCGGCATGAATGCTTTGGGTAATCACCGGGAAACCATCGGGTAAAAAGCGACTGAAAGGCCAAACTCAAAAATGACTAAAATGATACAATGGCCGCCATATATTGAGAGCAGTGGTCTGCAGCGTGCCGTGAGTCGATGTGGTGGTCAATTAACCCACAAAGACGGGGCTCAAAAGCGCTGCTATTTTTTGGGAGCACACATGAATCAAACCAACGAGCTAAAAAGCAGTGGCCTTAAAGTCACGTTGCCACGGCTTAAAATTTTAGAATTGTTTCAAAAAAACCTGCCAGGCGCGGAGCGTCATTTGAGCGCGGATGACGTGTACAAAATACTGTTGGGCGAGCAAATGGACATTGGCTTGGCCACCGTTTACCGTGTGTTGACGCAGTTTGAGCAAGCAGGTATTTTGGTGCGGCGCAATTTTGAGTCGGGCAAAGCGTTGTATGAGCTCAATGAAGGCGAGCCGCACGACCATTTGTTGTGCGTCAATTGCGGCCAAGTTGAGGAGTTCACGGACCCTCAAATTTATGAGCGTCAAACCGAAATCGCCGAAAAGTATGGCTATGTGCTGCACGAACGCGCCATGAGTTTGTATGGCTTGTGCGCCACTTGCCAAGTCAAAACCAAGCGCCGTTAAGCGCAAATACGTCAATTTTGTAAATTTTAATCATGAAGTCGCTCAACATTGGGCGATTTTTTTAATGGGTTGGTGGTTGAGTATGTTAGACAAATCAAAGGTAAATCGCAGGTTCAGTGTTGCGCCCATGCTTGATTGGACGGACAAACATTGTCGGTTTTTTCATCGCTTGCTTAGTCGCAATGCCTTGCTGTACACGGAAATGATTAACGTGCACGCGATTTTGCGCGGTGATAAGGCGCGGCATTTGGATTTTGATGCAAGTGAGCATCCACTTGCGTTGCAGCTCGGTGGTTCGGGCGCGCATTTGCTCGCGCAGTGCGCCAAAATCGCTCAAGATTGGGGTTATGACGAAGTCAATCTCAACTGCGGCTGCCCGTCAGAGCGCGTGCAAAGCGGCGCATTTGGCGCGTGTTTGATGGCCGAGCCGCAGACTGTGGCGGACGCGGTCAAAGCCATGCGCGACGCGTGTGAGATTGATGTCACGGTCAAGCATCGGATTGGCTTGGACAAAAACGAGTCGTATGATTTTGTGCGTGATTTTGTGGGCGCGGTGGCGCAAGCCGGTTGCAGTACGTTTATTGTCCATGCGCGCAATGCGTGGCTTAAAGGCTTGAGCCCCAAAGAAAACCGCGACATTCCGCCGCTGCGCTATGACGTGGTGCACGCGCTCAAGCGTGATTTTCCTGAGCTGGAAATCATCGTCAATGGCGGAGTTGCCACGATGGACGCGGTGACCGAGCAGCTCACGCACGTGGATGGCGTGATGGTTGGGCGGCACGCGTACCATGACCCATATTGGCTGGCGCAGATTGACGGCGCGGTGTATGGCGACCCACAAACCCCGTTAACGCGGATTGAAATTTTAACCCAGTTAGAGGCCTACGCGCGCGCGCAAATGGCGCTGGGTGTGCCATTGCGGGTCATGACCAAACATTGGCTGGGCTTGTTTCATGGCGAGGCGGGCGCACGCGCATGGCGGCGCCATTTGTCTGACAGTAAGGTGCTGGCGCTCAATGATGCGGCGTGTTTGTGGTTTGGGGTGGCGCGTTGAGGTGACATGGAGGGGCGCTGAATCCACCTTTGATGATGCGCGGTCATTATAACGACGCCATGATTTGAGCTTTGATTCGTTACAAACCTTTTTCTGACAACAATTGCGTGACGCTGCGCTGGCCGCGTCCGACCAAGCTTCTGCGGCGGAAATAATACAAAAGTCCTGCGGTGGTGGCGGTCATGCCGCCGAGCATCCACCAAAAGCCGTGCGGGTTGTGTAGTCCAGGGATGACGTCAAAATTCATGCCATAAATGCCGGTTAATAAAGTGAGCGGCGCAAAAATCGCGGTCAAAATGGCAAGGAAACGCATGGTTTCGTTGGTTTGATTGGCGGTGGCTGAAAAGTGCAGATCGACCGCGGATTTTAGGGCGAGTTCTAGGCGCGAGGCGTGGTTTTGGACGCGTTCGACGTGTTCGAGCAAGTCGTTGATGCGGATGAGGATCAAGTCGCGGCGCGTGGCGTTTTTGTGGCTGGTGTTTTGTTGGTCTAGGTAGCTGTCTTTGAGTTCTTGGAGCGCATCGCCTTGCTCTTCGCACAGACTTTCTAATTTTTGTAATCCCAAATTTTCGTTGAGCAGTTGTTGCCATTGATTAAAACGGTGGCTGCCTTGCAGGAGTTCGGCTTGCCAGTGTTCGATTTGGCGGGTCATGGGCGTGCGCAGTTCTAAATATTTGTCAATCATGGTGTTGAGCATGCGCAGGCATAAGTCAAGCGGTGAATTGGGGAGGCGGCTTTTGGGCTGATTGGCTTGGGCGCTCATGCGCTGGCGCATGACTGAAAACGTGGGGCTGCTGGCGTCACGAATGGTGATGAGGGCGTGGTCGGTCAAAATGAAGGTGGCTGGCGCGGTTTGGAGCTTGAATGTGGCGGCTGGGTTGGGTCGAGATGACGGCTTTGGGGCGCGTAATTTTCTAAATATAAGGATGTCGTAGTCGTTGGTTTGCTCAAAAAAAGAGGGGTGCTGTGGGTTGAGGATGTCGGCGATGTGGTGCTCGTCAATGGCGCAACGCGTGATGCGTTCTATATCAGTTTGCCAGGTGTTTGGCGCCAGTTCAATGGCTTCGCGGGTGAGGTCTGCCCAAGTAAAATCGGCATTTTGGGCGGTGTCGATGATTTTGGTGCCGGTTGGGTGGGTTTTGAAAAATAAAAATTCCATGGCGGTTTTTGGGGAAGTGAAATGGCGGGGGCTAATTGTACGCTGGATGTGTGTTAAAAAAATACTCAAAAAGGCTTTTATTTGTGCAACCTTGTTGTAAAATAGCGCAGTTTTTTTGTATAAAAATTGATGTTTAACTATCGTTTGTTGCTTTGCAGCTAACATTTATCAAAGGTGTGTTCCATGAAAATTCATGAGTATCAAGGTAAAGAAATTCTTAAAAAATACGGCGTGCCCGTTCCCCGTGCGATTCCTGCATTCTCTGTGGCTGAAGCGGTTCAAGCTGCCCAAGCTTTGGGTGGCTCGGTTTGGGTCGTTAAGGCACAAATTCACGCAGGTGGTCGCGGTAAAGGCGGCGGCGTTAAAGTGGCCAAATCTATGGAAGAGTTGACCCAGTTTGCCACTGACATTTTGGGCATGCAATTGGTCACACACCAAACTGGCCCTGTGGGGCAAAAAGTACGCCGTTTGCTGATTGAAGAAGGCGCGGACATCAAAAAAGAATATTACCTTGGTATGGTTGTTGACCGTGGTACGCAAAAAATCTGCATCATGGCGTCGTCTGAAGGCGGTATGGATATTGAAGAAGTGGCAGAAAAAACCCCTGAATTGATTCACAAATTATTTATTGCGCCGTCTGAAGGTTTGTCGGCTGCGCAATGCGATGAATTGATGCGCAAAATTGGCGTGCCTGAAGCGTCGATTGAAGGCGCTCGCGTTGCGTTGCAAGGCCTGTATAAAGCGTTTTGGGAAACTGATGCCGCCTTGGCTGAAATCAACCCGCTGGTGTTGACCGGTAATGGCAGCATTGTGGCGCTGGACGCCAAAATGGATTTTGACGCCAATGCGTTGTACCGCCACCCAGAATTGGTGGAAATGCGCGATTTGGACGAAGAAGATCCCGCTGAAATCGAAGCGTCTAAATTTGACTTGGCTTACATTTCGCTTGATGGCAATATCGGCTGTTTGGTCAATGGCGCTGGTTTGGCGATGGCAACCATGGACACCATTAAGTTGTACGGTGGTGAGCCTGCCAACTTCTTGGACGTGGGCGGTGGCGCGACGGCTGAAAAGGTCACTGAAGCATTTAAAATCATGCTTAAAAACCCAGAACTTAAAGCGATTTTGGTGAATATTTTTGGTGGAATTATGCGCTGCGACGTGATTGCAGAAGGCGTGATTACAGCGGCCAAACAGGTTCAATTGCAAGTGCCGTTGGTGGTGCGCATGAAAGGCACGAATGACGTGCTGGGCAAAAAAATGTTGGCCGAATCAGGTTTGCCAATTATTTCTGCTGACACCATGGCTGAAGCGGCGGAACAAGTGGTTGCGGCCACGCGTGGTACAGGCATTAGCGGCATGGTTGCTGGCGTTGGCGCAGCGGCTGCTGGCGCTGTGGCGGCAGTTGCGGCTGGTGCAGATTCGGTGATTGACCGTGCTGAAAAAGCATTGGACGGCACCATTGTTGAGACTGCTTATGATGCGGTGATTGATGGCGCAGAAAAATTAGTTGACGGCATTGGCGGCGTGGTTGGTTCGGCAGCAGGCGCAATTACAGGCTTGGGCGACAGCGCAGCGGCAGCTTATGATGGCGTGGTTGATGGCGCAGAAAAAGTCATTGGCGGCGTGGGTGGCGCGGTTGTGGATGCGGTTGGCGTGGTTGGCGATGTGGCCGGCTCTGTTGTGGATACGGCTTCTGAAACATTGGGCAATATCGGCGACGGCGTAGCTGCTGTGGGCGCAGGCGCAGTCGCTGCAGGTGCAACGGCACTTGGTTTGGCTGGCAAAGGCGCGGATAAAGCGGCTGGCGGCGTGGCTGGGGTGTTAAAACGTTTTTGGTGGTTGCCTTTGTTGGCGGCTGCGGGTTATTTTTTGGTCGATCATTTTAAAGCCAAAGACGCTGTACAACCTGCACCAACTGCCGTAACTGCGCCCGTCGCATCTGAGCAGCCTGCACCTAAAGTGGAAAGCAAAACCTCTTTTGGCACATGGGCTTTGGGCTTGGTCAGCGCTGGGCGTTATGAGTTGAGCGGTAAAGTGGCCGATGCGGCAACCAAAGATGCGATGTTGGCTGCGGCCAAAAAAGCCTTTGGCGATGCAAACGTGGCGGACAAATTAACCGTTGACGCGAGCGCATCAGCAATTGGTTTTAAAGGTGACTGGAACCAGTTGTTTGACCTGTTCAAAGGCAAAGGCGTTACCTTAAGCGCAGACGGCAACAATATGATGGTGATGGGCGAAGTGGCGGATGCCGCAGCCAAAACTGCCATGATGGAACAAGTCAAAGCGTTGTTGCCAGGTGCTGCATTGACCGATCATTTGATGGTTAAAGGTGCAACGGCTTCTGAAGGCGCTAAATTGTTACATGTTGCTTTTGCAACAGGCTCGGCAGTCGTTCCTGCCGCCTCGCATACTGAACTCAATGCTTTGGCGGCTGACTTAAAAGCCAAAAAAACCAAAGGCGAAGTCAGCGGTCATACGGACAACCAAGGTGATGCAACTCAAAACGCCGCTTTGTCTGAAGCACGTGCAAAAGCGGTTGTGGATTATTTGGTCAAGCAAGGCGTTGCAGCCGATGCTTTAACCGCCAAAGGTTATGGCAACACCAAACCAATCGCGAGTGACGCAGCAGCAGAAGGCCGCGCGCGCAATCGCCGCGTTGAATTTAGCGCAGCAAATTAATCTGTATTGGGTCAAACGTTGCGCAGCACAAGTGCGCAACGTTTATTTATTGGGCTGAACTCAATGAGGCCGAATGGGCTGAGTCAGACTGAATGAGAACCGACATTTTTCGAAAATAACCAAAGGATATTTCCATGAGTATTTTAATCAACAAAGACACCCGCGTGATTACGCAAGGTATCACGGGCAAAACGGGTCAATTTCACACGCGCATGTGTCGTGAATATGCCAACGGCAAAAACGCATTTGTGGCTGGCGTCAATCCTAAAAAAGCAGGTGAGGATTTTGAAGGCGTGCCTATTTATGGTACGGTTGCTGAGGCTGCGGCTCAAACTGGCGCAACGGCATCGGTCATTTATGTACCACCTGCTGGCGCGGCTGCCGCGATTTGGGAAGCGGTTGAAGCGAATTTGGCATTGGTGATTTGCATCACCGAAGGCATTCCCGTGCGCGACATGATGGAAGTGCGTGACCGCATGCGCCGCGAAGGCCGCACCACTTTGTTGCTTGGGCCAAACTGCCCAGGCGTGATTACACCTGACGAATTAAAAATTGGGATTATGCCTGGCCATATCCACCGCAAAGGTCGTATTGGCGTGGTGTCCCGCTCAGGCACGTTGACTTATGAAGCTGTGGCGCAATTGACCGAGCTGGGGTTGGGGCAATCAACCGCCGTCGGTATTGGTGGCGATCCAGTCAATGGTTTAAAGCACATTGACATCATGCGCATGTTTAACGAAGATCCAGACACTGATGCGGTTGTGATGATTGGTGAAATCGGTGGCACGGATGAAGAAGAAGCCGCTTTGTGGGTTAAAGACAATATGAGCAAACCTGTGGTTGGCTTTATTGCTGGTGTGACCGCGCCTGAGGGCAAACGCATGGGACACGCGGGCGCGATTGTGTCAGGCGGTAAGGGCACGGCAAAAGAAAAACTCGAAGTGATGGCAGATTGCGGGATTACCGTAACCAAAAATCCTTCTGAAATGGGTCGTTTGCTTAAAGCGGCGATTTAAAATGCTTTGAAATGATGGTAAAAAAGGACGTTTCGACGTCCTTTTTTGTTCGTTAATTTAAGAGGGGTAAAAACATGAATATTAAATCGGTGGTTCGCACAATGGCGACGGAGTTTTGGGGGGCGTGGTTGGTGACGGTTGTTGCGCTGGTCGGGGCTTATTTTATTGGTGAGCAGTCGGGTTTGGGTGGTTGGGTTGCTGTGGGGGCAACGCTTATTTTGTCATTGTTTGAGATTTCGATTTCGTTTGATAATGCGGTGGTGAATGCGATTGTGCTTAAAAAACAGAGCAAGGCTTTTCGTACGGCGTTTTTGACGATTGGTTTTTTGATTGGCGTGGTGGGGATGCGTTTGATTTTGCCGCTGTTGATTGTGTCGTTGACCACTGGGTTGGATATGGTGGCGGTGTATCAAATGGCGGTGAATCGTCCTGATGAATACAGCCATCAGTTGCATTTGCATCATGCCCAAGTGATGTTGTTTGGTGGTGCTTTTTTGATGATGGTGGCGTTGACGTGGTTGTTTGATCATGAACGCGATATTCATTGGTTGGGTGGTTTTGAGCGGCGTTTGTCTGAGTTGGGGCGTTTGTCGATGGTTGCTGCGGGTGTGTCGTTGCTGGTGGCGTTGTTTGTGGTGTTTCAATTGCCGGCGGATCAGCAATTTGCGGAGCTGTTGGCGGGCGTTTTGGGTGTGACCATTTATATTTTTATTGGCGGTCTGGGTGATGTGTTGGGGAGCGATGCTGCGGATGCTGCTGGTGAATCGGTCAAAAAAGGTATGGCTGCGGCAATCTCGACTTTTCTGTTTTTGGAGGTGCGCGATGCGTCGTTTAGTTTTGATGGTGTGATTGGCGCTTTTGCGATTAGTAAGAACATCTTTATCATTATGCTGGGTTTGGGGGTTGGCGCGCAGTGGGTGCGTTCGATGACCATATTTTTTGTGAAGCGCGATACGTTGGGCGAATATGTGTATTTAGAACATGGCGCGCATTGGGCTATTTTGGCTTTGGCCGCTTTGATGTTCTTTAGTGCGTTGCATCATGTGCATGAAGTGGTGACCGGTTTGATTGGCTTGCTGTTGATTGGTGGCTCGTTGTATTCATCGGTGCGTGCAAAGAGGCGGTTGACGAAAGAGCGGGCGGATTAAAATCACGGCTTATTTGGCGGTGTTTGTAAATATCTGTCAAATAATAAATTTAAGACTTGCGTAAGTTGGCAAAGCTCTTTATACTGTTGTTCTTCGGAGCGTAGCGCAGCCTGGTAGCGCATCTGGTTTGGGACCAGAGGGTCGCGAGTTCGAATCCCGCCGCTCCGACCACTATTTAGTTTGACAGTAATAGAATCACTGCCCGTAGCTCAGTTGGATAGAGCATCAGCCTTCTAAGCTGAGGGTCACAGGTTCGATTCCTGTCGGGCAGGCCAATTGGCCACACATTTCGACGGTGGTTGTAGCTCAGTTGGTAGAGTCCCGGATTGTGATTCCGGTTGTCGCGGGTTCGAGCCCCGTCATCCACCCCAAAAAAACAAATACCTTGGTTATCCAAGGTATTTTTTTATATTTAGGACTCATGGTATGCGAAAAAGCGCAACGAGGCGCTCGCCCAGTCAGTATAAAAAGCCAATTACGCCTACGCCAAACTTTTGGCGCTCTATTTGGCCTGCGGTGCAATCGCCGTGGGTTATGACCCTGCTGACTAAAGTAGACGTTTTTAGTCAGCAGGGGTCAGAAGTGAGATGTGCTAAGTTTTGAGTTTGCGTGTGTTGTCTTTAAATCGATGATGAATCGCCATTGCCATTTCCGATTAAAAACCGCCCCAATCAAGGATTGGGGCGGTTTTTTGTTGCGCAATAATTGTGCGTTTCTAGCTTTGAAAATTTAACTTTGACCCTTTAATCATTTGGCATGGTTTTAAATGCGAAATGATTATTTCAAAGAAAACGTGCGTGTTACGCCGACGCCAAATACCCATGGGTCAATTTTTAATGTGCCCAAACTGGCGCCACCAATAGATGCTTTGGTGCGCAGGCCAAATTTTTTGATGTCCGCATTGATTGCCCAGTCTTGTGATACTTGGAAGTCTGCGCCCACTTGTGCGGCCAAGCCAAAGCTGTTGGATTTGATGTCAACAGGGGTTGAGCCGACGTGCAAGTCGTTGTTGTAAAAATGGGTGTAGTTTACGCCAATGCCAGCGTATGGGCGGATTTTACCGTCTGGAATGAAGTGGTATTGCACGGTTAGGGTTGGTGGCAACACACTTACTTTGCCCAAATTGCCCAAGCTTGTGTTGACTGAGTGGCGCGCTGTGCCAAGGATTAATTCTGTGCCGATGTTGTTGGTCCACATGTAGGTGAAGTCGAGCTCGGGAACGACTTTGGTGTTGACGTCGGCGTTGATGGCGTTTAGGGTTGATGTGCTGCTGACATCAGGCGTGACGGAAATGGCGCGCATGCGTACGATTAAGTCACCTTCTTTTGCTTGAGCTGCACCGCAAAAGGTCAAAACTGCTAAGGCAAGGGCTAACTTTTTCATTTTATTTTCCTAAGTAGGTTTTTGATTAAAACCACTTCACCGAAGTGGTTTTATGATCATAGACCTAAACGGTATAAATTCAAACCATTACTTTTAAAATTTAGGTTTTTAAAAGTTAATCTCATATTTTTGATTCGGCTGATGGATTGTTTTGAAAATGAGTTTAAAGCCAATAAAATTTGCCATTTGCCATTTGCCGTTTGTTGTTTGTTGTTTCCGTTTGGTGTTTTGGCCGTGCGTGAAATGCAGCGCATTAACGCAAATTTTTTGGGACTTCCCAGCGCATGTTGTGCCATTTTGCCATGGCGTTCCGCCCAACGCGTGGCTGCGCAAACAGGAGTTTGGCGCCTTCTTGCATGGCCATTTGGTCTAATTGGGGGTTGCCGCAACTCATTTTTATCACAATGTCTCTGACCTGTCCGTTTTCGCCCACGTGGATGCGCATCAGGACAAAGTTTCGTTTGAGGCGTGATGTGGTTTTGAGGTGGGCGGGGCGGTGTTTGGGGTGGCGAAACAGCGCGTAGAGGATTTTTTGGAGTGTGGGGTTCATTGGATGCCTTGCTCATGTGCCTATGGTTGGCGCTTGCGGTTTGTTTATTGTCTGCCGGTTGTTTGTTAATTGTCTGCTTAAAATCGCGTTTTTCAATTGGTTCAAACCGTGGTTGCGTATTATAATGCGCCACACCCGTCCGCGCCACGCGGACACTTTCTTTTTATACGCCTGCCGATAGGAAACCCCATGCAAGTAGCTGATATTCGCCAAAAATTCTTAGATTTCTTTGAACAAAAGTCGCACACCGTTGTGCGTTCGTCCTCGCTGGTGCCAGGGAATGACCCAACGTTGCTGTTTACCAATTCAGGGATGGTGCAGTTTAAAGACGTATTTTTGGGGACGGATAAGCGCAACTATAATCGCGCAACCAGCGTTCAAGCGTGTTTGCGCGCAGGTGGCAAACACAATGATTTAGAAAACGTGGGTTACACCGCGCGCCACCACACGTTTTTTGAAATGCTGGGCAACTGGAGTTTTGGCGATTATTTCAAGCGCGAGTCGTTATTTTGGGCGTGGGAGTTGTTAACGCAAGTGTATAAATTGCCTGCTGAAAAACTCTGGGCGACCGTGTATTTTGAGGACGATGAGGCTTACGATATTTGGACAAAAGAAATCGGCTTGCCCGCCGAGCGCGTGGTGCGCATTGGCGACAACAAAGGCGGGCGGTATATGTCGGACAATTTTTGGATGATGGCTGATACTGGCCCGTGCGGGCCGTGCTCTGAAATTTTTTACGACCATGGCGAACACATTGCAGGCGGGCCGCCAGGCTCGCCCGATGAAGACGGCGACCGCTACATTGAGATTTGGAACAACGTGTTTATGCAGTTTGACATGCAGGCCGATGGTTCTGTCAAAAAACTGCCCGCCCCTTGCGTTGATACAGGGATGGGTTTGGAGCGTTTGGCGGCGATTTTGCAGCATGTGCACAGCAATTACGAGATTGACTTATTTGCCAATTTGATTAAAGCGGCGTCGCGCGAAACCGGTTGCACAGACCTTAAAAATCCGTCGCTCAACGTGATTGCGGATCATATTCGTGCCTGCTCGTTTTTAATCGTCGATGGCGTGATTCCGAGCAACGAAGGGCGCGGCTATGTGCTGCGCCGCATCATCCGTCGTGCGATTCGCCATGGTTACAAGCTGGGGGTGCGCGCACCGTTTTTTCATAAATTGGTGGCCGATTTGGTCAAAGAAATGGGCGCGGCGTATCCTGATTTGGCCGCCAAAGAAGCCGTGGTTACGCAAAATTTACATTTGGAAGAAGAGCGGTTTTTTGAAACGATTGATGTGGGCATGTCGTTGCTCAGCAGTGAATTGGCTTTGGTGACCATGGCTTTGCGCCAAGCCGAAAAGACCCACGGTTTTGCGGCAGATTTTAACTACAGCGGCAACATAGGCAATGGCGTCAATCAACACCTTGAAGCCTATGCGGTGGACAAAAACGGCGATAAAATCAAGGTCTTTGTGAGCGCGTACCTTGGCTCAGATATTGCGCTCGATGCGTTGAATCAAGCCGCCAAAACCAGTGCTGCGCACCAGTATTTTTACATCAAAGGCACGCTCGCGCCTGCAGGCGTCAACGCGGTAGAAGTGAGCATTGAAAATGTTGAATTATCAGGCAATGTGGCGTTTAAATTACACGACACCTTTGGTTTTCCGCTTGATTTAACCGCCGATGTGTGCCGCGAACGTGGCTTTGCGGTGGATCAAGCAGGTTTTGATGCCGCAATGAGCGCACAGAAAAACGCCTCACGCGCCGCAGGTAAATTCAAGCTCAACACCGCCATTGTCTACGACGGTGCAAAAACCGAATTTACCGGCTATGAATTTTTACGCATGGACAACGCAAAAATCGAAGCGTTGTACGTGGATGGCGAACCCGTGCACAGCTTGCTCACAGGGCAAAATGGCATTGTCGTGCTCAACCAAACCCCGTTTTATGCCGAATCAGGCGGGCAAGTGGGCGACGTGGGCGAGTTGTTTAATACCAATGCGACCGCGCAGGTGCAAGACACCACCAAAATTTTGCCCGACGTGTTTGGGCATCATGTGACATTGAGCAAAGGCAGCTTGGCGGTGGGCGACTCTCTCACCGCGCAGGTCAATATCGACCAGCGCAACGCCAGCATGCGCAACCATTCCGCCACGCATTTATTACACAAAGCCCTGCGCGAAGTATTGGGCGAACACGTCCAACAAAAAGGCTCATTGGTTGATGCAGACAAAACCCGCTTTGACTTTGCGCACAATGCCCCCATCAGCGCGGCAGAGCTTGCCCGGATTGAAACCATTGTCAACCAAGAGGTTTTGAGCAACGCCCAAACCCAAGCGCAATTATTGAGCTTTGACGCGGCCAAAGAGAGCGGCGCGATGATGCTGTTTGGTGAAAAATACGGCGACGAAGTGCGCGTATTGAGCATTGGTAGCTCCAAAGAGTTGTGCGGCGGCACGCATGTACACGCCACAGGCGACATTGGTTTATTCAAAATCATCTCCGAAGGCGGCGTTGCCGCTGGTGTGCGCCGCATTGAAGCCGTCACAGGGCTCAACGCGCTCAACCACGTACAAGCCTTGGCCGCCCAACTCGTTACCGCCGCTGGCGCGCTCAAAGCCGCACCAAGCGAGCTGGTTGAACGCATTATCGGCACGCAAGAGCAAATCAAATCGCTCGAAAAAGAGCTCAACGCCGCCAAAGCCGCGCTCGCCGCCGCACAAAGCGGTGATTTAACCAGCCAAGCGATTGAGGTCAACGGCGCAAAACTGCTGGTTGCCACGCTTGAAAACGCTGATTTAGACATGCTGCGCAAAACCATGGACAGCCTCAAAGACAAACTGGGCAGCGCCGTCATCGTACTCGCCACCGCCAGCGACAAAGTCACCCTAATTGCAGGCGTGACCAAAGACTTGACCCATAAAATCAAAGCAGGCGAACTGGTCAACTTCGTCGCCCAACAAGTCGGCGGCAAAGGCGGCGGACAAGCCGACCGCGCGCAAGCAGGCGGTACGGATGTGGCAGGTTTGCCAGCGGCAATGCAGAGTGTGGCGGGGTTTGTTACGAGCAAACTTTAATTTAAAAATGGACTTGTTCCTATCTTGGACTTAAAAAAATGATGAAACATAAAATATGTATTGCTGTGGTATCCACCTTATACTGCTCTGCGGTGCTATCGAAGACCGTTGTCGCGCCGCTCTCCGTGCCACTCGTCAAGCCTGAAGTAAGCATTACGCCTAATGATTTAGACGTAAACATTCAGCATGCTCAGGCTCAAATCAACAAAGCTGTGGCGCTCATTCCTGAGGCGGCCTGCAAAAAAGTCGCATTTGTGGAAAATGGTTATGGCCTATCTTTTGTACAAAATGAAGTAAAAGTGAAGCAGCCTAATGGTGGGGAGGCGCTGGTGCTTTTGCCTGAGAGTATCGAAGTAACGTCGGTGAAAGGGCCCGCTCTTGTCGCAGGTTTAGAGAAAGGCGATAAAATTATTGGCGCAGACGGGGTTGCGTTAAATGATGGCGACCTTTTCACTGAACGCATGTTTGGTGACTTACAAATGAAACCAGATAAAATTAAACGCAGCGTGACTCTTCAAATCAACCACCAAGGCGTTAAGAAAAATGTGGATTTGCAAAAAACAAGCTATTGCGTCACCACGCCTTTTCAATTTGAAGACAAAGCCAGCTCTTATTTGCGATTGGCCGTTTCCACATCATCAAAGACAAACCCAGGAATTGGTTTTTTAGCAAACAAGTCTTGGTTTTCGAGTTTGTCCCGCAATGATCAAATCGTGCTCGCTGCGTCTCAAATGGCTTCTGAATATGCCGTGTCTTTAGCGCTGTCTCGTGCAAAATCGGCGGCCATGGTTGGCAATGTTTTCGGCACTGTTTTAGCCCTAACCACGGGCGTGAATACAGCAAATTTAGGTGGTGTTGCTTTTGGTGGTATTGCTGCAAAAGTAAGAGATGCAAACGTTTTAAAGCCAGCCTACAGTCTTTCACGCCACATGGGCTTGAGCCACCAACAGATAGAAGCAAGCCTTATACGCATGGAGTTACTTAAAAAGAGCAGCGTTGCTGCGGGAAAAACGTTTGATTGGCCTGTAGATGCCTCATCAGCTGCTTTGGAGGCCGCAATGCAGGAGTTTGAGCATGATATGAACTCAAGTAGCGACAAGTCGATTGTTATGAAGCCAGACTTGTCATCAAAAAATGCAACATCAGCAGAATCAGGGAAAAACTAAATGAAAATGGTCACTAGAAAAACATTGCGTACGATGATGCTTTGCGCCGTATTGTTTATGGGAATGCCTTGTGCGATGGCCGCGGCGTTAGAGTTGCAAATTGATTCTGCAGCCATTGAGACGGAAAATAAACATGCGCTGAATGAAAACATTATTAAGCGCGCCGTTGAAAATGCCGCAGACGATCAAAATTGGAGTATTCGGTTGGTGGCAAGCCATATGTACGAACTCAAAAAAATCAAAAGCAATTCGATGGCTTTGATTTATGTTAAAACAACCGCCACAGGATATAGCATTGTGTACGGGCGTAGCTTTGGCTTTAACGCTGACTTAATAACTAAAACCATTGATGATGGCTATGTTTCATGGGTTGCAAAGTTAAATAAAGAAATCTTAAGTGAGGCTATCGGCTCGGACGATGATGACATGCCTGAACTCAAAGAGCTCATTGCGTTGCCCAGAAAATGGTCGATTTAACACTAGTGGTAAAAAGTGGAGGGGCAAAATGTTCAAACAACTACTCCGCAGTGCGTTGGCCGCGATGTTGTGCAGCTCTTGCGCGGTGATTACGGGCAATGGCTCGGGGGCGCATTCAAAAAGTGGCGCAGATGATGCAATGGTGGCGCAGGCTTGGTCGGATTTTACGTTGCGTACTATGACGGGTGCATGGTACACCCGTAACTGATGCGCGGGCGCTGGGTTATTTTGGCCAATTGGCGCAAGAGATTGCTGATTCTCGTTTTTATGGTGGGATTCATGCGCCGCAAGACAATATTGAGGGAGTTAAATTTGGGCGTGCGGTGGGCAAAAATATTTCGCAATTGGGCTGGAAGCGTTGATGGTTTAATTTTAAAAAGAGGTGAAAAATGAAATGGTCTGACATTACAGAAATTGCAATTGCGTTGTGCGAGGCGCATCCTGAGCTGAACCCAGTGACGGTGCGGTTTACGGATTTGCACAATTGGGTGGTGGATTTGCCGCAGTTTGATGACGATCACACGCGTGGCGGTGAAAAGGTTTTGGAGGCGATTCAGATGGCGTGGATGGATGAGGCGCGTTGAGATTGATTTGAGCGTTGGTTTTGCGCGGATTTTGCGGTGATTGGATTGGCGTTGGCGCGGTTGATGGTTTTTAGTGTTGTTGGTGTTTTTGGAATAAAAGGGGTTTGCATGACGGTTCAACAGGTGATTGGTTTGGCGTTGCGTTTGGTGGCGTTGTATTTGGCATCTTCGGCGCTTGGGAGTGTGGCCAATGGTTTGTCTATGATGGATGACCCGCGCGGTGATAGCGCTGTTTATTTCATTGCTGCCGTGATGAAGTTGTTGCTTGCGGCATATTTGTGGTTTTTCCCGATGTCGGTGGCGCACCGCTTGTTGCCCAAAACCTCTGGCACGGAGAAAATCATTACAAATAGCAATCAAATTGCGGTGGCGGGTGTGGCGCTGTTGGGTTTGTATGAGGCGGTTCAAGGTGTTTTGTTGGTTTTTCAAGATGTTGTGTCGGCGCTTTCAACCTCCTCAACTTCGGTGGGCTCGATTTATGAACGTATGAGTGCGGATGGCGGTGGCGCGGTTTTTTATATGGATTGTTTGCAGCTGCTGATTGGCATGGTGCTGTTGTTGAATGCGCGTAAAGTGGCGCGGTTTATGACAATGCGTTAATGAATCTGGTTTGAGTTGGCATGAAAAAGACGGCTTTAATTGCCGTCTTTTTTGCGTCCTGCACATTGCAATTTAAATTTTTAAAAAATCGCAGATTCAACCCCAAAGTGCAACGCAAATAAACTTAAAGTCAGAACCTTAAGCCAACATTTCACGCGCATGGGCGCGGGTGGTGTCGGTTATATCCACGCCGCCGAGCATGCGGGCGATTTCGTCAATTCGCTGGTCTGTGTCTAATATGTGAATGGTGGAATGGGTTTGTTGCTCAACCGTTTTTTTGCTGACTTGCCAGTGATGTTGCCCTTGCGCGGCCACTTGCGGTAAGTGCGTGACGCACAAAACTTGGCGCGTGTGACCCAACTGGGCGAGTAGGCCGCCCACAACTTGGGCGACGGCGCCGCCGATGCCTGAGTCAACTTCGTCAAAAATCAAGGTGGGGACAGGATTGGCGGTGCTGGTGATGACCGACAGCGCCAAGCTGATGCGTGCCAGTTCGCCGCCTGAGGCGACTTTGCTTAAGGCTTGCGGTTTGACGCCTGCGTGGCCTGCCACCAAAAACTCAACCGCGTCAACGCCCGATGCGCTTGGCGCGGCGGGGTTTAGTGCAATGACAAATTGGCCGCCCGTCATGTTGAGCAGTTGCATGCTGGCGGTGACTTGTTGGGATAATGTGGCGGCGGCTTTGGTGCGCGCTGCGGTGAGGGCTGCGGCGTGCTTTGTAAAGGCGGCGAACAATGCTTTTTCGGTGGTTTTGAGTTGTTCAATATCAAGGCCTGCTTGCAAGGCGTTTTGTTCGGATTGCAGTTCTTGCCAGCGTGCGTTTAAGTCTTCTGGGGCAACGCGCAGTTTTCTAGCCTGCGTCATCCAGTCGCTCATGCGTTGGTCTAATTGGGCAAACATGGATTCGCTCAGGTCGCTGCGTTGGGCGTATGCGCTTAAAAAGTGACTGGCTTCTTGGACGTTAATCATGGCTGAGTCAAGCAGTTCAAGTGCGTCATTTAGGCGTGGGTCGTGGGGAATCAGCGCGGTGATGGCGCTGATTTGCTCTGCCAACACGTCAATCACGGATTGGTCGTCTTCTTTGAGGGCGTGCGCGGCGCTGGCCGTGCCTTGGACGAGCGCGGCGGCGTGCGCCAAACGTGCGTGTTCGGCGGATAGATTTGCCCATTCGTCTTGCTGCGGGGCGAGCTGATTTACACCTTCGAGTTGCCAGCTGATGGCGTCGAGTTTTTCGCTGAGCTGCGCCGCGTCATTGAGTGCGGCATCAAGCAGATTTTTGCTGCTCAACCATTGCTGATACGCGGTTTGTACCTGTGTGCGCGCCTCGCCCAGTTGGGCGTGGCGGTCAATTAGGTCGCGCTGCGCGGATGATTTGAGGAGCTGTTGATGCGCGTGTTGGCCGTGAATGTGGACGAGCTGCTCGCCCAGTTCTTTGAGCTGCGCGACGCTTGCGCCAATGCCGTTGATGTAGGCGCGGCTTTTGCCTTGGGCATCAATCACGCGGCGCACCATGATGTGGTCGTCGTCGCTGGCAAGTTCGGCGTTGTGCAGCCATGCATCTATGGTTGGGGTGCTGGCAAATTCGGCGTTGATGTCGGCTTTGTCGGCGCCCTGCGCCACCACGCTTGCATCGGCGCGGTCGCCCAAGATTAAACCCAGTGCGTCAAGCAAAATCGATTTGCCTGCGCCAGTCTCGCCGGTGAGGACGGTAAAACCTGAGGTGATGTCTAAATCAAGACTTTTGACGATGACGAAATTTTTGAGGGATAAGCGGCTGAGCATAGGTTCTTATTGAGGACGAGCGGGGTTGAGTTGCCAGTTGAGCTTTTGGCGCAAGGTGGCAAAATAATTGTAGGATTTTGGGTGCCAAAAAATCGATTGGTAGGGCGCTTGCACAATGCGGACAATGTCGCCGCTTTGGGCTTGGGCAAATGAATGTACGTCAAAATGGACGACGGCGCTTTTGGCTGAAACGATTTCGATGTCAATCACGCAGCTGTTGGGCAGCACGATGGGGCGATTGGACAATGATTGGGGTGCGACGGGCGCAAGCGTAATGCCTGCGAGTTGTGGGTGCAAAATCGGGCCGTTGGCGGCGAGCGAATAGGCGGTTGAGCCAGTTGGTGTGGCGATGATGAGTGAGTCGGCGCGTTGGCTGTACATGAATTGGCCGTCGACGTTGACATTGAGCTCGAGCATGCCTTCAAGGCCGCTGCGACCAACCACAACGTCGTTGAGCGCTGTGCCGCTGTGAATCACTTCGCCGTTGCGGATGATTTCACCGTGCAGTAAATCTCGAAACTCGGCGTCAAATTGACGTTCGTGCAAAATCTCGCGCAGCGCCGATGGCGCGTCTTGCAAAGCAATGTCGGTGATAAAACCCAAATGACCTTGGTTAATTCCAACCAGTGGGATTTGATAGGGAGCGACGCGGCGCGCCACGCCAAGCATGGTGCCGTCGCCGCCCACCGCAATCATGACATCGGCGGCCATGCCGATGTCGCGCAGCTCGACGCTGGCATATTGGGTGAGGTTAAAGTGTTGCGCGGTTTTTTCTTCAATAATGACCGCTTTGCCCAAGCCCAAAACGGTTTGAATCACTTGCAAAAGCGGCTCAACGGAGGTGTCGGGCATCAGGCGGCCTGCGAGCGCAACGGTGCGGATGTCGCTTGGGTGGGCGCGCATGTCGGCGATGGAGGTGGTTAAAAAATCATTCATGGCGGTATTGTAAAGCCATTTGTCTGGCTAAGTTGGGACAGGTCATTTTTTTGCAATGTCAAAATGGGTTAGCGGATAGCCGCGTGATTTGTAATGCGCCCAACGTTCGCGTGCTTTTTGTTTGGGCTCGTCTTGCGCTGGCACGACTTCGATTAAGCGTAAAAACGCGGCAAAAAAAGATGGCAGCTCATCGGATAAATTAATCAAAACTTCATAATGCGGTAAATGCGCTGGCGCGGTGCTGGTCAAAATAATCGGGGCGACCAATGGCTCTGCCGCGTTTGGGGTAATCACGTCATGGGCGTAAAAACCGTCGAGTTGCCAAAGTGCGTAGCTGATCTGGCTCAGGGTGTTGGCGGGTGCGAACACCACCGCTTTTTGCTGCGCAGCCAGTACTTTTTTGAGCAGGCGCGTGACGTATTCAAGCCGATTGGGGGCGTTGCTGAAAAAGTCAATTTTGGTCATTTGGGGTCATTCTGAATTATTTTGAATCATTCTGAGTCATCAGTGGCTTTGTGGGCTTAAAAAACCACCCCAATCTGTGGCGTTTGGGGTGGTGATGTGCGCGTACTTGGCTTATTTTGAGCTGCTGCGATTAAAGATAAATTGGCTGAGCAGTGCAACTGGGCGACCCGTTGCGCCTTTGTTTGCGCCGCTTTTCCACGCTGTGCCTGCAATATCCAAATGCGCCCACGGGTATTTTTGGGTAAAGCGCGACAAAAAGCAGGCTGCGGTGACGCTGCCAGCGGGCATGCCGCCAATATTGGCCATGTCCGCAAAGTTTGATTTGAGCTGTTCGTGGTACGCCTCGTCAATTGGCATGCGCCATGCGGTGTCGGATTGATTTTGACCGGCTGCTTGTAGTTGCGCCGCCAATTCGTCGTTATTGGCAAATAAACCGCTGTGGTGGTGGCCAAGTGCGACCACACATGCGCCTGTAAGTGTCGCCATATTCACCACTGCCGCAGGTTTGTAGCGCTCGGCGTAGGTCAATGCGTCACACAAAACCAAGCGGCCTTCGGCGTCGGTGTTGAGAATTTCAATCGTCAAACCCGCCATGGTGGTGACGACGTCGCCGGGTTTGGAGGCGTTGCCTGCGGGCATGTTTTCGCAGGCGGCAATCAAGCCGACCACGTTGATTTTTGGACGTGCTTCGCCAATTGATTTGAATGTGCCCAATAATGAAGCGGCGCCGCACATGTCGTATTTCATTTCGTCCATGCCTGCGCCGGGTTTGAGTGAAATCCCGCCTGAGTCAAATGTGATGCCTTTACCAACCAATACAACGGGCGCGTCTTTGGGGTTGCCGCCTTTGTATTCCAAAATGATAAAGCGTGGCGGCACGGTTGAGCCTTTGGCGACGGACAAAAATGAGTTCATTTTGAGTGCGGCAATTTGTTTTTTTTCTAATACTTGAACCGAGAAGTCGTATTGTTTGGCCAAATCTTGTGCAACGTCGCCCAAAAATTCTGGGGTGGCAAAATTCGGTGGCAAGTCGCCCAAGTGTTTGGTGAGCGCCACGCCTTTTGCGATGGCGCAGGCGTTTTTAAACGCGCTGGTTTGCTCGGCATTGGCTGATTTTGTGAGCCATAAAGTGAGCTGGGTTTTGTCTGGATTGGCGTTTTTCTTTTTGCCAGCGATTGAATAGGGCGCATTAAAGGTATAATTCGCGTCCGCTGCGCCTAAAACCATGTGGTTGATGGCGCTGGTGTCTGTGCCTGTGGTGCTGTCTAGGCAAATGGTGGCGGCGCTGATTTTGTAGGTTTTGCAATGTTTGCTGACGGCGGCGCCTGCGGTTTTGCTAAATGAGGCCGCGTCTTTTGGTGTGCCTGCACCAATGAGGATGAATTGGCTGTGGCTGGCGTCATCAATGAGGCTTAAGTGTTGGCCAGAGGCTGCGCCAAAGCGCTCAGATGCAATGGCGCTGGTGATTTGTGCGGCAATGGCTGCGGGCAATGCGTTTAATGTGGCAGGGCAAATTTGGGCAGCTTGTGCATCATTTTGGCTGGCGATGATAAAATGGGTGGCAATTTTTTTGGCGCTGCCAGATGGAAGTGCGCCAGATTTGAGCTGAAATGACATGGTGGTTTCCTGTAAAATGAAAAAATATTGCGGTTATTATATAAAACAAACACGCGGCGCATGGTGTTAATTGAGGATTTTAAATGATTTTTCAGCGGTCTATTTTGCGCGAACTTATCACGGTGGTTGCCGTGATTTTGTTTACCTTGCTCACGATTACCACCGTGCTTTTTTTGGTGCGCGTGCTTAAAGATGCGGCCGTGGGGAATATTGCTTTGGATGGTTTGCTGCAAGTATTGCTGCTGACGGTGTTGAAGTATTTTGCGTTGATTGTGGTGATTGCGGTTTTTTTGAGCATTATTTTAACTGTGTCGCGTTTGTATCGTGACTCCGAAATGTCGGTGTGGCAAACCTCTGGCTTAAATGGCTTGAGTTTGCTTAAGCCGATTGCGATGATGGTTTTGCCAATTTTTTTATTGGTGCTGTTTTTTAGTATGGCTTTAACCCCTTGGTCGGCGCGCCAAATGGCGTCGATTAAAGACAATTCGGGCGTGCAGGAATTGAGCCTGATTAAAAGTGCCACGTTTCGCACGGCCAATAATGGGCAGCGGGTTTTTTATATTGGCGAGACGCCGTCTAAAGATTCGGCTGTTTTTAAGGATGTGTTTGTGGTGCAACAAGGCAGCAAGGGCAGCACGATTATTGTGGCCAAACAGGCTGCGATTGAAAAAAGTTTTGATGCGCGTAGTTTTTTGGTGCTCAAAGATGGACGCCAATATGATGATAAACCGCAGGAACAGTTGTTTCAGAGCCTGATTTTTCACCAGTACGGGGTGTCTTTGGATGAGTTTACCAAGGTGAGAACCGTTGATTTGGATAAAACGCCTGTGGCGCAGCGGTCTACCATGGAGTTGTACGGTGATGCGGATAGCGAGTCGCAAGGCGAGTTGTTTCGCCGCGTGTCTGATGCATTTATGCTGTTGCCCATGGCGCTGTTGGCTTTGTTCTTCGGGCACGTCAAGCCGCGTGGTGTGAAAACCTATGGCGTGCTGGGTTGTGTGCTCGCTTTTATTATTTACCTCAATGTGGTCAAGGCGTTTGAGTCTTATGTGGGCTTTGGTCAAATCAGTTCTGACTTGGCGTTTGCGTTGATTCATGGTGGTGCCTTGTTGTTGGCTGCGATTGCGCTGACGTATCGGCAGTACGCTTGGCGCTTGTCTGGGGCTTCTTGGTTGCGTTGGCGCGCTCGGACTTAAGGATTATAGGGATTGATGATGAGTTTGATAACACGCGTTTTTTACAAAGAATTACTGGCCGCTATTTTTGGCGTTATGGCGGGGTTTTTGCTGCTGTTTGCCACGATTGATGCATTTGGTTTGGTGAACAAAGTGGGCGATTTTGATTTTACGTATCGCACGATGTTTCAAGTGGTTGCGCTCAAAATTCCTGATTATGCGTATCAGTTATTGCCGATTTGCACATTGATTGGCAGTGTGTTGGCTTTGTCGAGTATCGCCTCACGCTCTGAACTCGTGGTGTGGCGTGTGTCGGGTTTGAGTTTGATGCGTTTGATGCGTTTGATGTTGGGACTGGGGTTTTTGTTGACCTGTATTTTGTGGTTGGTCGGCGAAATGGGGCTTGCTAGGGCTGAGCGACTGGGGAAAGAAATTTCAGACAAAGCGCTGCACAAAAAAGAGTTTTTTGAAGGCGGTGGCTATTGGAGCAAGCAAAATCTAGCGGATGGCAAAATCCGTATGATTAATGTCAAAAGTCTTGAAAGCGGCAGCACGCTCAAACTCATCAATTTGTATGAGTTTTCGCCTGATTTTGTGCTGCAAACCATGGTGCAGGCCAAGAGCGGGACGCAGCAAGCCAAGGTTGGTACGTGGCAACTACACGATGTGCGGGTGGTCAAAGTCAAATCTGATGCCAGCGGCGCGGTGACGCGCAGCACGCAAACCGAATTGCCTGAATTGACGGTTGATTTGGCCGAAAACACCCTCACGGTGTTTCGAAACTATGATCAAAGTCGCGTCAATTTAACCTTACATCAGCTGCAAGAACGGATTAACGCGTTGAGTGATACAGGTCAAAGTGCGCGCAAGTTTGAAGTGGCGTATTGGCAAAAAGTGATTTACCCATTGGGGATTTTGGTCATGATGTTGCTGTCGTTGCCGTTTGCATATATGCAAACCCGCAAAGGCGGGGTTGGGATTCGGGTGTTTGCTGGGATTTTAATTGGCCTCTCGTTTTTTGTTTTAACCGCAATGGCGCAGTACTTAGGCAGCTTTGTGGCTTGGTCGCCGATTGTTTTGGCGGCTGCGCCCAGCGCGTTGTTTTTGGTGATTGCGCTGGTGTGGATTTACCGCGTGGTTAAGGTGTAAACGCATGAATCTGCAACAGCTGCGCTGTGTGACTGAGATTGTTGCGCAAGGCTTTAACCTCACCCAAGCGGCGCAAAAATTATTTACCTCGCAGCCCAGCGTGTCTAAAATCATCATTGATTTTGAGGCCGAGCTTGGGTTTGAGCTTTTTATTCGGCACGGCAAACGACTCAAAGGCTTAAGCCCCGAAGGCTTGATTTTATTGCCCCACATACAAATCGTGTTGCACAATATGCGCAGCCTGCGCGATGTGGCGAGCGAATGCAAAAACCCCCAGCAAGGCCGATTAACCATTGCCACCACGCACACGCAAGCGCGCTATGCGCTGCCTGCTGTGATTGCGCAGTTTCGCGTGGCGTTTCCTGACGTGCGTTTGTCATTATTACAAGGCGCGCCCGCCCAAATTGCACAAATGGTGCTCGGCGGCGTTGCCGATATTGCGGTGGCCACAGAGTCCATTGCGCATACCCAAGGCTTGAGCGCCAGCCCATGTTATGACTGGCAGCACAAAATTTTACTGCCAAAAAACCACCCGCTGGCCAGCCAGTCGCTCACGCTGGAACACCTAAGCGCTTATCCATTGATTACGTATGAGGCCGCATTTGCGGGGCGCGCTAAAATCGACGCGGCGTTTAAAAACGCGCATCTCAAGGCCGATATTGTTTTAGAAGCGATTGACGCGGATGTGATTCGCACCTACGTTGAGCTTGGTTTGGGCGTGGGCATTATGGCGGGCATGGCGCTGGATGCGCTCGACCCAAACGGCGCGCTGCTTGCGCTGGATGCGGGTGATTTGTTTGGCTGGAACACCACCTTTGCGGCCATTAAAACCGACCGATTTGTGCGCGACTATGAGCGTGCGTTTATGGCGCTTTTGTCCGCGCCCAGAGCATCGTCAGGCGCTCAATGAGGTTAAATTTTTCTTTGGTTTGTATGGTTTATGCGCTGGCCAGCGTGGTGACTTTTATTGCGTATGCGATGGACAAATCGGCTGCCAAACAAAACGGCTGGCGTATTTCTGAACGCACATTGCAACTCATGGCGCTTTTTTGCGGCTGGCCAGGTGGCTGGTTGGCGCAAAAATGGCTGCGCCACAAAACCAAAAAACGCTCATTTCAATGGGCGTTTTGGTTGATGGTTGTGGTCAATTGTACGGCTTTGGTGGCGATTGTGGTGATTGCGGCGCTTTGAAATTTTAGAGGTTTCCTTTTTGTTTAAGCTGAGTGCGGGCATGTGTAGGGCGGGCATTTATGCCCGCCAAACTGATGCATTTTCTCGGGTTTTTCGGCAAGGTTCAATCAATGGCCGCTTTATTTCTCTCATTGTTTTCTTGGTTTTTTGAGTGCGCTATTTTTTGTAAAAGCGATATTCTATCCATTGATGCGTGAGGCTGGATGCAAAAATGGTGAGTGCGCCAATGCTGGCGGTAATCGGCCAATAAAACTGCTCATAAAACGCATTGCTGGGTAAAAAATGAATGCCAATACTCAGCATAATGCCGTGGAGTAGGTAAATGCTGTAACTGATTTCGCCCAAAAATTGGCAGGTCTTTAAATGCAACAATCCCCAAAGCCCATTGCCGTTGAGCAAACACACAAACGCGATTAAGCCAAGCAATGCTTGCGTTGCGCCGTAAGCGCTGTCAAATAAAGCAAACAGCGCGCTCATAAACGCGATGAATCCCAAGTCAAATAAATGGTGTTGATTTTTGGCTTTGAGCCATTGGCGGTAGCTTGGCTTGCATTCAAGTTCTGCGGCAATCATGCCCGCTAAGAAAAACCATAAAAATTTTTCGTTTGAGGTGTAACAAAAAATAATGGCTGCCGCGAGTAATTTTCTGGGTTGGTTGATGAATATGGTTAAAAAGGGAAGCGCTATGTAAAATTTCCATTCCCAAATTAGTGTCCAAAAAACGCCAGCATTTATGGCGAATAAATCTTTAGTGGCAATATCTGGCGTACCGAACGTTAGGTATTTAAGCCATTCTCGGCCCGTGTGAATAAAGCTTTCAGAGGTTGAAAGTAAATTAATGTTGTTTTTTTGTGCGCGATAAATAATGAAGCAAATAATGATCGCCACCGAAAACAAATACATAGGGTAAATTCGTTTGATTCTTGAGAGATAAAGTTGTTTCCAGTCAACTTTGCCTTGGCTGACAAGGACTTTTCTCCAAAATAAAAAACCGGTAATGATGAAGAAAAATGCCACGCCGACTTGGCCAAGCATGGTGTAAAGCCGTGAGGGTGGCACTTGCCATACGCCTGAGGTTTGGTAGAAAAAATTGATGGTTGCGTGGTGAAAAAACACGCCCAATGCCAAAAATCCGCGCAGGCCATTGATGCCTAAATATTGATTCACCGCTTGCGTGTTTGGGCGCTGGTAAAAGCGGTTGGTTTTAATCAGTGCGCCAGCAAGCACAAGAAATGCGATGGATGCGATGAAATACGCGGCGATGTTGGTTGGGGGGATTAAGTGCATACTCACTCCGTTATGGTTGATTTAATCTTATATGCTGAATTTAGTTTGACAACCATTGCAGCGCTTGGCGGATGCCTGCGCTCACGCCCAAGTCGTTTGGCAGTTGTTTGAGTGCAGCGTTGACGTCTTTGTCGCCGTAGCCCAATGCGGATAAGGCCTGCGCAATATCGTCGCGGTCGCTGTGCGGTTGTGCTGCGGTGGCGGTGAAGTTAAAACTCATGCCTTTGAATTTGTCTTTGAGCTCCAATACCAAGCGCTCGGCGGTTTTTTTGCCAATCCCTGGAATGCCCATGAGGCGTGAAATGTCTTGATTGGCAATCGCTTGTTGCAAGTCGTCTGAAGACAAACCCGATAAAATCGCGAGTGCGGTGCGTGAACCCACGCCGCTGATTTTGACCAGCATCCGAAAGCTGGCGCGCTCGGCGGCGCTGGCAAAACCAAATAATTGCTGCGCGTCTTCTCGAATGGCGAGGTGTAAAAATAGGCACACGGGCTCGCCGGTATTGGGCAAATTGTAATAGGTGCTCATGGGTACGTCTATTTCGTAGGCCAACCCGTGTTGGGTGTCTACGACGATTTGCGGTGGGTTTTTTTCGATGAGGGTGCCGGTGATTTTTGCGAGCATACAATGTCCTTTTAAAATTTCGGTGCTATTATCGCACACTCATTTTTGGTCTGGCAGGCATTGTGCTTGCTGACGCTGTGTTTGGGGTGGTGATGTTTAAAATCTTGCGTTTTGTTTTTAGAATGGTTTGGGCATTGCCGCTCACATTATGCGGCTTGGCGTTGCTGATGTTGGTGCTGCCCACGCGCCCACGCGTGGCGTGGTTGCGCCTTGGTGGCACGCAGGCGTTGTGCGCGTGGGGCGGTGGTTTGGCTTGGTTGCTCAATCATCATCCGTTGGGGCGCATGTATGCGGCGGCGATTGGGCACGTGGTGATTGCTGGGGATGCAAAAATGCTGGCGCACAGTGGGGCGCATGAGTTTGAACATGTGCGTCAAGCGGAGCGTTGGGGGATTTTGTTGCCGGTGGCTTATGTGCTGGAGGGGTTTTGGCAAAAATCACAGGGGCGGGAATATTACCGCGACAACCGCTTTGAAGTGGCGGCGTATCAATATGGACCGGCGCGTTTTGAGCGTCGTCGGTCACCTAAAGTTTAAGGACTGCATGAATAAAATACTCGGCGGCGCGGCGGCGCTATGGCTGTGCGCAAGTTTGAGCGGCTGCGCGGTGGTGACGGTGGCCGGCGCGGCGGTGTCTGTAGCGGCAACGGCGGTAAAAACCACGGTTAAAGTAGGCGCGGGTGCGGTGGATTTAATCATTCCTGATACAAAATCTGAGCCGCAAGAGTGATGCTTGGATTTGGGGATTGCGGGTCAAGCGCAAAATGACGGTGGTATTTGGGTGTGCGAGCAACCAATTGGCGCACCGTCATTTTAACGTGTGGCGCGGATGCATAAACCCGCATGTTTGGCTGAAAAATACTTGACCAAACGCGTTTTACATCGTAATGTTACAAACTATTGATTGTGCTGGCTTGGGCTATCCGCCCACCTTGGCTTCAATCTCATCTTGTTTGCAGATAAGCGACACAATTGCTTCATTTGCATCCAATCAATCTCAAGGAACCTTGGCTTTTAGTGGTTTGTATCGGCGTGTGGTTTGGGCGTTTGTGGTTGTTTCAACACAAGCGGCACATCACAAAAGCGGCAAACTGCATGGGCAAGACTTTTATTTGATCTTGAAAGGACACTTATATGTCAACTGAATTGACAGGCTCACAAATTCTCGTTGAGGCGCTTCAAGCCGAAAACGTCAAACACATCTTTGGTTACCCTGGTGGCTCCGTCCTCTATATTTATGACGCGCTGCATCAACAAACGGGTATCGAACACATTCTGGTTCGTCACGAACAAGCCGCCGTTCACGCCGCTGATGCGTATTCACGCTCATCGAATGATGTTGGCGTGTGCTTGGTCACGAGTGGGCCGGGCTTAACCAATGCGGTTACTGGGATTGCCACGGCGTATTACGATTCGATTCCGATGGTGATTATCTCAGGCCAAGTGCCCACGAGCATGATTGGCCAAGACGCATTCCAAGAATGCGACGCGGTGGGGATTACCCGCCCGTGCGTGAAGCATAATTTTTTGGTGAAAGACGTGCGCCAATTAGCAAGTACCATCAAAAAAGCCTTTCATATTGCCAAAACAGGTCGTCCTGGCCCGGTGTTGATTGATATTCCAAAAGACGTCTCCAACGCCAAATGCAAGTTTGAATACCCAGCCACCGTTGAAATGCGCTCATACAATCCGGTGGTGAAAGGGCATTCTGGCCAAATCCGTAAGGCGTTGCAATACTTGCTCAATGCGGAACGTCCTGTGATTTATACCGGTGGCGGTGTGATTTTGAGCAATGCCGCGCCTGAATTAAACCGCTTGGTCGATGCGCTGGGTTTTCCGTGCGTGAATACCTTGATGGGTTTGGGCGGTTGCCGCGCCAGCAGTCCTAACTATATCGGTATGCCCGGTATGCACGGCATGTATGAAGCGAATATGGCGATGCAAAACGCGGATGTGATTATTGCGATTGGTGCGCGGTTTGATGACCGCGTGATCGGTAATCCCAAGCATTTTGGCTCGGTGTCGCGCAAGGTGATTCATGTCGATGTGGATCCGTCGTCAATCTCTAAACGTGTGCGCGCTGATGTGCCGATTGTGGGTGACGTCAAAGACGTGTTGATCGACATGCTCGCGCAACTCGCTGAAATGTCTGAGCGGGTTGAGCCTGCCAAAGTCGCCAAATGGTGGCAACAAATCAAAGAGTGGAAAAAAGTGGATGGGCTGGCGTACGATCGCAACAGCGAATTGGTCAAGCCGCAATACGTGATTGAAACCTTGCACCGCTTAACCAAAGGCGATGCCTACATTACGTCTGACGTGGGGCAGCACCAAATGTTTGCCGCACAGTTTTATCCGTTTGATGAGCCGCGCCGTTGGATTAACTCTGGTGGCTTGGGCACAATGGGCGTGGGCATTCCGTACGCAATGGGCGTGAAAAAACGCTATCCCGATGCAGAAGTGTGCTGCATTACAGGCGAAGGCTCGGTGCAAATGTGCATTCAAGAGTTGTCAACCTGCTTGCAATACGATTTGCCGATTAAAATTTTGAGCCTCAATAACCGCTATTTGGGCATGGTGCGTCAATGGCAAGAGCTTGATTATGACAAACGCTATTCGCATTCATACATGGACGCGTTGCCTGATTTTGTCAAACTGGCCGAGGCTTATGGCCACGTGGGCATGCGGATTGAGAAATCATCGGATGTCGAAGGTGCGTTGCGTGAAGCGTTGGCACTCAAAGACCGCTTGGTGTTTATGGATTTCCAGACCGACCAAACCGAAAACGTGTTTCCAATGGTGCAAGCGGGCAAAGGCTTGTCTGAAATGTTGCTGCGCTCGGACGTGGCGGCCATGAACCAAGCCATGTTGACGGGAGAATAACATGCGACGAATTATTTCTATTTTGCTTGAAAACGAAGCGGGCGCATTGTCTCGTGTGGTGGGTTTGTTCTCTGCACGTGGCTACAACATTGAAACCTTATCGGTTGCGCCCACCGAAGATGTCACATTGTCGCGCATGACGATTGTGACTTCGGGCTCAGACGATGTGTTGGAACAAATCACCAAGCAGCTTAATCGCTTGATTGATGTGGTCAAAGTCAATGACTTGACCGACGGCGCGCATGTGGAACGCGAGCTGATGCTCATGAAAATCCGTGCGGTTGGCAAAGACCGTGAAGAAATCAAACGCACCACCGAAATCTTCCGAGGCAATATTGTGGATGTGACGGACAAGTCATACACGGTTGAGTTGACGGGCGAGCATGGTAAAATCGACGCGTTTATCAGTAATATTGAGCGCAGTTTGATTATTGAAACCGTACGCACCGGCGTGTCAGGGATTGGGCGCGGCGAGCGGACGTTAAGACTTTAGGCAGTGTTTTTGTGGGACGTAGGGCGTGATAAATTTCGCCCCAGCAGTTGCGATATCGTTCATCACAAAAACACCGCCAAGATTTAAGTAGTTGGGTTTAGCAGCACAGCAGTAAATTTAATTTAACCAAAGTAGTTTTTACATAAGGATTCAAAATGAAAGTTTTTTACGATAAAGATTGCGATTTGGCATTGGTCAAAGGCAAAGCGGTGACCATCATCGGTTACGGTTCACAAGGTCACGCCCACGCGTTGAATTTGTCTGAATCAGGCTGCAACGTCACTGTCGGCTTGCGCAAAGGTGGCGCGTCATGGTCAAAAGCGGTCAACGCTGGTCTAACCGTTAAAGAAGTGGCTGAATCAGTTAAAGGCGCGGACATCGTGATGATGCTGTTGCCAGATGAGCAAATCGCTGAGGTTTACAGCACGGAAGTTGCCGCCAACATCAAGCAAGGCGCGGCATTGGCGTTTGCACACGGCTTTAACATCATCTACAACCAAGTTGCGCCACGCGCTGACTTGGACGTGATTATGATTGCACCAAAAGCACCAGGGCACACCGTGCGCGGCACGTATTCACAAGGCGGTGGCGTTCCCCACCTGATTGCGATTCATCAAGACAAATCAGGCAAGGCACGCGATCTTTGTATGTCTTACGCGTGCGCCAATGGCGGCGGTCGTGCGGGCATTATCGAAACGAGCTTTCGCGAAGAAACCGAAACCGATTTGTTTGGCGAGCAAGCTGTGTTGTGCGGCGGCGCAGTTGAATTGGTCAAAATGGGTTACGAGACTTTGGTTGAAGCAGGTTATGCCCCAGAAATGGCGTATTTTGAATGCTTGCATGAATTAAAATTGATTGTTGATTTGATTTACGAAGGCGGTATTGCCAACATGAATTACTCAATTTCCAACAACGCTGAATACGGCGGCTATGTGACTGGCCCACGCGTGATCAATGATGAATCACGCAAAGCCATGCGCGAATGCCTCAAAAACATTCAAACGGGCGAATACGCAAAAAGCTTCATCCTTGAATACAAATCAGGCGCACCAACCATGGTGTCACGCCGTCATTTGACCGAGCAACACCCGATTGAAAAAGTAGGCGGCAACTTACGCGCCATGATGCCTTGGATTGGTAAAAATAAATTGGTTGATCAAACTAAGAACTAATTTGGCTGTATCGATTGTAAGCACATCAACAAAAAGCGGCCTTTGTGGTCGCTTTTTGTTTGGTGCGCTCGCAGCCTGTTGGTACAAGTTGACACTCAGTTTGTATCAGATTGGCACGATATGGCTTGGCAGCTTTGTTTTTCCTGAACACGGGTCTTTTTATGCCGCTTCTTACTTCAATGGATCGCGTCGGCGCGCCGTCTGGCACTTGGATTTTGAGCGCTTGCTTGGTGAATCTGTTGCGGGTTTTTGTTCAGAAAGTGCCTTGTTTCTGAGTCATGCATCCAAAGCCTAAAACCGCATCTCAATGCTTTTTTGGTGTCATAATTTAATATTTCAAAGGCAGATTCATCTGCGAACTTAACCAAAAGGACTTCAAATGAAAAAATCACTCTTACTCATTGCCTTGCTCGCCACATTAACGCAAGCGCAGGCGCAAAACGTGCCAAACATCAATCAAACTGGGACGCTGGTTGAGCTGTGCGGTCAGGCGGATGAAGAAGTCGTGCAAGACCGTGCGCGCGTGTCGGTGTCTTTTGCCTCAACCAAACAAGACAAAAAATCGGCGGCCAATCAGGTAAACCAAAAAATGACCGAGGTGCTGGCCGCGCTCAAGGCGCAATATCCTGCGGCGCAGGTGATGAATCAGTCGTACAACACGAGCCAAGATTATGATGATTCTGGCAAGGCGCCGCGCCGCTGGACGGTGACGCAGGCGTTTCAATTAGAAATAACAGGGCTCGATGAAGTGCCTGATGTGGTGCAAACGCTGCAAAACTTAAACATGGTGATTGGCGGGGTGGATCAATTTGTATCTAAAGAGCTGCGCAAGCACACGCAAGAGCGCTTGTACGTGAATGCATTTGAGGATGTGCAAATGCGGTTGGCCGCGATGTCAAAAGGCTTGGGTAAGTCAGATGCGTGGGAAATTGTGCACATCAACTCAACGGGGCAAAGCGCTTGCGCGAGCCAAGGCGGGATGTATACCAGAAACAACTCTGTCATGATGGATGCGACTGCTGTGTCAAGTGTGGCAAAGACGAGTTTTGTACAAGGAAAAGAAACTGTGGCGGTTCATTTATGGATTGCGGCCAAAATGAAGTAAACGCGGCGCGTCCGTGCAATCAACCGTTTGGGCGTTGGGCGCTGTTGGTGCAGTTGCGAATGCAGCGCGCGGTTGCAAACACAGACGCAATGTGGGTTTATTTACATCAGTCAAGCCGTTTAATTTAAGCAGTTCACTTCAATAAAAAGGATGAAAAATGCAATCAATGTTCACCAAAGCCGCACTGGCGTTGGCTTTAATCAGTGGTTCAATGGCCGCTTATGCAAAAGAGTCTGAAGGCGCCGTGATACAGATGTGTGCGCAAGGCCAAGAAACCGTTGCGCCTGATTTGGCTAATTTGAATTTTTCGCTGGTGGTCAAAAACGCCGACAAAACCGAGGCGGCAAATAAAGCGAATAAAATGCAGCGCGATGCAAGTACGTATATCAAGTCGTTGGATGCGGATGCCAAAATCGTGAATCAAAATTATCAAACTTATCAAACCGTGGATAAAAACAACAAGCCCAATGGCTGGCAGGTGTCGCAAAATTTTGTGGTGAAAACCAAGCACTTAACAGAACTGGACAAAATGACCGCCAAAACCCAAGAGCTGGGCATGGTTTTTAGCGGCGTGAATTATTCGGTGACCAATGAGTTTATTGACAGCTTGCAAGACAGTTTGTACAAAAAGGCCTTTGCCAATTTGCAAAAACGCATGGATGTGATTACCGACGGCGTGCGCGCAAAAAAATGGGAAGTGGTGAGCTTGGACTTGATGAGCAATCGGCCGTGCAATGAAGCGGCATTGCAGGCGGCGCAAGTGGCGGTGAAAGAATATGGCGGTGGTGACTTATACGGAAGAGCAGAGAAGTTGGGTTATTCAACCGCACCTGTGGCGAGTGATGGTCTGATGAGGGAAGCCAAAATCGCCGCCCCCACATTTGACGCGGCAGATCAAACCCTCAAGTTAAACCTATGGGTTTCGGCCAGAATCAAGTAAAATAACACCTCGCGTTTTGCGAGGTGTTTTATTTTAAAGGCGTGGCGCGGTTTTGTAGGTTGAGTCGTGTTGGCGCTGATTTATGGAAAGAACTTATTATGTCTTTGAGCAATTCAAATTACCCACATCCGATTTTGGCGCGCGAAGGCTGGCCGTTTATTGGCGGGGCGTTGTTGCTGGCGGTGTTGGTTCATGTGCTGTGTGGTTTTGGCTGGGCGCTGCCGTTGTATGTGATTGCCGCATTTGTGATTCAATTTTTTCGTGACCCTGCGCGTGAGATTCCCATGCAAGCGGGCGCGGTGTTAAGCCCTGCGGATGGCCGCGTGATTGTGGTGGAAAAAACCCGTGATATTTACGCGGACCGTGATGCGCTCAAAATCAGCGTGTTTATGAATGTGTTTAATGTGCATTCCAACCGCTTGCCTGTGGATGGCACGGTGCTTAAAGCAGAGTATTTTGCAGGCAAATTTTTGAATGCCGATTTGGCCAAAGCCTCTGAGCAAAACGAGCGCAACGCGTTGGTGATGCAAACTGCGGATGGTCAAGTGGTCACTGCCGTGCAAGTGGCGGGTTTAATTGCGCGGCGGATTTTGTGCTACGTGAGCGCAGGGCATGTGGGCAAACGCGGCGAGCGTTATGGCTTGATTCGGTTTGGCTCGCGCGTGGACGTGTATTTGCCGCTGGATGCCACGCCGCATGTGAGTATTGGTGATAAAGTCAGCGCTTCATCAACTATTTTGGCCTCTTTAAAACAGGCGCAATAAGGAGCTGCTATGACTGATTTGACCCCGCAAAAACCCGATGCACCGATAGAAATGCACGCCGATGCGCAGCAACACCGGCACCGCAGTATTTATTTGTTGCCCAATGCGTTTACCACCGCAGCGCTGTTTTGTGCTTTTTTTGCGATTATCAAAGCCATGGCGGCTGATTTTGAAGTGGCCGCGATTTTGATTTTTTTCTCTATGGTTTTAGATGGCATGGACGGGCGCGTCGCGCGGATGACCAACACCCAAAGCGCGTTTGGTGAGCAGTATGACAGCTTGGCCGATATGGTGTCTTTTGGTGTGGCGCCTGCGCTGATTGTGTATGAATGGCAGCTCAAAAGTTTTGGCTCTGGCCGCTTGGGGCTGATTGTGGCGTTTGTGTATTGCCTGTGCGCGGCCTTGCGTTTGGCGCGGTTTAACACCAATTTGGCCGTGGTGGACAAGCGCTTTTTTCAAGGCTTGCCCAGCCCGTCCGCTGCCGCATTGGTGGCGGGTTTTGTGTGGCTGGTTTCGGCGAATAAAGTGGATATTGCACCTGAAATTTTCCCTTGGGTGGCGCTTGGGGTCACATTATTTGCGGGGGTGTCAATGGTGACCACGCTGCCGTATTACAGCGGCAAAGCCATGGATGTGCGCCATTCGGTGTCTTTCCCAAAATTATTGGCGGTGATTGGCGTGGGTTTGGCGGTGATTGCCAAGCCTGAATTGACCCTATTTGCGCTGTTTGTGGCGTATGCGTTGTCGGGTTATGTGCTTGGTGCGCGGGCGGCGCTGCGCAAAAAATCAGACTGAGTTTGGCTGTGATGTATAAAAAATCGGGCATTGAATGCCCGATTTTTTATACCTGCTTTAACGAATAAATTTTCAATCCAAAAAACCTTATTTTCTAAGACGTTTTTTGTAAGCAAGCAGCGCCACAACCGCCATCATGCCAATGCTGCCTGTGAGCAAAGCAAATATTAACGCGGGGATGGGCGCAATCTGATGTTCGCGCAATTGTGGCAATAAGCCGTACCACGCACAAGTGGCCATAAACAGCAAATCCAGCCAGATTTGATTGCCCCAAAAACCGCGTTGGGCATGTTCAACGACAAAGCCAAATAAGCCGTGGTGGCTGGCAGTAAACGCAGAAAACGCCAAAAAGCCGCAAGACAGTACCGCCCAAAATAACCAATGCTTGAGCAATGCGCCTTGTGTCAGGGTGTGAGCCAAAAGCAGGCCTGATACGGCAAGCGCGCTGCCCACGAAAAGCATAAAATGCATGTCCATGTGTGTATCCTTTCGAGGAAAATGTAGAATGTAAAAAAGTAAACCGAAAAAGTGTAACGTGCGTTACATTTTTGCGATTCTAGACTATTTCCGCCCTTAAATCAAACCACCGCGTCAGATTAACGCACATCAACGCCATGAAACCATGACTCAAAACCTCACCCCCGAAGTGGATAAAAAACAAGCGAAAAAAAACGAGCTGGCGCAGCATGCCGCGCATTATTTGCTGCAAAACGGCTTTGAAGGCTTTACCTTGCGCCTGATTGGGCAAGCGGCCAATACCAGCGATCGCATGTTGCTGCACTACTTTGCCAATAAAGACGAATTATTACAGGCCGCCTTGCTTGCGGCGCAACAAAACTTATTTGCGTATTTGGAGCAAACGCAGCTGACCCGCCAAGAACCAGCAGGCATGATGATGCAGCTGCATCAGTTGATTTTAAAGGATGCGTTTTTGCCCTATTTGAGGTTGTGGCTGGCGTTGTTGGTTTATAGTCAAAAACAAACGGGTTTTAAAACGATTGCCGCGCAGATGCTGCACGCTTTTGAGCAATGGATTGCCCCAAAAATTGAATGCCCCGCCGAGCAACTTGAGCAATGCAGCGCTTTTGTTGTCACTTGGTTGGAGGGCGCTGTGGTGCGCCAATTGGCGGGGCAGAGTGATGCCATCGGCTTGGAATGGTTTGGCAACGCGGGACAATATCCGCTCAAGCAATAAAGAAGGCGGCCTACGCCTTTAGATGTGGGTGCGTTTAATTTTTCGGCTGGTTTTTTTAAGTGCTTTTCTAATTTGTGTTACTCTTTGGCCGTTGCGCAAATGGCGCAATTTGTATGCCGATTTGGCACGTATTTTTAATTTTCACCAAGGAGTTTGTTATGGGTATGTTTAGTTTTTTAAAAGACGCTGGTCAAAAATTGTTTGGCTCAAAACACGAAGAAGCTGTTGCAGCTGATCCAGCAGCGGCCAGTACTGCTGCCGCACAAGCAATTTTGGACTACATTGGCGCGCAAGGTTTGACGGCTGATGGCTTGACGGTTGCGTTTGAGCCAACCTCATCAACCGTTACGGTCTCTGGTAATGCGGCGGATGCTGAAACCAAAGAAAAGATTTTGTTGTGCGCGGGTAATGTGGAAGGTGTTTCATGTGTGAATGACAACATGACTGCGCCTGCTGCGGATGAGCCTGTGTTTCACACGGTTAAATCTGGCGATACATTGTCTGCCATCTCTAAACAAGTGTACGGCGATGCCAATAAATACAATGCGATTTTTGAAGCGAATCGCCCAATGTTAAGCAGCCCAGACAAAATCTACCCAGGCCAAAGTCTGCGTATTCCAAAGCTGGCGTAAGCTTGTTTGTGCGCAATTTCTTTAAAAACCAGCCGAATCAATGGCTGGTTTTTTTGTGCCTGTGTCCATGTTTCATCCATGTAGCCTCGCTACAATGAATTGTTTACTTTAAACAGGGGGTGGTGATGTTCGTGAATTCAACTACAAAATTCAAATTCAAATTCAATTTTAAGTTTACATGCGCGGCAGCGCTCAGCTTGGCGTTGCTGGGCGGCTGTAATCAAAACCCTGATTTTGCCGACATGAAACCGCCTGCGGCTTCGAGCAAAAAACCTGTGCATGCGGATGTTGCGTATGCCAGTGCGTCCAAAACCCAAAAGCTTGATGTGTATTTGCCCGAGGTTAAAACCGATTCTGCGCCTGTGGTGTTGATGATCCATGGCGGCGGCTTTAAGTTTGGTGAAAAAGCCTTGAGCGTCAATGATGATGCGCTGGTTGATGCGTTGCTTAAATCGGGTTACGCAGTTGTGCCTGTGAATTATCGCTTGTCGGGCGAGGCGCCATTTCCTACGGCAGTGCAAGACGTGAAAGCCGCTGTGCGTTACATCCGCGCCAACGCCGCGCAATACGGCTTGAACCCCAATAAAATCATTGCGTTTGGTGCGTCAGCGGGCGGTAATTTGGCGTCGATGTTGGGCACTAGCGGTGATGTGGCGCTGTTTGATGATGCCGCATTGGGCAATTCAGGCGTGTCCAGCCGCGTGCAGGGTGTCATCGATTGGTTTGGGCCAACTGATTTTACGCAAATGGATGCACAAGCCCGCGCGCAAGGTTGCACGGATAAAGATCAAAAGCACAACGATGCGGATTCTTTTGAATCATTGTATTTGGGCAAAACTGTGCCTGAGGCCAGCGCGTTGGCGCAGCAAGCCAATCCAATCACGTATGTGGATGCAAAAGATCCACCGTTTTTGCTCGAAAAAGGGGCAAAGGATTGCCAAGTGCCGATTGCGCAGTCGCAATTGTTGCACGATGCCTTGCAAAAAGCGGGCGTGCCTGTGCAATTGGTGATGATTGCGGATACTGGGCATGGTGGTGCAGGTTTTAGCACGGCTGAAAATGTGCAAAAAGTCATGACGTTTGTCAACGCGATTAAGTCGTAAACCATAAAACATGTGAGGGTTTTGCATAACCAGCCAACTCGACCGCCTCTACTCATGGAGGCTGAAAAATTACGGACAATGCGGATTTTTCATGTTTTTTACCTAAAATTTGTTCGGGTTTCCCGAACAAATTTTGTCGAATCGCAGTAAAGTAGGTTTTTACTTTACTGCGCAAGGATCTCCATGTATTTATCTGACTTGAAACGCTTGGTGGTTGGCATGGCGCTGTGTGCAGTCGGTGTGAGTGGCTGCGCACAAACGCCCAAAAATTGCGACGCGCACACGGGGGTTGGGCAAGTGTGCCGCATCCATATTGCGCAATTGCATCCCACGCAAGCCGGTGTTGGGCAGTTACAGGTGGATGATGAGGCGCGGGCGTTGCAGGTATTGCAAACCGTGTCTGGCGATAAACTGGCAAAAAAGATTTACAAAAAAAGCATCCCCGTTGTGATGGCAACGCAGGAAAATGGCGGTGATAAGGCGCAATTTTACTTGATCGACAGACATCATTTTACGTCTGCTTTGTGGCAAATCGGCGTGCGCGAATTGGATGTGACGGTGATTGGGCAGCTCGAGCAGGGTGCTGATTTTTGGCAACACATGGCGCAGAACCATTGGGCTTGGTTGTTTGATGCGCACGGCGCGCCGCTTGAACCCAGCCAGTTGCCGCTGCACATGCAGGATTTGACGGATTATCCGTACCGCTCGCTGGCGGGCGCGTTGGAGGACGATGGTTTTATTGACAAAAGCGCGCAACCGTATTTTGCGGAGTTTGTGTGGGCGCAGTGGTTGGGCGAGCGCATGGGCTGGGCGGCGGTGACGCGGGAGAATTTTCAAACTCAGCTCAAACAGGCAAAGCAACTTGCGTGCACGCCTGCTGCACGACAGCTGGCGGGTTATGCCGAGAAAACTTGTGCTGCGTTTGACAATCAATAAACTTTAGTCATTGCAGGCTTGACCAGCAATCTGATTTTTATGTTTGGCCATGTATTAAAAATGTATCGAACAAATATCGAACATGTCTTTGGTTTTTGTGAGGTGCACCCGCTTATTGGCGGGCGGCTCTTGGGTTATAATTACGCACTTTAATTTTAGGATTGCCCAATATGTTAGTTGTTTTGTCGCCCGCCAAAAGTATGGATTTTGCCACGCCTGCGCAGATTGGTACCGCCACGCAGCCGCAATTTGTGCCGCAATCAATGCAGTTGATGCAATTGTTGCGCGAGTTTGATGTGCCAAAATTGGCGGGCTTGATGCATATTTCAGATAAATTGGCGGCGCTGAATGTGGCGCGCAACCATGAATGGCGGCCGGTGTTTGATGCGAGCAATGCCAAACAAGCGATTTTGGCGTTTAATGGTGATGTGTATGAGGGCTTTGATGCGGCCAGTTTGAGCGAGGCCGAATTGCTGCGCGCGCAGAATGTGGTGCGCAGTTTGTCTGGCTTGTATGGGATTTTGCGCCCGCTTGATTTGATGCCGGCGTATCGGCTTGAAATGGGGACGGCGTTGGCCAATTCTGCGGGCAAGGATTTGTATGCGTTTTGGGGCGATACGCTGGCGCAGCACTTAAATGCTGAGTTGGCGGCACATGATGCGCAGATATTGCTCAATTTGGCATCGGATGAGTATTTTAAAGCCGTGCCTCTCAAAGCCATGCAATATCCGGTGGTGCAGCCGATGTTTTATGAGGTCAAAAACGGCGTGGCAAAAATCGTGAGTTTTTATGCCAAACGTGCGCGCGGCGTGATGGCGCGGTTTGTGGTGCAACAGCAGGTTGAATCGGTTGAGGCGCTTAAGGCGTTTGCGCAAGATGGTTATCAATTTGAGCGCGAGCAAATCGCCAAAAATGGCGTGCGCCAATTGGTGTTTGTGCGGGGCGCGGTTTAAAGACTGCTTCGGCTGGATTTGATTTTAATGATGAAAAACCGCATGTGTGACACATGCGGTTTTTTTGATGGGTTGTGTTCATTATGACGGAGCTGCGCAATTGTAGGGCGGTTCACGAACCGCCCCTACGCAGATGTTCGAGTCCGCTCAAACATCCTTGCCAGAATTTCAAACAAAGTCACATCTCAAAAACCGTAGGGGCACCTCGTGAGGCGCCCTGCGCGGTGGCGCAATGTTGTTGTGTTTAATGACGGAGCGGCGCAACCAAGGGTGGTTCACGAACCGCCTCTACGCAGATGTTCGAGTCAGTTTAAAAATCCTTGCAAAGATTCCAAACAAAGTCACATCTCAAAAACCGTAGGGGCGCCTCGTGAGGCGCCCTGTGCGGTGGTAACAATGTTGTTGTATTTAATGACGGAGCGGTGCAACCAAGGGCGGTTCGCGAACCGCCCCTACGAAGGTGTTCGAGTTCGCTTAAACATTCTTGCAAAAATCTCAAACAAAGTCACATCTCAAAAACCGTAGGGGCGCCTCGTGAGGCGCCCTGTGCGGTGGTAACAATGTTGTTGTATTTAATGACGGAGCGGTGCAACCAAGGGCGGTTCGCGAACCGCCCCTACGAAGGTGTTCGAGTTCGCTTAAACATTCTTGCAAAAATCTCAAACAAAGTCACATCTCAAAAACCGTAGGGGCGCCTCGTGAGGCGCCCTGTGCGGTGGTAACAATGTTGTTGTGTTCAATGACGGAGCGGTGCAACCAAGGGCGGTTCGCGAACCGCCCCTACGCAGGTGTTCGAGTCCGTTTAAACATTCTTGCCATAATTTTAAACAATGCCACATCTCAAAAACCGTAGGGGCGCCTCGTGAGGCGCCCTGCGCGGTGGCGCAATGTTGTTGTATTTAATGAGGGAGCGGTGCAACCAAGGGCGGTTCACGAACCGCCCCTACGCAGGTGTTCGAGTTCGCTTAAACATTCTTGCCAGAATTTCAAACAAAGTCACATCTCAAAAACCGTAGGGGCGCCTCGTGAGGCGCCCTGTGCGGTGGCGCAATGTTGTTGTGTTCAATGATCGGTGCAACCAAGGGCGGTTCACGAACCGCCCCTACGCAGATGTTCGAATCCGTTTAAAAATGTGCATCTAAACCAAGGTTGGCGCTGAGTTCTTTGCCTGAGTTTTTACCCAATGTGCTGCCAACGTTCAGATTGAGCTGCGTGGCGCTGGCAATCCGAACGCCAGTGCCAACTTGGACGCGAAAGCCGTCGCGGGTTTCGAGCGCTGGCGTGGTAAAGCTGCCGTACATGGATGTGAGGTGGGCGCGCACGTCGTTGCCGCGTGTGCCGTCAAACTCATAGTTGAGTTGCGCATACGGCGTCCATGCGCCCAGCGTGGCTCGGGTTTGGTAGCCCAGCGCGGCGGTTAGGCCGTGGCGGGTTTGTTTGTCAAACGTCATGGCGGTGCTTGATGTGCTTTGCTCTGCGTAGCCGTCGATTTTGATGTCTTCATAGTTGAGGCGCACCATTGGGCCGTGGCTGGCTTTGCCTTGGGCGTATTTGCCCAGATTGAACTGCGCGGCAATGCCTGCTGACCAGTGCTGGCCGCTGGTGTCGCCTGTTTCGGTGCGTGTGGCGGCGCCCAGTTGAATGGTGCGTTTGAGGTTGGATGTGTTGAGCGCGCCGTAATTGAGGTTGGCAATCAAGTTGCCTGATGTGCCGCCGTCGCCGAGCAATTGGCTGTAATACAGGCCAACGCTGGGTTCTTTGAGTGTAAATTTGCCTGCGTTGTTGCCAAATGAGCCTGAGTATTGTTGATAACCAAATGAAATCCCCGCGTTGCCTTTGCCCAGTTTGTGGTCAACGCCTGCCAGAAAGGTGTTGGCATTGGATTTGGACTGCTCAAACGTGGTGCGTGTGCGGTCGTAGTCAATAAATGTGTGCCACGTGTTGTTGTCGCTGTGCGCAAGGCTCGCTTGTAGGCTGCGCATGCGTGCGGCGCTGCCTGCGAGCGGCGCTGCGCCCAGTAGGCTGATTTGGGTGGGCGCACGCACGATGGACGTCAAATATTGGGCGTTTAAACGCTGGGTGGCGGTGCTGGGATGCACGCCGTCCGCAAAGACATAGGTGTTGGGCGCGTTGGCGCTGACCAAGGTGTTGGGGTTGCAGGTTAAGGATGATGCGGTGGTGCAGGCCACGCCTGTGGCGTTGCTAAAGCCGTATTGGCTGGGATTGGCGACGACTTCGCTGATGAGTTTGTATGTGTCTGCTGCAATAATATCCACGCCTGTTTGGCTGGCGACGGTTTGCACAACCGTGTTAAAGCCTTGCGCGGTTTGGCTGGCCAAAGCGGGCATGGTGCTGGCAAAGGCTGGCGTGACGCCAAGGTTGGGTAAATTAGGCATGATGATGTATTTGGCGCCGCTGCTATTGAGCAGTGCGGCTTGGGCTGACAATGTGGCGCCTGCGCTGATTAAGCTGCTTTGAAACTGCGCATTGGTCATGGCACCTTGTTGTACCGCTGCCAAGTTTTGAAAAATATCATTTGCGCCGCCTTGCAATACATACAACGCGTTTGGATCGGCGGCGTAGCTCGTGCTGCTCAAATATTCTTTGACCTGTGTGCTGACCGAGCGCTGTGCAAAGCCGCTGGGCGTGCTGGCCGAATCGCTCGCCACCCGCGCGCCGCCTTGGGCATAATTGCTGCCGCCTTGGGTGGAAGGCGTGATGGTAAAACCAAAGTCCTGCGCCAAATATTCTGCTGCGGTGAAACCTGGATTGGTGGTAAAGCGGCTGCCATACACGCCGCCGTCCGACAAGCTGTCACCAAACACAATCACATTGCTAAAGGTTTGGGCGGGTGCGTGCAATGTATGGCTCAGGCCAAAAATGGCCAGCGCAGTTGCGGTTGATTTGAGTTTTAAGCTCATGATGCGTCTCCGTTGTTGTTTTTAAAATTTTGTGGAGAATAGCACTGATGCACACAATTGCGCCACATTTTTGTGTGGCGCGAGTGTGTGGGTGGTTTAGATTGCTTGCTTTATTGAATGTCTGAGGCGTTGTTGCTTGGAGTAACGCGAGGCTTACTCTTTTTGAACAGATTGAACCGCAGTCAATTGATACGCACCATGCGGCGCAGGCGCGTTGTGCAATATGGTGTGATTGAGTGCGTCGTCGCGCCAAAAATGCACGGTGATGGCGTGGTTGAGCGGGTAGCGCGCCAGCGTGGCTTCGGGCGGTTGGGTGAGTTTGAGTTGGTCAAATGCAATCAGCACATCATCGGGCGCCAGTCCTGCTTGTTGGGCGGCGCCGTGGTTGGCCACGCGGGTGATTTGGTAACCGCCATCAGCTTTATTTACGGTTGCGCCTAAAACGGGCGTATTGGCGGGTTCTTGGGTCAAATTTAAACCGTTGGCGGCGCATAATTCAACCAAAGGCAAGTCATCGGTGCTGTATAACATTTGCGTTAAAACCGCCGCCATATCAGGCGCAACGCGCACGCAGGCCGCCACAATGTCTGCCAAAATCACACCTTTTTGCGGATGGTTGGGCGTGTAAAAATCACGCCCAAACGCTGCCCATAAGTCGCGCATTACGTCATCCAAACTGTGCTGTTGCGCGGATGCGCGGCGGATGTGTAAATCCATGCACCACGCAACCAGCGCGCCTTTGGTGTAATAGCTCACCACGGCGTTGGGCGTGTTGGGTGAGGTTTGATAATATTTTGTCCACGCATAAAAACCACTGTCTGCCACGGTTTGCGTGCGTGCGCCGTCTGCTTGCGTGACTTGGTTGAGGGTGGTTGTTAGCCGTTTTAAATACTGGGTTTCAGTCAAAATAGCCGTTCGGCGCAAAAACAAATCATCGTAATAACTCGTCACGCCTTCAAAAAACCACAGCAAACTCGTGTCCGCAGGCGCGCTCAAATCGTATGGCACAAACGCCGCAGGTTTGATGCGCTTGACATTCCACGCATGAAAATATTCGTGGCTGCACAACGCCAGAAAGTTTAGATACGGCTCGCGGCGCTCCAACGCGTCGGACGCCAGCGGCAAATCATCGCGCTGGCACAGCAATGCCGTTGAATCACGGTGCTCCAGCCCGCCATAACCGCTCGAGCGCGCATCCACCATAAACAAATACCGCTCAAACGGCGCAGGCGCGCCAAAAAATTCAATTTGCGCCGCGCAAATGGCTTGTAAATCCTTGGTTAATAATGCGCGATTGAGCAACGGCACATGCCCTGCAATCGCCACTTCATGCGGCGTGCCAGCGGCTTCAAAGGTGAGCCACGTCAACGCGCCCATGCGCACAGGGTGGTCAACCAGTTCATCATAATCACGCGCCACATAATCGCCAAATCCACGCGCAGGCGTTGCGCTGGCGCGGGGCAGCGTGGTGGCAATTTGCCAATCACATTCGGGCGCATGTAAACGCAGCGTATGCACAGCGTCCGCCAAATGCGGCACGCCCACAAACAACGACGTGCCATTAAAAAATCCGCCCGATCCATCCAAAAAAGCCGTGCGCACCGATGTATCATGCGCAAACACCTCATAATCCACGCGCACCGTTTGCCCCGCCGCACACGCCACGCGCCAGTTTGACTGCCCCAGCGGCGTGAGTGTCAGCGCATCGCCTGATTCCGTCACGGCGGCCATGCGCACAATGTGCCGCGCAAAATCGCGCAACATATAACTGCCCGCAATCCAAGTGGGCAAATACAGCTCAGGCGCGTCGATGCGTGAAGTAAAAACCAGCGACACCGCGAACACATGGCGTGTCGCCAAAGGCGTGACCGAATAAGCAACAACAGGGTTCATTTGTTCATCCAAAAAGAGGGTTTCGCGTATCATGGCGGCTGTTTAAATGCGCCATGCAAGCGCGTAGGGTGGGCAGCGCCCACCATTTTATAAATAAGCTCGGTTGTCCAAAAATGGTGGGATGTACAGCCCATAAAACCGCGCCGCACTGTTTTTTTTACCAAAAAAGGAATCACCATGACCCAATTGGCCGCAATTGTACTAGAAAGCTTTGATGCCGTCGCCCGCATCACCCTCAACCGCCCAGAGCAGCTCAACGCGCTCAACGACCAGCTCATGAATGAATTGGGCGCGGCGTTGTTGCAATGCGACGCAGACCCAGCTATCGGCGCGATTATTATCACAGGCTCAGACAAAGCCTTTGCCGCAGGCGCAGACATCAAAGCCATGGCGCAACTGGACTTTGAAACCGCGTATGCGCAAAACTTCATCACGCGCAATTGGGACACGATTGCGACCATTCGCAAACCCGTGATTGCGGCGGTGGCTGGGTTTGCGCTGGGCGGCGGCTGCGAGCTTGCGATGGCGTGCGACACCATCATTGCCGCCGACAACGCGCAATTTGGCCAGCCCGAAATCAAGCTGGGCGTTATCCCAGGTGCAGGCGGCACGCAACGCCTGACCCGCGCGATTGGCAAAGCCAAAGCCATGGACATGATACTTACAGGGCGCATGATGGACGCGGCCGAGGCCGAACGCGCAGGGCTAGTCGCCCGCATCGTGCCGCTGGCCGAGCTAAGCGAGCAAGCCCTAAAAATGGCCACGATCATCGCCAAAAATAGCCGTATTGCCACCCTCATGGCAAAAGAAACCGTCAACGCTGCCTTTGAGCAAAACCTTGCATCAGGTTTGCAATTTGAACGGCGTGCGTTTCATAGTTTGTTTGGTACGCACGATCAGCGCGAGGGCATGGCGGCGTTTATTGAAAAGCGTAAAGCGGTGTTTAAGAAGTGAGCTGGTGGCTGCAAAATGGCTTGAGCGGCTGCCCCAAACGTCCGTGATAAAATAAGCGCTGGCGCGCAGCGCGCAGATTTTAAATCAATGAAATAGGTAGGCAATGAACGATACAAACGATACAAACAACGCAAACGAGCAAATCAGATACGTGGTGCTGGACACCGAAACCACGGGGCTTGATCCGTCGCAAGGGCATAAATTGGTTGAGGTGGGGTGCGTGGAAATGCTGGGTCGGCAGGTGACGCAAAACCATTTTCACCATTATGTGAACCCGCAGCGTGACTCGGACGAGGGCGCGTTGCGCGTGCATGGATTGACGACCGAGTTTTTGTCGGGCAAGCCGTTGTTTGAAGAGATTGCTCGTGATTTAATCGAGTTTGTGCGCGGCGCGACGGTGTTGATTCACAATGCTTCGTTTGATACCAAATTTATCAATGCCGAGCTCGCCCAGCTTGGCATGCCGCCGATGCATGATGTGTGTACCGTGGTGGATACGCTGAAAATGGCAAAAGAGGCGTTTCCAGGTAAACGTAATAATTTGGATGCATTGTGCGAGCGGTTGGGCGTGTCGAATAAACACCGCGTGTTGCACGGCGCGTTGCTCGATGCTGAGATTTTGGCGGAGGTTTACCTTGCGCTGACCCGTGGGCAGGCGAGCCTTGGCATGGATTTGGATGTGTCGATGGGGATGAGCAATCTGAGCGGCAAAAAAAACATTGATGTGCGTCAATTGGAATTGCCGTTGGTGGTTGTGGGCGATGATGATTTGGCGGCGCATGAAGCGGTGATGCAGGTGGTTGCCAAAAAAGCCAAAAAAGATGTGATTTGGGATGCGGCGCAGCTCTCGTGAGTGGGGTTTATGCCTGCTTGTTTCAAACATCAAATGTAAAAATTAACATCAAACATCATTCACTCAAAATTTGTAATTAAAAAATGACCGACTCCAAACCCCCAGCCCCCCAAAAACACAATCCCTTGCACGGTTTAACGCTTGAGTTTATTTTAACCGAGCTCGTTGCGCATTATGGCTGGGCGGGCTTGCATGAACACGTGGCGCTCAATTGTTTTGTGAGTGAGCCCAGTATCAAGTCGAGCCTTAAATTGCTGCGAAAAACGCCGTGGGCGCGTGAAAAAATTGAGGGTTTGTATGGTTTTATGCTGCGCGAACGCAAACGCGGCGCGAGTTTGTATCAGCGAAAAGTGGTGCGCGATGGAGAAGGCTAAACCCATGCACGTGGCGATTGTGGGCGCGGGGCCAGCGGGTTTGATGGCGGCCGATGTGTTGTCGCAGCGCGGGTTGGCGGTTGATGTGTATGACGCGATGCCGTCGGTTGGGCGTAAATTTCTCATGGCTGGCAAGGGCGGTTTAAACATCACGCACAGCGAACCATTTGCAGCGTTTGTGGCGCGGTATGACGCGCCCGATTGGCTCGCGCCCATGTTGCACACGTTTGGCGCGGACTCTGTGCGCCAATGGATGGCGGATTTGGGGGTGGATTCGTTTGTGGGGACATCGGGGCGCGTGTTTCCTGTTGAGATGAAGGCCGCGCCGTTGTTGCGCTCGTGGGTGTCTGCGCTCAAAAAACGTGGGGTAAAAATCCATACGCGCCATGTGTGGCAGGGGTTTTCGGAGCATGGTGCGTTGAATTTTACGGCGGGTGGTGAATCGTTAAATATAACCGCAGATGCGGTTGTATTGGCCACAGGTGGCGGCAGTTGGGCGAAGTTGGGTTCTGATGGGCGCTGGTTTGAATTTTTGCGCCAACAAAACGTGCCGCTTGCGCCTTTGTGTGCATCAAATGGTGGGTTTGTGGTGGCTTGGTCAGGTTTTATGCGGGCGCTGGCGGGTTTGCCGCTTAAAAATATTGTGGGCTGGGTGCAAAACGAGCAAGGCGACGTGCTGGCGCACAGTCAGTCTGAATGCGTGTTGACCGATGATGGGGTTGAGGGCGGCTTGCTGTACGCGTTGTCGCGCCCGTTGCGCGAGCAGTTGGTGCGAGACGGCGCGGCGGCGTTGTGGCTTGATTTACTCCCACATGTGGCGTTGGCCGATTTGACTGCCAAGCTGCAACCGTCGACCAAGCAGTCGCTTGTCAATGTGTGGCGCAAAGCGGGGCTGGATGCGGTGCGCATTGCGTTGATACGCGAGGCTTTGCCTAAGGATGATTGGTCAAATGCACCGCGTGTGGCGCAATGCCTCAAAAAATATCGCCTCAATATCAACGCGCAGCGCCCAATCGATGAAGCGATTAGCACTGCGGGCGGTGTGATGCAAAGCGCGCTGAATGAACACCTGATGTTGCACGCGCTCAAAGGCGTGTTTTGTTGCGGCGAAATGCTTGATTGGGATGCACCCACGGGCGGCTATTTGCTCACGGCGTGCTTTGCCAGCGGTCAACACGCGGCGCGTGGGGTTTTGGATTATTTGGGTTTGAATGACGGCGCGGCATAAAAACTACTGGAATACTGAGGATAACAGTCATAAAATGCTTTAAAAATCAGTTTTAAGGTGAAAACCCGCCGTCTGCCTGCATTTTAGCCACAGAAACCGCCCTAAAAAGGGTAAACTGTCGCCTTATCTCGTCGCATCCTGCGATTGGAGCGAATCTGTGAGTAGCCATGTCTGAAGTTATCCCCCAAACCCCCGAAACCACTTTTGTCGATTTAAACCTGAGCGAGGCGTTGGTGCGCCTGTTGTCCGAAATCGGTTACGAGTCACCATCGCCGATTCAAGCGGCCACCATTCCTGCCTTGTTGAACAACCGCGACGTGTTGGGGCAAGCCCAAACCGGTACGGGCAAAACCGCCGCGTTTGCATTGCCGATTTTGTCGCGCATTGATTTGAGCCAAACCTCGCCGCAAGCCTTGGTGCTTGCGCCCACGCGTGAATTGGCGATTCAAGTTGCCGAAGCGTTTCAAACCTATGCACGTTATATTCCTGGTTTTCACGTGTTGCCGATTTATGGTGGCCAAAGCTATGGCCCGCAGTTATCTGCCTTGCGCCGTGGCGTGCATGTGGTGGTTGGTACACCGGGGCGCGTGATTGACCATTTGGACAAAGGCTCGCTGGATTTGTCTAAGCTCAAAACCTTGGTGCTGGACGAAGCGGATGAAATGCTGCGCATGGGTTTTGTGGATGACGTTGAGCGAATTTTGAAAGAAACGCCCAAAACCCGCCAAACCACGCTGTTTTCAGCCACCATGCCTTCGGCAATTCGCCGCATTGCACAAACCTATTTAAATGACCCTGCCGAAATCACCGTGGCCGCCAAAACAGGCACGGCCGATAACATTCGCCAGCGCTATTGGATGGTCAGCGGCATGCACAAACTCGACGCGTTGACCCGTATTTTGGAAGCCGAACCGTTTGATGGCATGATTGTGTTTTCGCGCACCAAATTGGGCACGGAAGAGCTGGCCAGCAAACTCGCCGCGCGTGGTTTTTCCGCCGCCGCCATCAATGGCGATGTGCAACAGCAACAGCGCGAACGCTTGGTGCAACAGCTCAAAGACGGCAAAATTGATATTTTGGTCGCAACCGACGTGGCCGCGCGTGGGCTAGACGTGGAACGCATCAGCCACGTGGTCAATTATGACGTGCCGCATGACCCAGAAAGCTACACGCATCGCATTGGCCGTACGGGACGCGCTGGGCGCTCTGGCGAGGCGATTTTGTTCATCACGCCGCGTGAAAAACATTTGCTCAAAGTGATTGAGCGCGCGACGCGCCAGCCGATTGGTGCGCTGGAATTGCCGACCGTTCAAGACGTCAACAACGTGCGCGTGGCGCGGTTTAAAGCCGAAATCAGCGAGGTTTTGGCGGCAGGTGGTTTGGAATCGTTCACCAGTTTGATTGAAGAATTTGAGCGCGAAAACAACATTCCAGCGATTGAAATCGCCGCCGCTTTGGCCAAAATGGCGCGTGGCAAAACCCCATTGTTGCTTGACAAAAATCACCAACACCCCAAAGCAGACGAGTCATGGCGCGACGAAAAGCCAAGCCGTTTTGAACGTGACCGCAACCCGCGCGAACGCACAGAGCGCGCACCGCAGCGTGAATACGCACCGCGCACCGCGCAGGCAGGCATGCAAACCTATCGCATCGCGGTTGGGCACGAGCATGGCGTCAAACCCGGTAACATCGTGGGTGCCATCGCCAACGAAGCGAACATTGAGTCTAAATACATTGGGCGCATTGACATTCGCGACGAATACACCTTGCTCGATTTGCCCAGCGATTTGGCAACCGAAACATTAAGCCACCTGCGCGGCGTGCGCGTGGCTGGACAAATGCTCAATATCGTCGCCGACGGCCAAACCATGCCCGCCGCACCACGCGTGGGCACGCGTGAACGCGCAGAGCGCGCACCAGCGGGCAAAATGGATGGCTTGGTTGAACGCATCGCGCAAAGCGACTCGTTTGATGCCGAACCAAAACCAAAAAAGCCACGCGCAGCCAAACCCGCATACGCCATGCACACGTATCGAATTGAAGTGGGCAGTGCGCAAGAAGTCACTCCCGCCAATATCGTGGGCGCGATTGCCAATGAAGCGGGCTTAGAAGCCAAACACATTGGGCGGATTGAAATCTTTGAAACCCACGCCAATGTTGATTTGCCTGAAGGCATGCCAGACGACATCTTGCATCACCTCAAAGGTGTTTGGGTTGGCGGCAAAAAAATCGACATCAGCTCGGTTGGTCCGTCAACGGAAGCGGCATCGAGCAAGGTCAAATCGGCTGAATTTGGTGAGCGCAAAGCAGGCGGCGATCGTCGTGTGGCAGAAAAAAATGCGCCAGCCAAACGGGTGAGCAAACCACGCAAAGACAGTTGAGGCGTTGGTTGAGCTGCACGTAAGTTAAAGTTAAAGCTGAAATTAAACTTGAGCTTAAATTTAAATTAAAAATCCCATGCAGATGCATGGGATTTTTATATGCCAAGTCGTTGGTTGAGAAGCAAAATTTGGCGTTCATCTTCCATTCAAGGCGTTGGGTTTCTCTGTTAAACAGACTTGCGTTTTTTGTACGCCCAAACCATCAGCGCCACGCCGCAGATAATCATGGGGATTGACAATTGTTGCCCGCGTGAAAGGCCTTGGGATAAGCCCAAATAATCGTCTGGCTCACGCACAAATTCTGCCGCAAAACGCATCACGCCGTAACCAGCCAAAAATAAGCCGCTCACCGCACCTGTAGGGCGCACTTTGCGTGCATACAGCCACACAAGGATGAACAGTAAAATTCCTTCGCCCAGCATTTGATAAATCTGCGATGGGTGGCGCGGCAAGCCGCCAAGTGTGTTGATGGCGTTGACAATGTTTGGGTGGTTGATTAAATCTGGGTTGGCAGCGAGCCATTTTTCATCCGCCAATTGTGCTTGTTTAAACACCATGAGCCACGAGTAAGAGCGCTCAGACACGCGTCCCCACAATTCGCCATTCATAAAATTGCCCCAGCGCCCAGCCGCCAGACCAAGCGCGGTCAATGGCGCGATAAAATCGGTGACTTGTAAAAAACCGCGTTTGGTGGTGCGCGCATAAAAGAACATGGCCAGCATGACGCCCACAAAGCCGCCATGAAACGCCATGCCGCCTTCCCAAACTTTAAAAATATCAAGCGGGTGCGCCATGAAGTCACTGAGTTTGTAGAACAAAACATAGCCCAAGCGGCCGCCAAGGATGACGCCAATCATGCCATAAAACAAGACGTCATCAAGTTCGACGGCTTTAAAGCCGAGCTGCGGCATTTTGTTGGCGCGGTATTTGCCCAGCACTAAAAACATCATAAATGCGGCCAAATACGTGATGCCGTACCAATGCACTGGCCAGTCAATGACGGGGATGTGAAAGGCGATTGCGTTAAATTGTGGGTGGGCGATTGCCATAAAAGGTTCCTTGCGGGTCAAAAAATGGGAAAATGGGCGCGGTCATTCGGCTGACTCAACTGGTTTGGAGTAGAATGGCACGCGCTCATTTAAAGCAAGGTGTCATTGTAAAGGTCAGCGGCTTTTTTTGCTGAGTTTCAGGTGAGCAAATCGTACTCAACCCATTTTTTATTCACAAGGTCTGTCATGAAAAAAATCACTCTTACTCTCGCTGTAGCGCTTTTATTGCCTCAGCTCTCTCAAATGACGCAAGCGAACGAGCAAATTGCACGCGACAATCAATGTTTCAAATGCCATTCAATTGATGTGAGAAAAAAAGCGCCTTCATTTCAAGCGATTGCGCGTGAGTTTGGTTCGGATAAAAATGGCATTCAAGAGGTCTCAACCGTGATTCGCAAAGGGGTGAGGTCGCTGTTTGGTGCAGAAAAAATGCCTGCGAATACGCGCATGAGTGATGCAGAGTTGCAGGCGCTTGCGACTTGGATTTTGCAGCAAAAGTAATGGGTCAACCTTTCGCTGTGCTCGTGCCTTATGGGTTTATTGTTATTTTGTTTGGAGATTGTATGAAAAAAATTATCGCAACCGCATTGATTGCAGGCGCACTTGTATCGAGCGCCGCCTTTGCTGACCCGCAAGTGGCCAAGGCAAATAAATGCTTTGCTTGTCACTCTTTGGACAAAAAAATCATTGGCCCATCGTTTCGTGATATGGCAAACAAATACGCAGGCCAAGCAGGCGCTGAAGCAAAAATTGCCGATAGAATCAGGCGCGGCAGCGTTGGCGTATGGGGTACAGTGCCCATGCAGCCGATGCCTGAGGTGTCAGATGCTGATTTGAAAATTTTGGCAAAGTGGATTTTGGCGCAGTGATGCAAGAGTGGACTGTGGCTTTAAATTTAAAATTCTAAAATTGAAGTTTGAAGTTTTAAATTTTAAGTTCTGGGTTCTAAAGAGTTGCCCACAAAAAAAGCCGCAATGCGGCTTTTTTTGTGGGCGTTTTTGATGCGCATTGTGAATGCTGAACGCTGAAATCTGAATCACTGCGCATTTTGTAAAGGCCTTGCCAAATTTACGATGCAGGCTTCTCTTTGCGCGCACTGCCCGCCACCATTTTGAACTCAAACAATCGGCAATCGAGCGCGCCGTTGTACAAAGGCGTTTTTTTGCTTGGGGCAAGGCGCATGTATTTTGGGGTGTCGCGGTCGCTGGTGAGTAAATAGGCGTTCCAGCCAGCAAAATTCGCTTTGAGATGGTCCGCCCATTGTTTAAAAAACACCGTGGTCTCGTCAGATGTTGTAACGTCAATGCGTTCGCCGTATGGCGGGTTGGTGACCAAGATGCCGCTTGGGCTCATTGGCATGACGTCCAAGACGTTGCTTTGTTCAAAGGCAATTGGAAATGGTAGCTGCGCACGCGCCAAATTGCTTTCTAAATCATTCACGGCATGTGCGCTGATGTCGCTGGCAAATAAGGCGCGTGGGGTTTTGTCAATCACCACGTCGTTGCGCACGTCGTCCCACAGATTTTTGTCAAAACCTCGGTATTTTTCAAAGGCAAACATGCGCTGCCAGCCTGCGGGAATATTGGCGGCCATTAAGCCTGCCTCAATCACAATTGTGCCGCTGCCGCACATTGGGTCGAGCAGGGTTTGGTCTGGCGTCCAGCCCGATAACATGAGCAGACCTGCGGCGAGGTTTTCGCGCAATGGCGCACGTCCTTTGTCGTAGCGCCAGCCGCGTTTAAACAGCGCGTCGCCTGATGTGTCCAAGTAAATGGTGGCGTCAAATTCAGTCAAAAAGGCATAAATTCGCACGTCAGGATTGACCGTGTCAACAGATGGGCGCACGTCCATCAAGTCGCGGAAATAGTCGCACACCGCGTCTTTAATCCGCAATGTGATGAACTCTAGGCTTTTGAGCGGGCTTTTAATTGCGGTGACTTCGACTTTTATTGTATGGTCGGTTGAAAAATAGCTGCTCCACGGCATCCGTGCGACCAAATTGTAAACATCGTCTTCTTTTTTGTAGCCGCTTGAACCCAAGCGCAATAAAATGCGCGACGCAATCCGTGAGTGTAAATTGGCGCGGTACATGACCGCCAAGTCGCCAGAAAAACCAACGCCGCCGTGGGTTGGTTTGATGTAAGTGGCGTTAATTGCTTTGAGTTCGGCTTCGAGTAAGTGTTCTAAACCGCGTGGGCAAGGGGCAAAAAATGAGAGGGTGGTCATGTATATTCCAGTTAAGTTGTTGCTAAAAAGCACGGATTGCTTTTTAGAGGTGACAAAAATTAAAGCAGTTCAAACGGTTAAACCCGTGGCATTTAAAATCGTTAAAGCGTTTAAAACAGCGCGGGCTTGATGACAACCAAGGCGGTAATGGCAAGCATGAGCAGCACAGGGATTTCATTAAACCAGCGAAACCACACATGGCTGCGGTGATTTTGCTTATGAATAAACTGGCTCAAAATCTTCCCGCAATAAAAATGATAGGCGAGTGCCAGCAGCACCAAAGCCAGTTTTATGTGCAACCAAGACCCTTTGATTTGAAAATGAATCATTAAAACCAAGCCAAATATCAGCGCAGGTACGGCAATGATGTGCATGAAGCGGTAGAGTTTTTGCGCCATAAGTGTGAGGCGCTCTAGGGTTTGGGGATGCGTTTCTGCGGCCATGTTGACAAAAATCCGTGGTAGGTAAAACAGACCTGCAAACCACGATGCAACAAAAACGATGTGTAATATTTTGAACCAGAAATAAAGCATGGTGTTCTCCAACAAGCCAAAAGTAAGATTGTACGGCAGTTTGAGCCGCTAAATTTAAGGATTGTCGTTACACGGCGCTTACAACGAGGCACATACAACAAAACGCACTCAAGGTGCGTTTTGTTGTGGTTTATGGGAACTATACGAGCGCGCTGTGGTGCTGCGCGGGTCATTTGGTTTATTGGTTTAACGTGAGCGCAGTTTTGAGAGCAGGCGCAAAATTTCAACGTAGAGCCAGAATAGCGTGACAACCAAACCAAATGCGCCATACCATTCCATGTGTTTCGGGTTGTTGTTTTCGACACCTGATTCAATAAAGTCAAAATCCAAGACCAAGTTTAACGCAGCAACCACAACCACCACGGCGCTAATCCCGATGCTCAGCAGAGAGGAGTCACGCATAAAGCTCATGTTCACGCCAAAAAAAGATGCGATGAAACTTACCAAATAAAACAAAGCAATTGCGCCTGTTGCGGCCACAACGCCAAGCTTGAAGTTTTCTGTGGCACGAATCCAGCCGCTTTTGTAGGCGAGCAGCAAGCTGGCCAATGTACCAAACGTCAGTGCAATGGCTTGCAATACAATGCCGGGAAAACGTATTTCAAAGAAACCTGAAATGGCACCCAAAAACAAGCCTTGGCACGCTGCGTAAACGGGCGCCAAGTAAGGCGCTGTGTGTGGCTTAAATGACACAATCAGCGCCAGAACAAAGCCGACAATCCCGCCCAAAATCATGATGGCTGAAAGCATTGGCGGCGTTGCTTGTCCAGCAGCCATGCCCGATATCATGCTCCACGGCCATGCGGCGCACATGACCGCGATAAACAATAAAATCGCAGTTTTATTCACCGTGCCGTTCAGCGTCATTCTGTCTTGGAGGTGACCTGAATATTGATTAAACGCTTTGTCAGATAAAATGGGGTTGCTGGTACGCATGTTGAGTCCTTTTAAGAGAGTAAATCCACTGGCATTGTAACTTAGTTTTTAAATGGTGCGCGGTTCGGCATGGTTGATTTATTGTCAAATCCACGTCAACTAAAAAAATTTAAAAAATTTTAAAAAAATGCTTGCAGCCCAAGAGCAAAAGCGTAGAATCAATTTACCAAGTCGTTTTTTATGTTCTCAAAAAGGAGATTGTCATGGACTCGAATGTTGGTAAAAATGATCGCATTGCACGCATCGCCATTGGTTTGTTGTTGGTATTGTTAGCCGTTACGGGCGTTATCAGTGCATGGGGTTGGCTGGGTTTGATCTTGATTGCAACAGGGCTGATAAGTTTTTGTCCACTGTATGCGCTGTTTAATAAAAGCACTTGCAATCGAAAAAAGCTGCTTAAGTAATCGGTTTTTTGGGTCGGCATAGCGCCTTTGCATCTTTAGCCGCCACCAAACCCTGCTTTTATATCCTTAAAAAAGGACTGCTTATGACTTTATACGTGATCTGCATCCGCACCAAATAAACACAAAACGCGTTCATCGCGTACATGCTTCCCCCAGAGAAGCATCGTTTAAGTCATGTAACACTCAAATACTTAAACCCAAGAAAGCAGTCGGCAACGGCTGCTTTCTTGGGTTTATTTTCTTTGTTTCTTTATTTTTTCGGGTTTCAATCTGGGGTGATTGCAGGGTTTATTTGATTAAATGTTGCAATTTATTCGTTTCTTTGGCCCATTTGTCTGCGTCAGGTAAGGCTTCTTCCATGCGCGTAATGGTTGGCCAAAGTTTGGTGAGTTCTGCGTTAAGCGCAATCATGTGTTGCTGATCGGCGGGCACATCCTCTTCGGCTACAATCGCTTCAACAGGGCATTCTGGCACGCAAACTGCGCAATCAATACATTCGTCTGGGTCAATTACTAAAAAGTTTGGGCCTTTTTTGAAGCAATCCACAGGGCAGACATCAACGCAATCGGTGTAGCGGCATTGGATGCAAGATTCGAGAACGACGTAAGTCATGATTGATTCCTTGTTGAGGATGCGCATTTTGCGCATTTTGGTCTAAAAAATGAAACGGTATTTTACCGCATTTAGCAGCGATGGCGCAAAGCAAACGCACGCCATTTGAAGCAATAAACGGTTTGCGCCAACGTTTGAGTCAAAAAAGTTACAATGCGAGTCTCATACAATCACAGCGAGGCAAATTATGTCCAACTCAGCCACAACCGCACTGGTGCTTTTTGCGCATGGCTCACGCAATCAGGCTTGGCGCGCCCCTTTTGAACGGATTGCCCAAAAGGTGGCGGCTCAAACTCATTGTGTCGTTGAATTGGCTTTTTTGGAGCTCATGGAGCCGAGTTTGCCCCAAGTTTTACAAGCCATGGCGCAACAAAATATCCAAAAAATTGTTGTCGTGCCTTTGTTTTTTGGCATGGGCAATCATGTGGCAAACGATCTGACCGCGCTGGTTGAGGCCTTTACGCATCAATATCCATTGGTGCAGGTTGAGATAAAGGCGCCGTTGGGCGAATCTGATGTGGTTCTCAATGCAATGGCCGATTACGCTGCGCACAGCCTAGTTTAGCGCCAAACCCACCATCAATATCGTGGGCGCATCTGAATTGCTCAGCACGTAATCTGGCAAACCTTGCAGCGTCAAACGCACGCAATCTTGATTGCTCCAGCTCGCGCCGCGCACAATCAGTGTGGGCGTTTGGGCGCTAAAACCAGCGAGCAACAACCGCAAGCCAATCTCACGCAACTGCTTGCCTGCCATATAAAACACCATGGTTTCAGACGGGTCAAGCGCGGCATCCCAATCATTGTGCGGCTGCGCCGCGCCAACCGTCGCGGTGAGTATGCGAATGCTGCGCGTCACGCCACGGCGCGTGAGCGGGGTTTGGGCTGCCGCCGCTGCCGCCAGCGCAGCGGTCACACCAGGGACAACCTCCACCGTCAAGCCCGCTTGTTTTGCTGCCGCGAGTTCTTCATCAAGCCGCCCAAAAATCGACGGGTCGCCGCCTTTGAGGCGCACGGTGCGCGCGTATTTTAGGCCATGTTCAATCAACAACGCGCTGATTTCGTCCTGCGGCTTGGCGGTGTTTTTGGAGCAACGCTTGCCGACATCAACCAAAACCACATCGGGTGCGCAATACGCCAATAAACCGTCGTCAATCAGCGCATCAAACAAAACCACCTGCGCGTTTTGCAAGGCTTTTTGCCCGCGCACCGTGATTAAATCCGCTGCGCCTGGCCCTGCGCCGACAAAGGTGATGTGGTGACTCATGCGGGTTTGACCGCAATAAAAATCTTCATGTCGTTTTCATCAATCATCTGCTCAAAATCAGTCGTGTACAGCCGTGTGTACGGCGCGTCATCGGTAAAATACGCCCACACTTTTTGCCAGCCCTCAATCATGCGTTGGGGCATGGCGCCGTGGGTTTCAAACACCAAATAATCGCCCGCGTTGATGGTGATGGTTTGTAAATGGGTTTTGGGCGCGGCGGTGACTTTGACGCCTGCAATTACATCAAAATAGCCCGTGTGGTCAGAGTCATAATTCGTGTACACGCCATACACAGGTGTGCCAGCAATCCGCTCGTCAACCCCAAACAAATCTTGCGCAAAAAAATCAGACCACAGTCTGGGAATTTGGGCTTTATCGGACGATTCGATTAAATTGGATGTGCGAATGGGTAAGCCAGCAACCTCAAATGCGTCGAGTTGTACAAGTGGGTAAGACATAAAAAACCTTTTGATAATGTGTCACGTGAGCAATGCCCACGCCGATTATTTAATGGACTGGCTAACGATCAAATCTAATTGATACATGTAACTCGACGCATCCGCAGGGATGGGGAGCGGACGCTCATAGCGGTTGACGCGTAAAACAGAGGATGTGCCTGCTTTGTGCGTGTAACCCTCAATGCTGTCATAAAAATTAGCCCATTCGCCCACATGAATTTGTATGCCTTGCTCGTTAAACTCGATCGGGCGCACGTACAAACAAGTCATCGGTGCAACACCTGTGCACGGTTTGGTTTGTGCCGCAACTTCTAAAAACAAGCGGGTGCTTTGGCCGTACAAAGTCTCGGGCGTTGGTGTGCCTTTAAATGACAATTGTGCGCCTTGCGCGGTTTTTAAAGTCAAAGTCTGTTCGCTGTCTAAGCTCACCTGTACGTCACCTTGTAAATACTCTCCAACTGCGCGATCACGTTCCATGAGCTTAGGGTCACATGCCATAAGGGTTGTTGTCATTTTGCTGATGCGTAAAATATCGTTTTGCAATGTAGTCGCTGCCGACATGACATTACAAGCGTTTGCAACTGACAGAAGGCTGAGTGATTGATCAAAGTTTAGAACCAGTGCTTCTGTGCCTTTAATGGTCGCTTGTAAATCATTGATGGGTTTATGATTGGCATCGTGCGCAGAGACCAAAGACCAGCTATTGCTTGATAAGGCTGAAGTCTTAATCGGCGGGGTTTCATTAGGCTTTGAGGTTGGTGTTGATGTGCCACAAGCGGCTAAAGACAGAGCTGCGCACAGCCCTATAATTGTTGATTTCATGTTTAATCCTTAAAAATTAAGTTTGTTATCGTAATATCGTAAAAAATTGTAAAAATTAAAATTAATCTGTCATGTCGTGCGGGACACGGCATCTCCAATAAGTAGGGAGATTGCGGGTCAAGCCCGCAATGACGTCGAGTTACTCAAGGTTGCCACTATATTGTGCGACCATGCCAAAAGCGAAAACTCGTCACTATACTTTATTTATAGTTATTTCAAAACAGTCCGTTTCTACCTGCTTTTTATCGGTATTTGTAAAACAGTAGGGGCTTGATTTATCAAGCCCTAACCAGCCAAGGGGGTCATTAATTACACCCCTACGAGACAACGGATTATTTAAGGTAACCGCTATAAAAAATCAAATCCAATCGGGGTATTTTGAAATATGAGCCATTGGCAAGACGCAGGGTGCAGGTGGCGCTTATCGCTGATACACCACACGAATTGATTACGCAAACATCCCCGCTGCCATTGTCTGATTGCTCGCCTCATCAATCACAATAAACGCGCCGCCTGCTTTGACGTCGCTGTACGCGTCCATCGGCAGGGCGTGTTGCAACTGTACATTGACCCGCGCGATTTCGTTCATTTGTACGTCGTTGGCGGCTTTGCGCTCTTCCAATGCGTGAATGTCCAGTTTGTAATCAATCGCGTTAATCCGAGCGGCGATGGTGCGCGTGCCGTGTTTGATTAAATATTTGCGCGACAGGTTGAGCTCTTCGTCGGAGAACCAGCAAATATCTGCTGCGCGGGTTTTGCTCACCTCAGCGGGCGTGGCTGCGGTGTTAATCCAGTCGCCGCGTGAAATATCAATGTTGTCGGCAATGCTCAATGTCACGGACAAACCTGCGTATGCCTCAAAGCGCTCGCCATCAAAGGTGTGAATGCCTGTGATTGTGGTTTCGCGGTTTTGCGGTTGAATGGTGACGGTGTCGCCCACGCGAATCAGACCCGATTCAATCCGCCCCGCATAGCCGCGAAAATCGTCGATTTTGTTGCCGTCGTGGCGCACGACTTGTTGCACTGGAAAGCGAAACGCGTGCACCGATTCATCAGGCACTTCCAGCGTGTCGAGCAATTCGAGCAACGCCGCGCCTTTGAACCACGGCATGGCATCGGACGCGTGCACGACGTTGTCGCCTTTGAGGGCTGACAATGGAATCGGGGTGAAATGCTTGATGCCCACGCGCTGCGCCAGCGCGGCATAACTGGCCACGGCGCGGTTGTATTTGGCCTCATCAAAATCAATCAAATCCATTTTATTCACCGCCACAATCACGTGCTTGACGTTGAGCAGAGCGACCAACGCGCTGTGGCGTTTGGTCTGCGCGAGCAGTTCGATTTCGCCAGCCGTTGAAAAATCAAGTTTACCTGCATCCACCAAAATAATCGCCGCGTGCGCGGTAGACGCACCCGTCACCATGTTGCGCGTGTATTGCTCATGCCCCGGTGTGTCGGCGATGATGTACTTGCGGCGCGGCGTGGCAAAATACCGATACGCCACGTCAATCGTGATGCCTTGTTCGCGCTCGGCCTCCAGCCCGTCGGTGAGCAACGACAAATCCACGCTGTTGTCGTATGAGCGGTTGTGTTTGGACTTGCTCACCGCGCTGAGTTGATCAACAAAAATGCTTTTAGAGTCGTACAGCAAACGCCCGATGAGGGTTGATTTGCCGTCATCGACTGAGCCTGCGGTGATGAAGCGGAGAAGGCCTTGGTTGTGGGTGGTGGTCATGGCTGCGT
>JAFEII010000019.1 GCA_017495165.1 Hydromonas sp. | reverse complement strand
TAGGGACAAATGAGGTCGCATCGAATTATAAATTTGAATCGACTGGGCAATCATGCGTCTTGCTTGCGCTAAATCTTCGGGCAATTCGAGTAAAAACTCTTGTTTGAGTATGCCGTTGACCCGCTCGGCGAGTGCGTTTTGGTAGCAATCATAGCCGTCGGTCATGGAGCACGTAATCCCATTTGCTGCATGAATGGCTTGGTATTGAGTCGAGCAATACTGGATGCCGCGATCCGAATGGTGCACCAATGGCTGCCTGGTTTGCCTTGTTTTTGTGGCCATTTTAAGCGCCAGCGCCACCTGAGCCGCGTGCAGGCTGTCGTGCACATAATGCCCAACGATCTTGCGTGAGTAAGCGTCGGTGATGAGGCTTAAATAGACCGTTTGCTTTTTCGTTGGAATATAGGTGATGTCCGCGACCCAAATTTGCTCACTTCCCGAAGCCGTGATCTGCTGCGCGCTGGGCTTGAGCAAGTTGGGATGACGCCTAAAATGATGGTGGCTGTTGGTGGTCTTGTGATAGCTGCGTTTGGGCACGACCAGCAGTTTGGCGTCACGTAAAATCTGAAACAAACAGTCTCGCCCCACTTTGATTTGAGGCAAATCAAGGCTGGTTTTGAGTAGATGGCGCAGCTTGCGCGTGCCCAATTTGGGCTGCTTCATGCGTTGTGCACGCACCCAAGCAATGACCGCACGCACGCGTTGCGCATCGATTGCAAGCGTTTGAATTTGCTTGTAATACGCCTGACGGCTCAGGCCGTAATGTTGGCAAGCGGCGCAAGTCGTCATGGCTTTTTGCTCTTTGAGCGTGCTTGCGGCTTGCCTAAAGGCTTTTTTAGCAAGGCGGGATGCTCCTTGCGTATCACTTGGACGATGGTTTCAAACAACAATGCTTTTTGCTGCGCGGCGAAGAGTTCTACTTCTAAAGCTTTGATGCGCTGCTCTGGTGTGAGTGTTTCTGGCTTCATGGAATTGGCCTCCAAATTCGGTGTTGGGCAAACAGCACGCCGATCCATGCTGCTGTATCTGTCGAACCAGTTTTTAACGGTTGAGCGACATTGAATGCCATATTGCTTGGTCGCTTGTGTAAAAGTCAACTCGCCACGTTCAATCTGGCT
>JAFEII010000029.1 GCA_017495165.1 Hydromonas sp. | reverse complement strand
CGCCAGCACCACCGCCAACGTATCAGGCAAAGACATCAACAACACCGGCAACATCAGTGCAGCCAATGTCAACGTCAACGCAACCAACAACCTGACCAACAGCGGCACGGTCAACGGCACCAACGTCAACATGACCGGCAGCAACATCACAGGTTCGGGCAATGTCAGCGCGGTCAACAACTTGACCATGAACGCAACAACCGGCAACTTGAACGTCACCAACGCCACGGCCAACAATGTCACGCTCAACGCGGGCAGCACCTTGACAACCGGCAATGTGACGGCAGGCAACGAAGCGGTCTTGACCGGTAACAACGTGAGCAACGCGGGCAACATCAGCGGTTTGAACATCACCGTGAGCGCCGCCAACAACTTGACCAATGCGGGGAACATCAGCGCCACCAACAACACCAATTTGAATGGCGGCAACATCAGCAACACCGGCAACTTGACTGGCACCAACGTCAACTTAAACGCGACCAATAACTTGACCAATGCAGGCAATGCCACGGCAAGCAACAACGTCACGGTAAAAGCCAACAACGTGATCAACACGGCCACCGGCAACATCACCGGCACGGCCAATACCGTGGTCAACGCAGGCAACATCAGCAATGACGGCATCATCGGCAACGGCAACGTCACGCTCAATGCCACCGGTAACATCAGCAACAACGGCACCGTCAACGGCACCGATGTGCGTCTGAACGGCACCAATATTGTGAGCAACGGCACCATCAGCGCGACCAACAACGCCACAATCACAGGCAACAACGTGAGCAACTCAGGCAACCTCACCGGCAACAACGTGAGCGCTGTGGCCAGCACCACGCTCAACAACACCGGCAGCATCAATGCCACCAACAACGCCACGCTCACTGGCGGCAACATCAGCAACGCGGGCAATGTCAATGGCACCAACGTCAACATGACCGGTACCAACATCACCAGCACTGGCAACGTCACCGCCACCAACAACCTGACCATGAACGCCACGGTCGGCAGCTTGAACGTGACCAACGCCAGCGCCAACAACGTCAGCTTGAACGCCGGCAACACCTTGACCACGGTCAACGTCAACGCCACCAACAACGCAACGCTGACGGGCAACAACATCAGCAACATCGGCAACATCAGCGCCAACAACATCAGCGC
>JAFEII010000012.1 GCA_017495165.1 Hydromonas sp. | reverse complement strand
TGACGGGCAACAACATCAGCAACATCGGCAACATCAGCGCCAACAACATCAGCGCCAACGCCACCAACAACTTGGCCAACTCAGGCAACATGAGCGCAGATCTCATCGTCCTCAATGCCAACAACGTCAGCAACACCGGCAACGTGACCAGCAACACCAGCACAACTGTTACCGGCGGCAACTTGACCAACGACGGCCTAATGAACCGTGGCAACATCACGGTCAACATGACCGGCTTGGTCGACGCAGGCACCATGAACGGCTCGCAAGTGAACTTGACTGGCGCCAACATCCTCTTGGGCAACATCACCACCAGCGCCAGCCTCACAGCCAATGCAACCGCAGGCAACATCAGTCAAGACGCGGGCACCAAGCTCAACATCTCACAAGACATGAACCTCACCGCAACCCGTGACATCAATGTGAGCAACTTGAACAACACGGTTGCCGGCACGGTCAACGCCAACAGCACCGGCAACGCCAACGTCACCATCGGTGCACAGAACTTGACGCTTGGTAATGTCACTGGCGGCAACATGAGCGCCACCGCGGCCAACAACCTCACAGCAGGCAACGTCACAGCCGTGAGTAACGCCAGCTTGAACGCGGTCAACCTCAACACCAGCGGCAATGTTGCAGGTAGTAACGTCAACCTCAACGCCACCAACAACCTGACCAACAGCGGCAACGTCACGGCCAGCAACAACGTCACCGTTAAAGCAGGTAATGTGAGCAACAGCGCCACCGGCAACATCACAGGCGTGGCCAACACGCAAGTGAACACCACGGGCGACGTCGTGAACGACGGCATCATTGGCAACGGCAATCTCTCAATCAACGCCACCGGCAACGTCACCAACAACGGCACCATCCGTGGTACCGATGTCAACGTCACAGGCGGCAACATCAGCAACAACGGCTCCGTCAACGCAAGCAACAACTTGACCATGAACGCCACGGCCGGCAACTTGACCTTGAACAACGTCTCAGCAGGCAACGTCACGCTCAACGCCAACAACACCTTGAGCACCGGCAATGTCACCGCCGTGACCAACGCCACCTTAACGGGCAAAGACATCAACAACACCGGCAACATCAGCGCTGCCAACATCAGCCTGAACGCCAGTGCCAACCTGACCAACAGCGGCAACATCACGGCC
>JAFEII010000023.1 GCA_017495165.1 Hydromonas sp. | reverse complement strand
GATTGGGGACTGCGGACTGCGGACTGCGCATTACATGCTGCGGCGAAAATAACATGTATTTTTATTTGACCCATTGCAGTGAAAAAGCAGAATGATAAATAAATAGGTGGGGCACAAGTTTTAAGCTTTATTAAAGAATTGCGCGCGCAACCAATCTAAAAATATATTTTTACGCGGATCCTCTGAAAAATCAGTTTCTGACAACAAACAATATGTTGAACCATCTGGAATGAATCCATAAGGTGCGACTAATCTTCCTTCGATTAAATCTTGCTCTACCATAAATTTGGATGCAATAGCTACGCCTAGCCCTGCACTGGCGGCCTGGAGGCTAAGATAAAAATGCTCAAAATATTGATGATCAACTCTATCAGGAATGTCATGCTTGGTACGTGCACTCCAATCCGACCATGCATTCAAACGAGTGTTGGCATGTAAACGGACTGCTTTATTCAACGCGCTATCCTTCATACTTGGTACACAGACAGGTCCCACAGCTTCTGCTGCTAAAACTTCCATAAAACAGCCTGTATCAAAATCATTTCGCCTAATCGCTAAGTCAATGCCTTTTTCTGCAAAGCTCACTGCACCGCCTGCGGCAAATAAATGCACGACAATCTCTGGGTGTTTTTCTTGGAAGTTAGGTAGCCGTGCAATTAGCCAACGCATTGCAATTGTTGGTTCACATGACACAACAAGGGGCTTATTCTGTCGGCCAAATGTTATATCAATCACTGCATCATTTATCTCAGAGAAGGCCTTTTGACAGGCTAAGAGTAGGGTTTCTCCTGCTTTCGTCAAGAAAATAGCTCGATTGCGTCGTACAAATAGATTCACACCAAGCTGCGATTCGAGTAATTTAACCTGACGGCTTACAGCTCCGTGAGTAATGAACAACTCTTGCGCTGACTTAACCATGTTCAGGTGACGAGCAGTGGCTTCAAAAACCTTTAAAGCGTTAAGTGATGGTTTTTTCATTGAGTTTTTGTCACATATTTGTTGAGTAAAAATCGATTTTATTTGTATATTAAAAAGATAATAATTATGCTGTCTGACGCTCTTCAGATTCCAAGAATTTATTACAAATTAACAAATAAAGGGATGATATGAAACAAACTGAAGGTGTTATTGATTTAAAACGGCCAAAAAATACGGCTCTTTTGGATAGTCCGCTACAGGTTACGCCGATAGAGAATCTGTGTCAATTAATCAACGATAGAGATTTCATGTTTTTGCCATCAGTTAAAACAAAGCAATTGTTGAATACAGTCGATGAGGGTAGTTTGAATGATTGGGAGACATTCAAAAACAGCTGGGAAGATTTGATTGTAGACCAATATATGGCGGATGGTGGAACCTATAGAACTCGCCGCTTTGCAACTTTGAGTGCAGAATCGGCTAGCCATTTTTACCGTATAGAGCCACACCAACCTCATTATCAAAGCCTTAACTACAACACACTAAACGGCGGGATTACTCGACACTATGAACCTATCGAGTCGAAAATTTTGAACGGCAAGGTCATGTCGTCCTTATTGACTTTAGGTTTGAATATTTTCTCAAAACTGTCACCGTATTCAAAATGGCATATCGAAATACACCAATTTAGAATTGATGCACAAAGTCAACAAGCCGCAAAACCAACACCTGAAGGCGTTCATCGTGATGGTGTGAATTACGTCATGATGGTTATGGTGGATCGTATAAATGTAATAAATGGAGCCACAAATATTTATGATGCAGAGCAAAGGCACATTACAGAATTCATCTTAAATCAGCCTTTGGATTTGGCCATTGTCAATGATGAGCGAATTTTCCATGGAGTTACCCCCACCGTTCAGTTGGATACGGACAAGCCAGCAACTCGTGATGTTCTGGTTATTACATTTAGAAAAAAATCAACGCGACAATAAAAAACAGCCTTGACTAAAAATCAAGGCATCTATTATCTGAGGAAAACATGTCTGAAATTATTTCGGTAGCACTTATTACCATACTTGCTGTCATCAGCCCAGGAGCCGATTTTGCTATGGTAACTCGAAACAGTTATTTATATGGAAGGAAGACTGGGTTGCTTACAGCGCTAGGTATTGGCTTGGGGGTTCAGGTTCATGTGCTATACACCATGATTGGTGTGGGGCTTATTATCGCTACTCAGCCATCTCTCTTTTTGCTTTTAAAAATAGTTGGTGCAGCTTATCTTATTTTTATTGGTTATCAGACGTTTGTGAGCAAGCCTGTTGAAGTTAATACGCTTGATGATACAGGGCAAAGTATTGATAACCTTAAGGCACTAAAGGTTGGTTTTTTTACTAACGCTCTGAACCCTAAAACAACATTATTTGTGCTCAGCACATATTCACAAATTGTTAGTTCAAGCACATCGCTATTGCAACAGTACAGTTATGGTTTATTTATGTCATTCGCACATTGGGTTTGGTTTGCATTGGTATGTCTGTGTTTTTCGAGTCCACAGTTGCGCAGCAAAATGCTCAACCATCAAAAACCAATCAATCAAACCATTGGCGGTATTTTGACGGCATTGGGTGGCTTACTTGCGATTTCGTCAATCGCTCATTAATTTTTAGGGGGAGAGTATATGTTAGTCGCTTGTATCGATATGGAGGGCGTTTTAATTCCTGAGATGTGGCCATATATAGCACAACGCACTGGAATCTCGGCGCTTGCACTTACGACAAGAGAGGTGCCCGATTATCAATCGTTGGTTGAGCGTCGGATTGAGCTTTTGAGTTATCACAAGAAAAAATTAAGCGACATTCAAAACATCGTAGCTGAACTTGAGCCTTATGAAGGTGCTAGGCTTTTTCTGAGCAAGATGTCGCAAAAGTGCCAGGTTGTGTTGGTCTCGGATGCTTTTTATGAGTTGGTTAAGCCATTGTGGGAAAAGTTAGGTAGCCCCAACATTGAATGCCATCACTTTACGGTAGATGAGAATCAAAACATCTTAGCCGCACGATATAGTAGAAAAGGAAAGCACGAAGTTGTTGAGCGGTTTAAGAAAAGAGGATTCAATACGCTTGCAGTAGGAGATGCTTTTAATGATATTGGGATGCTTAATGCGGCTGACAAAGGATTTTTGTTTCGTCCGTCGGTGGAGACTTTAAATGCAGCACAAAATCTCCCGATCGCGGTACAGTATGATGAGATATTGTTAGCATCGGAGCCTAGATCATTTGATTAAGTCCGTAAACTGCTGTAAATAATTAGGCGTCATGTCCTTTGGTAAAAGGAGTGTTATTTCCGGTTTCGCTTAAAGTTAGCGTGGCTTAGCAATCAAAAACCAGCTCAATTTACCGAGCTGGTTTTTGATTGCGGATTGCGGATTACATGCTGCGTCTCAAATCACACGTATTTTTATTTGACCCATTGCAGTGGAAATTGAGCCGCAGTGCCTTGCTCGTACCATTCTTTAATGGTCTTTGGCATGCGTTCGCGCCAATCGGTTTGATTGGTGTAATAGCGCACCACGGTGTCATCGCCTTCAAATATGGTGGCGGCAACCCATAATTTGTCGCCATCCGCCATTAAAATGTATTGATTTGACACTGCAATACCACGGACAAAGCACTCGCTGACTTTGGCATGCAACTCTACATCTTCAGCGCCTGAGCAGCTCATTGTATTTTGAACTACTTGCTCATAGTCTTTGCCCAGCAAGGCCTTGGCCAATTTGTCTTGATTGGGCGTGAGAATGTCCAATGAGCTGAGGGTTGCTTTTTTGGGGTGATAGGATTTAAGTGGCATGTATGTGCCGCTAAAATAAACACCCATCCCGGTTAGACAGCCACCTTTTTGCTTCACTTCCACGCGTTTTCCATGCAAGGTAAAGTCCAAACGGCAATCGGCTTTTTGATACACGCCGTGGTTGTTTTTGATGGCCACCTTGCCTTGCGCAACCCCCATATTTGCGCCGTTTCGCGCATCCAGTGCAAATTTCAAAACAGGCATTTTTCCTGAAAACGTGAGGCTTGAGAAAAAAGACTCGTTTTTACTTGCGCTCACCCATTTTTGTTGCCACGGTTCTTGCGCCAATACGCTGACTGACGCGCTCATCAAACCTGCTGCCACACACGCGCACGCAAATATTTTTGTCATGATTGACGACCCACCAAAAACCGCAGCGCGGCTTCGTAGCCATATGCGCCCAAGCCGCTAATCACGCCGATGGCGATGTCGGACATGTAGGAGTGCTGGCGAAAGGCTTCGCGCTGGTACACGTTGGACAAATGGACTTCGACAAATGGAATTGCCACGCCTGCAAGCGCGTCGCGGATGGCCACGCTGGTGTGCGTGTAGGCGGCTGGGTTGATGATGATGGCGTCAACTTGGCCGCGCGCTGCGTGAATGGCGTTGACCAATTCGCCCTCAACATTGTGTTGCACATGGCTGATGTTCACATTTAATTGGGCGGCAACTTGTTCAAGTTGCAGATTGATGTCATGTAAGGTTTGCGTGCCGTACACGCTTGGCTCGCGTGTGCCCAATAGGTTTAAATTGGGCCCGTGGATGACGAGGATTTTTTGCATGATTGCTCCTTTTATGGCGTTGCTATTTATTAGATAGTGCGCATTCTAGCGCGCTCTTGGGTTTGATGCACTTCGTGCGACGGGCTTGTGCGATTGCTGCGCCAGTTGCGTTTCATGCTGCTGTATTTTAGGAATGCTTCGTTTTCGGGATTGGAAACTGCAAACTGTCTAAACCATTGGCTCAATCTTCACCGCAGGCAACAGGCGCGCTGTGAAATACGGGTCTTTGTAATACGCGATTTTATCGCACAGCACAGGGTGTGGAATCCCTTCATACAAAAACACCTCTTTTTGTGCGCTCATTGCTTTAAGCTCTTGGGGCAGCATCAAAGCGCGGCGCTCCTCGCTTTCTGAATACGATCTTTCTCGCCCACGGCTCACATTGCGTTTTTTAACGGTTGTATATCCCAGCATTTCCGAGTAATCATTCGCATCTTGCTGCTCGCGCGGCGTATAAATGATCTGCAACGCATGGTTGGTCACAAGGGTTCGTGCATGCTCTCGGCCATACGTGGCGTCCAGTTGGGCAAGTGACTGCACAATTGGCAGCAGGCGGATGTTATAGCCCGCCATATAACTCACAGCCGACGCGATGATGTCTACTTTACCAATGCTTGTAAACTCATCCATTAACAACAAGCACTGGTGCTTCAAGTCTGGGTTGTTTTGTGGCAGCTCTTTGGTGTTTAAGTTAATGATTTGGCTGAACAACAAATTCACAATCAAGCGGCTTTCTGCCAATTTGTTTGGCAAAATCCCCACATAAACCGTCATTTTGTGCTTGCGCAAATCCGTGAGTAAAAAATCATCCGCGCTGGTTGCCGCATCCACAATCGGGTTAATCCATGCATTTAAAGGCTCTTTAAACATCCCCATAATCGACGAAAACGTGTCATCGGCTTGGCTGGTTAGATTGGCAAATGCGGTTTTGGCATCTTCACTCAAATGTGGCTGCGCCATTAAACCTTGCAAGTATTCTTTCAAATCCGAACCATCGCCAGAGCTTAGGCGATAAATGGCACCCAATGTGCAAATCACCTGCATTTTCTTTGGCAAACCATCTTTTTCTTGCGCCTCAACTTTTTCAAGCAAAAATAAGGCAAATGCCAAAAACGCATTGCGCGCCTGGCTCACCCAAAATTTTTGATCCGAATTGCCATCAGGGTACAGCATGGCCGAAATACTCATCAAATCAGAAATCCTAAAATTTTTGTCTTTTGACACATATGTGAGCGGATTCCAACGATGCGTTCGCCCATCCTCAGCAAAAGGGTTGAACAGAAAAACCGCATGGCCTTGGGATTGGCGCCAGCCACTGGTCAAATCAAAGTTTTCTTGTTTGATGTCCAAAACCACCATCGACTCTTGATAATCTAATAAATTGGGAATCACAATCCCCACCCCTTTACCCGAGCGCGTGGGCGCCGCCAAAATAACAAATTGCTGGCCATCCAAACGCACCAATTTATTATTCATCTTCCCAACCACAATCCCATTCGCCGAGGGCTTAAACATGCCTTTTTGCGCCAAATCGCTCGCCGTTGCAAAGCGCGCATTGCCATGAATCGACTCAGGCGCTTTTTTAAACGCAGCCATCAACCCGCCCAAAAACACCAGTAACGGCAACCCAAACCCAACCATGCCAGACACCTTAATCTGATTAGCAAACGGCGCAATGCGCGCCATGTCTTTGACCGAATAATACGAATAATACGTACCAGCCCCAAGCGTGACCTTTTTTAAGTTCAGCCAAAAAATTAAAATATAACCAGACAAATAACAGCCCGCCACCAAACAGGCAATAAAAAATACCCCAAGCAACACCCACTTCACATGTTCTTTTTTCATACAACCCACCTTCATTTGGTTTTTCAACAATCGTTTTTATGACAACAAAATAAGCCCTCGCCTTACTGCACAACAGACTCGCCCAATCATTTATCGGCTCATCCCCAAGCCAGCGTGAGCCTGCCTCTCCATCTGCCTTTGCGCCACATCCGCCTGCTGTACCTGCTGCAAATTCACCGTATCAGCCAACACAGACTGCGCATCCAATTTGGGTGCATCGTTTAGGTTGACCGAATTGCTGTAGCCCACGTTATTGTTAAAGCCCATCAAGACTTTGCCTTCATCATTCACGTGAATGTAATCAATCGACTTGGCCGACATACTCACGGCAGCTTGCGTGGTCATAGCCAGCGCACTGTTTTTGTCCTTCGCGGACAAATGGTCTAATTGGTCGCCAAACTGTTGGGTGATTTGTGCATGCAAATCAGCCATGCGGGCGGTCATTTGTACGGGTTGCGTTGCGGGCGGTGTGTATGCATTTGGCGCGAGGATTGCTGTGTCTGCGTTGTTCGGGGTTGGTGCTTGAACTTGGGTGGGTACTTGAGGCTGAGGGCTCACCGCCTGTGCCGCTTCCATCATCTGTGCCGCCATGGCTTTTTGTACATCAGGCGGTAATGCGCCAAATGCAGGCGTGCTCGATAATGCACTGACCATTTGCTCTACCTGTTTGCTTTGTTCGGGCGAAACAGCGGGCTGGGCTGCATTGGGTGTGGCGGGGCTTGGCTGCATTTGGGCGGGCTCTGTTGTGCGTGCGGGGCTTTGCTGTTGTTGCTGTTGGGTTTGAAGGGCTTGGTTCATCGCGTTTATGGTATTGCCATCCAGTTTGCCTGTGGCTTTGAGGTGGTGCTCGGTTTGGAAGTCTTTTACTGCCGCAACGGTGGCTTTACCGATGTGGCCGTCGACTGTGAGCTCTGCGCCGAGCTCGTTGAGTGCGGTTTGAATCTGTTTGATGTGTGTTTGCCGTTGCTCTTGTACCTCATGACCGAGTGTTTTTTGGGTGGCGTTATTGAGCGCGCCTGTGACTTTGAGGTGGTGCTCGGTTTGGAACTCTTTGACCGCTGCAACGGTGGCTTTGTCCATGCGGCCGTTGACTTTGAGGTCTGCGCCCAATTCGTTAAGGTTGCTTTGGCCGTTTTTGATGTTCGCTTGTCGCTTGAGGGCTTGATGGATGACTGAGATGTCATTGTCGCCGACCGTGCCGTCTACGTTAAGTTGTCGATGGTGTACGCGCTGGAAGGCTTGGAGCGCTTGAGCGGTGCTTTTACCAAAATGCCCATCTGTGTGGATGTTGGCACCCAAGGCGTTGAGGGCTTGCTGTACTTGTTTGACCCCTTTGCCATTTGCGCCCATGCCCATTTCGATGGGTTTGGGGGCGGGGGCGGGTTGTGCTTGGGGTTGTGCTGGCGTTTGTGCTGCGGGTTCTCCTGTTGGGATGCCTGCGCGGTTTAAGTCTTGATTGGTGTCTGCAACGGTTTTGTTGTAACCGTTGGTGAGCTTTTGGGCGATTTCTGTTTGGGTGAATCTGTTCCAGTAGCCATTGAGCTTTTCTTGTGCGACATCAACTTTCTCTGAGACATAATCGGTTGCAGGTTTTACGGCTTGGGCGGCGCTTTGGGTTGCGTGTTCGGTGAACTGCGCGGCGCGGTTTACATACGGTGCTGCGCCTGAGTTTTGATAGGTTTGGGAGATGGTGTTGCTCACGTCGTTAAGTGCTTGGTTTGAGGTGGCTATGAATGCATTGGTTTTGGTGGAAACGGTGTTCACCGTGTGTTCAAAGGTCGAGCCGTTGTAGGCTTTAAACCCAGTATCCGTCCAGTCTGCCGCCGTTGTTTTGATGGTGTTTTCTATTGATGTGGCTTTGAAATCGGCCACAAGCTGGGTGCTACGGTGTTTTGCGCCTGCCCCAGCGCCAATGGCTGCCCCCAAAAGACCGTTTTTACCATAATCTCCTGCGCCCACCACCCAACCTTCGACTGTGCCGTAAGCCGCGCCCACTGCGCCAACGCCTGTTTCTAGCAATGTATTGGCGGCAACGCTCGTGCCAACGCTGACCTTGCCTTGGGCGGTGGTTTCATTGGCAATGCCATCACTGACTTGCTTGCCAAGCGCGTATGCACCTGCGGCTATAGCAAGCGGTGTGGCGGCTTTGCCTGCGAGTTTGACTGCTGGAGAGTCTGCCAGTTCGCCTATCAGTCCTGTTGGTACTGCTGGTACGGTTGGTTTTATGGAAATGTCGGGGGTTTTGGATACCGCCTCAACAGCGCCCACATGCGTTATTGGCTTGACGGCTTGCGGTATGTGGGGTTTTAAACTTTCAGCCTTGATTTGATTTTGCAAAGCAGCTTGCGCGCTGCGGGTTTGCGCTTCGGCTGCAACAACGGGGCGGTTGATTTCTTGCAGTTCAGCGGCTTGTCGTTGCGACTGTTCGGCTGTCACTGCTTGGTGCGTACTCATGGTTGGTGGCGGGCTGGTTTCAATGGCGCGTTTAGGTAGGATCGGTTCTGGAGCATTGACGTCTTTGTGGGCAATGCTGAAAGTGCTTGATGGTTGGGTGGCTTTTGCTGGCGCATTGAGCACGGTCTGCGCCAAACCCGCATCACCATTTACCCACGCGGTGCCTGCTGTAATTTGCTTGCCTAGCGCAAGGCTCTGCGGCGAGTCTTTTAACGCAACGCCAGCATCACGTAACGTGGTGAGGCTGTGGTTAAACCCATCAGGTAATTGGATTGCGCGCCCAGTTTTAAGCTCTTCTAATGCTGAGCTTACGGCCACACGAGCGTTAACGGCTTCAAGCGCTTTGGGTTGGCTGTAACCTTTGGCGATTAACTCGTCGCTCATTGTGGCAAGTTCGGTGCGATTGATGCCGCCGATGGTTTGGATGGTGGTGTTTTTTAGGTCGCTGGGGATTTGTAGGTCTTTTTGGTGGGGGATGAAGATGCGGTTTTGAACGGTTGTGACGAATTCGGGTTTTTCGTATAAGGCGCGATTGGGGGTTAGATACTGCGTTGCACCGCCTGCTTTAACCACTTGACCATCAAATTCAGTGCTGGGTGCTACCGTACTGATAAACACTTCGGTGGGTTGCTTGGGCACTATGCGATATACGTCAAATTGCTGCCCATCGCTACCTGCGGGCAAAGCAAAATATTTAGATAGATTTTTACCGTCGGCACTTGCCGTGTGAAGTTCAGACTCTGGACCAAAAAACACGGTGTAATCAGAAACGCCTTTGCCGTGCGCAACGATTTTAATCATCGGCTCGTTCATGATTTCCATGCGGGGGAGGTCGGTGCCTGAGCGGATTTGACCGATGGCGCGGGTAGTTATTTCATCATTGCTTGCGTGCGGATCAGCTTCAAAAAGTCTTTGCACATATTTTTTCCCTTCGGGTGTTTTTAAGTAAGTATCCGCTTCCAATTCGCTTACACCATGAGTTCTAAAGGTCTTAGCTTCTTTGATGACTTCTTCTGGATATTGCTGCTTGATTTCGTTAGGAGTTAAATCAAAATCGTTAATCATGATTGACATCCATTTTTAGCCGCTCTTAATTCATCAAGATAAGAATAGATTTCTTTTTCCGTATCAGTTGGTCCACCTTTCATTTCTGTTGAAAAGCCAACATAAGCCCCTCTAACGCTCGGTTGCAGATATGAATCATAAAGTCCTTCCACATTTACAGCCCATTGATAAGGCACATCCTGCCTATCCGCCACAGGCTCAATCACCCGCCCAGCCTTAGCCTCCTCAATCATCGGCAACAAGCCGTTGTACAAACCCTGTACTTTTTCATCATTCGGATATTGCTGACACACCCATTCAAGGTGTTCAGCAGCGGCTTTAAGTTTTACGGGATCAATTTGTTGGGTCATTTTGCTTCTCCGTTAGGTGATTTTGATTGGCGAACCCATACCATAGTTGGTGCTTTTGGTGCGATTCGATATACATCGTAATTTTCTGATTTAATTGGAAGTCCAAAATGAAGAAACAAATCATAACCTGCATTGCTGGCCGCTTGAAAGTCCGCTTCTTTTATCCAAAAAGGCATAGAATCTGATGGTGGTTTGCCACCAGCGGGCACAAGTTGGACAAGCGGCTCGTTCATGATTTCCATGCGCGGGAGGTCGGTGCCTGAGCGGATTTGACCAACTGCGCGGTCATATAAATCATCGAAAGAAGACTTTTGGTCAAACTCACGAAGTCTCTTAAAATACAGCTTTCCATCAGATGTATTTAAATAAGCGTCCGCATCCAGCTCACTTACTCCGTGAGTTTTAAATGTTTTGGCTTCTGCAATGGTTTTTTCGTCGTATTGGTTTTTAATTCCTTCTGGTGTCAAGTCAAAGTCATTCATGCGAGACCTCCTGCTTTAATTTCAGCATCCATTGCTGCAAGTTTCGCAATAGTTCGTTTGGCTGCGTCTGACAAGCCGCCTCTCATCTCTCTTGAAAAACCATAATATGCACTATCCACGCTTGGATTGTCATAGCCTTGAAATTTACCATCAGCAAAGGAATAGCCATATGGCACATCCTGCCTATCCGCCACAGGCTCAATCACCCGCCCCACCCTAGCCTCCTCAATCATCGTTTGCAAGCCACGATATAAACCCTGCACATCATCATTATCAGGATATTGCTGACACACCCACTCAAAGTGTTCGGCGGCGGCTTTTAGTTTTACGGGGTCGATTTGTTGTGTCATGGTGTTGCTCCTTTTTAGTTCAATTGAGACGGATCAAATAAGCATCTTTAGACCAAACAACAGGCCACATATCGAAACCAAAACATCGACACCTTTCAGCCAATTGTTTAATACTAACCTCTAAAAAACCTATTTATAAACATAATAACGTACGAAATTAATTTCAATCATCCTTATTACGACCGATTTATTGCTTACTTCAATCATTAAAATCCACTTACTTTACCCCAATTTAAAGACGAAATAAGCAAGGCTAACGCCACACACTGCACCCAATTTGTGGATATACCAGCCACGCGGGCAATGTCTGTTTGCTTGAGCACGTCGTCTGCGGGCAAATCGTTTTTTTCTTAGAACTGTTGCAGAGCCGCTTGCGTGGTTTTGCCGAAGAACTTGCTTGATGGCGCGTGGTGCATGCCTTGGGCGAGCACGCCGCCGTTGTCGTGCAGCAGTTTGGTGGCTTGATTGAAGGTGTCGTATAAAAGCTTGGTGTCTTTTGCGCCTAATGTGCCGTCTGGTGGGCGGTTGTGGTCGCGTTCAAACTGGGCAATCGCGTCTTTGGAGGTCAAAAAAGCGGATTCAACCACTTTTAATTCACGTGATTGGCGGCAAATACAACGCTGGCGCCAAACTGCGCAAAGCCCAAGTCTTTGAGCAGTTTGACGCGTTGCTCTGGGCTGATTTTGAGGCGGCCAATGCCGTTGAGCGTGACGCCCAAATAGCCTACCGCAAAGTCTTTGGAGTGGTATTGGTTGAGTGGGCTGGTGCGGTGGCAGGAATGGCAGTTCAAACTAGGCACATTCGGACTGCACACAAATTCTGTGATGGCTTCGGCAAAGTCGTCTGATTCTTCGTCCGAGATGTGTACCTGCGTTTTGCAGTGCGGGCAGCTGGCCGAAAAGCCACCGTCGTCGTTGCTAAAAAAACCATCAAACCGCTGTTGCATGGCGATTGGCGGGTTGGTTTGGCCAAACTCTTGCAGCGTCATCTCACCGTTTTGCTCTGCCCAATAGTGGCCGAATACGTTGATGGAAATCCCCTCAATCACGCGGTCTTTGGCTGCGCCTGCGGGCTCATTTAAAACCATGTAGGCGTTTGATAGTTTGAAGCTGGGTTCAAAGCAGTTGGCCAATGCGCCTGCTGGGTGCAGGCCTGCGTCAATGATGTTGTGCGCGCGCAGGTGCGCGTACATTTTACGGGCTTGGTTGGGGGCGTTGTCTAATGAAATGGCTGTGTCTACGATGAATAATTGGTGTGCGCTCATGGGTTTTCTCTGGTTGGTTGACGTGATGTTTAAATTTGGTTTTAAGCTGTGATGGCGGGTTTGGTGCGCTTTGTTTGACCCGCAGATTGGGGGGCAAACAAAGCCGCAATGGCGTTTTTTGCCTACTAAATATGAAATACGTCGTGCGGGTGCGCGGCTTTGATGCCGCTGACCCAGCGCTTGGCTTTGAGTTTGTAGGCATCTTTGATTTCGTCGGCGCGGCGGTACAGCTCTGTCCATTCAAGCGCAATTGGCGCGCCTTTAAATGCGAGGGCGATGCGGTTGCCTTCATGGATGACGGGCAGCGCCACGACGCGGTTTTTAAAGGCTTTGTTTAAATGATTGATGTTTTTGACAAAGCTTGGGTGTTCGCCAAACAGGTTGATGGTCATCATGCCGTTGTCGTTTAGCGCATTGAAACAGTCTGTGTAAAACCCAACCGAATCGCAGACTGGCCCGCGTGCGGTTGCGTCGTACAAGTCAATTTGTAGCACATCAAACGCGTTTTTTTGCGTGGCAACCCACTGTGCGGCGTCGGCCTCCACCACGTTGATGCTTGAGCTTACGGGCAGTTTAAACATGGCGTAGGCGGCTGAAATCACGTCTGGGTTGAGTTCAACCACGGTTGAGTGGGTGTCAAGCATGTGTTTGTAAATAAACTTGGTGAGGCTGGCGCAGCCCATGCCAAGCTGTGCGACTTGCGCGGGCGCGGGCTGAAACAGCAAATACGCCATCATCATTTGGGCGTATTCGAGTTCTAATTTAAACGGTTTTTTCAGATTCATCGCGCCTTGAACCCACGGCGTGCCAAAGTGCAAATAGCGCACGCCGTCAAGTTCTGAGAAGCTAATCGGCTCGGCTTGGTAGTCAGATTTGGGGATTTTTTGCTTGTTTGCCATGTCATTTACTTTCTGTCTGGAGGGGCGCAGCATTGCTAAAACCAAGTATAATAGCGCACTTGAAACCATTTAACCCAAAAAAAGGATCAACATGACCACAAATATCCAACACCAACGTTTATTGATTTTGGGCTCTGGCCCTGCGGGTTATACCGCTGCGATTTACGCGGCGCGCGCCAATTTAAACCCCGTTTTAATCACAGGAATTGAACAAGGCGGCCAACTCACGACCACCACGGACGTTGAAAACTGGCCTGCCGATGCGGATGGCGTGCAAGGCCCAGAGCTGATGGAGCGTTTTCAAGCACACGCGGAACGCTTTAATACCAAAATGATTTTTGACCACATTCACACCACGTATTTGAACGAAAAACCAATGCGTTTGGTGGGCGATTCTGGCACGTACACGTGCGATGCGCTCATTATTAGCACGGGCGCGTCGGCGCAGTATTTGGGTTTGCCGTCTGAAGAGACCTTTGCGGGGCGCGGCGTGTCGGCATGTGCGACTTGCGATGGCTTTTTTTACAAAAACAAACCCGTTGCGGTGGTGGGCGGTGGCAATACGGCGGTTGAAGAGGCGCTGTATTTGTCCAATATCGCCAGCCATGTCACGGTGATTCACCGCCGCGATAAGTTCCGCGCCGAGCCGATTTTAATCGACCGTTTGCTGGCAAAGGCCGCTACGGGCAATGTGACGATTGAATGGAATCAAACCTTGGATGAGGTGTTGGGTGATGCGTCGGGCGTGACGGGGTTGCGTTTGAAATCATTTACCGATGGCGCGACCAAAGAAATGCCTGTGGACGGCGTGTTTATTGCGATTGGGCATAAACCAAACACCGATATTTTTGCGGGTCAAATTGATATGGAAAATGGTTACATCAAAACCGCAGGCGGCAGCGCAGGCAATGCGACTGCGACCAATATCGAGGGCGTGTTTGCCGCAGGTGACGTGCAAGACCATATTTACCGCCAAGCGATTACCAGCGCGGCTTCGGGCTGCATGGCGGCGTTGGATGCGCAGCGGTTTTTGGAAGACAAGTAATTTTTTTGGCTCGCGCATTTAAGTTGATGCGCGGCGGATAAAAAATCGTTCGGCGCAACCGAGCGATTTTTTAATGACATCAACCCAAACATAAAAAGCCTATGAAAGCCAAATCCTACGGTCTTGCCGATTTAAACCTGCTCAAAAAAGACCTTGAGCAAGAGCTGCTGGCGCGCGAGCAAGCTGCGTTGGCGCAAAAAGCCGCCAAGCAGCGCGAGCAGGCGCTGGCGAGTGAATTTGCCACGGCGGTGAAAGGGATTATTCCCCTTAAAACCAGCCCCAAATACATTCATCCACCGCGCGACATGAAACTACCTGAGCTCAAAAAACCACGCCCTGCCGCCACAACCAAGGCAAAAGATGATTTGTCCGATGGCTTTGATGCGCGGCATTTGCGGGATGATGAATTGGGGATTTATGTGCGCCAAGGCGTGCCTGATGCGTTGCTCAAAAAACTGCAACAGGGCTTTTGGCCGACTGCGTTGCGTTTGGATTTGCACGGTAAAACCGCTGAGGAAGCGCGGATTGCCACGAGTGCATTTTTGTACCAAGTCCAAAACAGCAAGGCACGCGTTGTGAGTATTGTCCACGGTCAAGGTTATGGCTCCAAAACAGGCGAGGCGGTTTTAAAACAAAACGTGCGCAATTGGCTGGTGCAAAATCACAATGTGCTGGCGTTTTGTGCCGCGCCAGCTAAGGCGGGCGGGCATGGCGCGGTGTTGGTTTTACTGCACGTGGCGGAGGCAATATGAGCGCACTGACACAAAAAACCAATTGGCCGCTGATTTTAACCTTATGGTTGGCGGGCATGAGCGCAGCGATGCAGTTCTCGCAAGTCTCTGTGACGTTTGCGACTTTGCAAGCCCATTACGGTATTTCTGAAAGCGCCATGAGCTGGCTGCTGTCGATTACCAGTTTGTTTGGCGTGGTGTTTGCTGCGTGCGCGGGCTTGTTTATTCAGCGTTGGGGTTACAAACATATTTTATTAATGGCTTTGTTTTTGGGCGGCGCGTTGTCTTTGGTTGAATCGACATTGCCACCGCTGCGCGTGATGTTTGCGTTGCGGGTTTTAGAGGGAATATCGCATTTGGCCATTGTGGTGACAGCGCCCACGTTAATGGCGGCCAGTGCGCCGCGTCACCGCTCGTTGGTGATGAGTTTGTGGGGCACTTTTTTTGGCATGGCGTTTGCGCTGACCAATGCATTTGCGCCTTGGTGGTTGGCGCGCTTTGAGGTGTCGGGTTTGTTTTTTGCGCATGGTGCGTTGATGTTGTTCATGGGCGTATTTTTTGCGCTCAAGCTTGACCGCAATTTAATTGTGACAACGCCTGAGCCGATTCATGTGCGGCGCATGTTGCAATTGCATGTCGAAATTTACGGCAAGCTGCGCACCGCTTTGCCCAGCTTGATGTTTATGTGTTACACCACGTTATTTGTGGCGCTGTTGACATTGTTGCCACAATTGGGTGCGCCTGCCCCGTGGGTGAGTGTGGCCATGCCGCTGTTTACATTGGCAGGGGCATTTGTGGCGGGGCTGATTGTGCAATACCGCGCCACACCGCCGCAGATGGTGCGTGCGGCTTTTGGATTGACTTTGGCGGCCATTCTGCTTTTAATTGTAGCTAACTTTGCACAAATGAACTTAAGTGTCTTTAAAGTTGCCATATTTTTTGGACTTGGCTTACAACAAGGCAGTATTTACGGCATGGTTCCTTATTTGACCCATCAGCCGCTGCAACAAAGCCAATCCATCGCGGCAATTGCCCAGCTTGGGAATTTGGGTGCAATTATGGGCCCGCCGCTGCTCACGTTTATGTGGCTTGCCGGTGGTGCGAATCTGCTGCTTTTCACTTGTGCCGCAATCATTGGCGCGGGTTTGTTGCTGATGATGTTCGTGTTTAAACATTTACCCAAAAAGACGCCATGAATTCAATGACCGTGATGAAGCTGCTGCCGTTTATTGAGGCAATTGGGATTATTGCCTTTTGCATTTCGGGGTTTATCCGCGCACGTCAACGCCAGTTTGATGCGGTGGGCGTGTTTGTGGTTGGGTTTGCAACGGCCTTTGGCGGCGGGACATTGCGCGACATTCTGCTTGACCGCCGCCCGTTTTTTTGGGTGGAGCATCAAAATTATGTGATTGCGCTGTTTGTTTGCTCACTGGTCGCTGGCAAAGCGATTGATTTTATGCACCGCGTGTTTACGCGCCGTGGCATGGTGATTGCCGATGCGCTGGGCTTGGGGATTTTTACGATTACCAGTACGGCGGTGGCGTTGGAGGCAGGCATGCCGTATTTTGTTGCGGCAATGTTTGGGGTGATTGGTGCGGCATTTGGCGGCGTGATTCGTGATGTGTTGTGCGGCGACACGCCGATGTTGCTCAGCGACAGCAGCCCGTACGCATCATGCGCATTTGCTGGGGCTTGGGTGTTTATTGGCTTGCAATTTTTTGGGCTGAATGATTTGCTGTGTTTGGGGCTTGCCAGCGCGCTGATTGTATTGCTGCGCTTATTGGGCGTGCGGTTTAAGCTGGCGGTGCCTAAGAGCTTTTAATCACAGTTTATTATTTCTACCATCGTTGGGGCGCAAGTGATTGCGCCCTTTGTTTGGGCTGTTGGGCGTGATGAATCACGCCCCTACCAAGGTGTTTTAATGCCGTTATTTATGCTCGATGGCGCAGGCATTTGTAGGGTGGGCATTGCCCACCTTTTTGCGCATTTGGCTGGCATGAATCGGTGGGCAGTGCCCACCCTACGCGGTTATTTGCACGACATTGGCCACGCCAACAGATGCGATGCTTGCGTAGGGCATGGTTCATCACGACCCGTGATCAAAAAATATATTGTGACGCTAATTAGAACCCAAGGGGCAATTAGGTCAATGACATTTGAGGCTGTACCTGACACAAACGAGCCAATTGCTGATTCAAAGTCATTGCCAATTTCTGTAAAAATGCCCATGATTGATATTCCCCTTTATTTTACGTTTGGCTCGCCCAATTTAATCTCTGGTGCGGGTGCTGGATTTTTTTGTTGGTTAGATAGAGGTGTTGGTGTACCCAGGTCAATTTTTGGCATCGGTACAGGAGTGCTCCGCAAGACAGAGGCCTCATGTTCTTTCTTATCTTTTTCTGCTTGATTATCGTCACAAGCTGAAACGTTTGAAACAACAAAAATCATTGACGCAACTAAAATAATCTTTTTCATATATAAAGCCTTTAAAGTTTTTGAGATGCTGCGGCGAACCGCAGCACATAGGGTTGATAACAGGTTTTGCCAATTAATTCATTTTAGGCATTTTTACAGCGTTAGAGCGCTTGCTGCTCAACTCTCGTTCTTGTTGCGCAATCAATTTCTCTTCCGCATCACCCATCATTTTGAAAAGTTGCAACTTAGTAGCTTCGTTTTGCATCATTGCTTGCTCTGCTGCGAAACGAGCCTGTACTTCAGCAATTGCTTTTGCATCTGACGTTGCGTTGATTTGCCCCATCAAGCCTTCAATTTGAGTGATACGGCTTTTTGAAGCGTCCAAAGCGTTGCCGATGTAGTCTTTGTCTTGTGCGCCTTTTGAGGCACTACGTGCACAAACTTCTTTACTAGTGCCAGTAAGATTAGCACAGTTTGTCGTAGACGTTATTAGAATCGCGGATGGTTTTTGCAGTACTGGTTAAACCATTGTAGCCACCACTCTTAACAGAGTCGTAGACCTTTTGCCAATCAGCCGGGATGTAGTTTTTCAATGCTGGGTTGTTCATGATATTGCCAAGACCACGAGAACCTGCCATTGAGCTGTAGGTTTGCTTGGCTTGGTCAAGTTGATTTTTCATTTCTTGAATTTGCGCAACCCATTTCGCCATCTGCTCAGCATTGCTTACAGCGGCCGCACCGTCAAAAACAGGAATACCTGATGCATGAGCGTTTGAGCCAATGGCTAAAACGACACATACCGCACCTGCTGACAATAATTTTTTTAGTTTCATGGTGAAACCCCTACAAATTTAGACTGGGCTGTAATTGGGCGCGTCACTTAACCTCAATGATTGCCTTCGCTCGCATGATTTTTGGTGTATTTGGGCATTTCAATCACCAAGTCTTCGCCTGCGACAATCGCTTGGCATGACAGGCGCGAAACAGGGGTTAAGCCCCACGCCATGTCGAGCAGGTCTTCTTCTACATCTGAAATTTCATTGAGCGATTTATAGCCTTGTCGCACGACAACGTGGCAGGTGGTGCAGGCGGCGACTTTTTCGCAGGCGTGTTCGATCTCAATGTGCTGGTTGAGTAAGTTATCACAAACCGATACGCCGACTTGTGCTTCAAAAGTCGCGCCATTGGGGCAAAAAGTTGGGTGGGGTAAAACGGTGATTTTGGTCATTTTAGGCATTCAAATTGTTTGATTGGGTTTGTAGGGGCATGATTTATCACGCCCTGTTATTTAGTTTTCGGTGGGTGGGCGCGATGAATCGCGCCCTACGGGTTTATGTTCTACTAAATATTATCAATTGACTGCCCTGCCAGCGCGCTTGAAATCGCTTTGTCCATGCGTTTGGCGGCAAAGTCTTCGGAGGCATTGGCCAGCGCGTCAATCGCGGCGCGCAGCGCGTCAATATTGGCAACTTGGTTGCTGTTCATCAGGGTTTCGACGGTGCTCATGCCTGCGTTTAAATCGGTGCGCTCGCTGGTGGTGAGCAGTTCGCCGTCGTCCATCATTGCGCCTTTAATTGCCAACACAATCCGCTGGGCATCGACCGTGACTTCGCGCCACGCGCGGGCTTGCATGTCATCGGCTGCGTGGCTGTTGCCGTCGGTGAGCATTTGCGCAATTGCATCGTCGCTCAAACCATACGATGGCTTGACGGTGATTTCACTGCTCACGCCGCTGGTCATCTCGCGCGCAGCAACGGTGAGTAAACCGTCCGCATCGACTTGGTACGTCACGCGCACACGCGCTGCGCCCGCCACCATCGGCGGAATGCCGCGCAATTCAAACCGCGCCAATGAGCGGCACTCGCTGACCAATTCGCGCTCGCCTTGCAAGACATGCAGCGCAATTGCGGTTTGACCGTCTTTAAACGTGGTAAATTCTTGCGCCCGCGCGACGGGCAACGTGCTGTTGCGCGGAATGATTTTTTCAGACAAACCGCCCATGGTTTCTACGCACAGCGACAATGGAATCACATCGAGCAGCAGCCAATCATCGTCCGCCGTGCGGTTGCCCGCCAGTAGATTTGCCTGCATTGCCGCGCCCAATGCCACGACTTGGTCGGGGTCTAAGTCGTTCAAAACGGGGCAAGCCACATGCGCGGCAACGGCGCGTTGCACGTGCAACATGCGGGTTGCGCCGCCCACCATCACCACGCCTTGTAAATCACTGCTCACCACGCCCGCTTGCGTGAGGGCTTCGTCCAGCACGCGCATGGTTTTGTCAACCAAGGTCTTGGTCATTTCAAAAAACTGCGCTTGGCTGAGCATTAAATTGACCACATGGCCGTCAGAGAGTGTGGCGCGAATGCTCGCCACGCCTTGCGCGGTCAAGTGTTCTTTGGCTGCGCGGCTTTTGCTTTGCAACAATCGAATGTCTTGCGCGGATAAATTGGCGTGCAGCCCGATTAAATCAGCCTGCTCCAAAACCCAGCAATACACGCGGTGGTCAAAATCATCGCCGCCCAACGCCGAATCGCCGTGGGTTGACAGCACCTCAAACACACCTTGCGATAATTTAAGGATTGAGACATCAAACGTGCCGCCGCCCAAATCGTACACCGCAAACGTGCCCTGCTTTGCCACGTTGTCCGCGTTGTCTAATCCATACGCAATCGCCGCCGCCGTGGGTTCATTGAGCAAACGCAAGACGTTAAGCCCTGCCAATTGCGCCGCGTCTTTGGTCGCTTGGCGCTGCGCGTCGTCAAAATACGCTGGCACGGTAATCACCGCGCCCACCAAGTCGTCGCCCAAACTCTGCACCGCGCGCTCGTGGAGGCTTTTTAAAATTTCCGCTGAAACCTGTACAGGATTTTTCGCGCCCTGCGCGGTTTGTACGCTGACCATGCCTGCGGTGTCGAGCAATTCATACCCCACATGCGGCAGCTTTTGTGCCTCGGCGTAGCCGCGCCCCATCAAGCGCTTGATGGACGCAATCGTATTGCGCGGGTCATTTGCCTGCAAGGCTTTGGCGGGATTGCCCACCGTGGTTGCATCGGTTGCGTAATGCACAACCGATGGCAACAACGCCGCGCCAGATTCGTCGGTTAAAACAGTTGGAAAACCGTGCTTTACCGTGGCAACCAGTGAGTTGGTTGTGCCAAGGTCAATGCCAACGGCCAGTCGGTGTTGATGGGGAGCGGTGGATTCACCGGGTTCTGAGATTTGGAGGAGTGCCATTTTGGGTTCTGAGTCTAGTGAAAATTTGGATCGGCTTAAGCTGAAATTTTATTTAAGGCTGTTTTTAATGAGGATAAATCAGGCAGTTTCGCCAACTCATTTTTGATATATTCAACCACTTCTAGTGGCGTAACGCAAAAATCCGCAGGCGTAAGTTTCCCCTCTCGATAAAGTTGATAAGCCGAGTAACTAGTTAGCTGTAGCGTATCACCATCGCCGTACTCAAAAAAAGCTTGGCCTCGCATCACTTTATAAAAATCGGAACGGCAACGTTTTAAATGGTCATCAACATCGCACGAAATCGAATAATAGCTTTCAAGCATTTCAACTTGATAACGGTCTAAACCATTATTAAGGAGAATGCCTTTGTATTGCGCCCAAACATTAGCACCGCAACCAGACATAAGGCTTTTGTAAAAATGCAAATCGCATTGATTTCTTTCAACCATTGCTTGTAAGGTTAATTTTTGTTTGTCCATATGCTCAATGTCGAGCAACACAAAAATAGCCGCATTCTTGATTTTTTCTTGCTCTTGTTTTTCTTGAGTCTGTTTTTTGTCAGCCTCATTTTTCTTAAAAAAGCATATCGATGCAAGAAAACCTAAGAAAGTGACGATTGCACTTATAGCAGTCCAAGTTGTTTCTGATGAAAAAAAATCAACCATTCTTACCTCCGTAAAACTTCAATTTAAAATTAAACCACGTCATTCCCGCGCAGGCGGGAATCCAGGCGGGAATCCAGGCGCGGACACAGTCCGCTTGCAACCATTCAACCGCAACCCGCACGATTCAAACGCTGCGCGTTTGCTTGGATTCCCGCCTGCGCGGGAATGACGGTGCGGATGGGTTGGTTTATCCGTTTTGAACACATTCAAACCATTGTTTATTTAACACCTGAACCCGCTCCTCCATCGTTTGTTTGACGCGAAACCCGCTCTTGAAATAAACCCAAATCGTCGCGCTGTATTTTAAACCCACCTAAAACCACCCCAAACCTCGTCATTCCCACGCAGGCGGGAATCCAGACGCGGACGCAGTCCGCTTGCAACCATTCAACCGCAACCAGAACCGATTCAAACGCTGTGCGTTTGCTTGGATTCCCGCCTGCGCGGGAATGACGGCGCAGGTGGTTTGGTTTATCCGCTTTATTCCATCAGGTTTGACGTGGGTAAATCCCAATCATTGTTTGTTTGACAACTAAACCCGCTATTAAAAAGGCGGATTCAACCCATAAATTCGAGCTGCTCATAAGTTCAAACCGCTCATAAACTCAAACCATCACGCGCAATACTTTTAAAACCAACTGAAACCACTTCAAACCTCGTCATTCCCGCGTAGGCGGGAATCCAGACGCGGACGCAGTCCGCTTACAACCATTCAACCGCAACCAGAACCGATTCAAACGCTGCGCGTTTGCTTGGATTCCCGCCTGCGCGGGAATGACGGCGCGGGTGGTTTGGTTTATCCGTTTTGCTCTATCAGATTGGGCGTGGGTAAATCCAAACCGTTGCTTACAAACTCAGCCAACAATCTGCGTCCACAAATCACGCCACTCAGGATTTTGAGTCTCGATTAAATCGAGCTTCCATTGGCGCGACCATTTTTTAAGGGCTTTTTCGCGCCGAATAACCGCCTCCATTGAGTCGCCTTGTTCGTACCAAACCAACATTTTAACATTGTATTTTTTACTGAAACCATCGACCAAACCCATCCGATGTTGATACACGCGCTGCACCAAGTTGGACGTCACGCCAATATACAACGTGCCATTGATGCCGCTTGCTAAAATATAAACTGCGGGTTGCATCATTTTAAACTCGCGGTTCCAACTGCCCCGCAAAGTTCTCAATAAACTGCACTTGCGCCAATGCCACTTGCACATTTGCCCAGTCTTGCGCAGCACAAGCGGCGGCCAAATCAGCCTGCGCGCTGGTTTGCGCGGCATTGACTTCATCGCGCACGGCATCGCTGTTGCCGTCTTCTAGGGCTTCACGCCATTCCATTTGTTGCATCAAAAATTGCGGTGGTAATGGAACGCGTGCGCCGTCAGCGGCGAGTTGCGGGGCGTGGAGCTGTAATAAATACTGGGCGCGGCTGGCGGGGGATTTGAGTGTGTCAAATGCTTGGTTGGCAAAACTGGCCCATTGCATGGCGACGCGTTGCTCAACCGCGCTTTTGGCGGCAAAGCGGTCGGGGTGAACTTTGTCAATCACGGCGCGGTGGCGCGCAGTTAAATCGGCCAAGTCGATGACAAAGCCGATGGGGAGCTGGAACAGTTCGAAGTAGTTTTGTTTCATAGATGTAAATGTAGGGTGGGCACTGCCCACCAATGGGGGCGCGGTGGTATGCGATTAAACCGTAAACGATTCGCCGCAGCCGCATTCGTCTTTGACGTTGGGGTTGTTGAATTTAAAGCCTTCGTTTAAACCTTCGCGGGTGTAATCAAGCTCCATGCCTTCGATATACGGCAGACTTTTTGGGTCAACCAATAATTTAACGCCGAAGGCTTCAAATACATTGTCGTCATTGCCCACAACGTCTGCGTATTCGAGCTTGTACGCCATGCCCGAGCAACCTGTGGTGCGCACACCAAGGCGCAGGCCAATGCCTTTGCCGCGTTTGGCTAAATAACTTTGTACGTGGTTTGCCGCCGCCGCGGTCATTGAAACTGCCATGCTTGACTCCAAGTCGTAAGGCCAGCTGATGCCGGCCATTTTTGCGTCTATCCATCATTGGCGGGCATGAATGCCCGCCCGACACTTATGCGTTGTGTTTGGCTTTGTAATCTGCCACGGCCGCTTTAATCGCGTCTTCTGCCAAAATGGAGCAGTGGATTTTAACGGGCGGCAAAGCCAATTCTTGCGCGATGTGTGAGTTTTTGATTTCTAGTGCTTGGTCAACGGTTTTGCCTTTGACCCATTCGGTGACGAGCGATGATGAGGCAATCGCTGAGCCGCAGCCGTAGGTTTTAAATTTGGCGTCTTCGATGATGCCTTGATCGTTGACTTTGATTTGTAATTTCATCACGTCGCCGCACGCGGGTGCGCCAACCATGCCGGTGCCAACGTGGTCATCGTTTTTGTCCATTGCGCCCACGTTGCGTGGGTTTTCGTAATGGTCCATGAGTTTGTCTGAATATGCCATGATATTTCTCCTTTGATGTTGCTTTAAATGTTGTGCGGGTTTCCCGCTCAACATTTCTAATTTTCAATCTCTAATTTCTAACTTAAACTCAAAAAAAGTAGGTTTTACTTTTTTTGAACGATTTTAATGCGCCGCCCATTGCACGGTATTTAAATCAATGCCTTCTTGATGCATTTCCCACAAAGGTGATAGTTCGCGCAGTTTGGCGATTTTGCTTTGGAGTAAAACGATGACTTCGTCGATTTCGGCTTCGGTGGTAAATCTGCCAACCGTGAAGCGGATGGATGAATGGGCGAGCTCGTCCGAGCGACCGAGCGCACGCAACACATACGATGGCTCGAGCGAGGCGGAGGTGCAGGCAGAACCCGATGAAACTGCCACGTCTTTAATCGCCATAATTAGTGATTCGCCTTCGACGAAATTAAAGCTGACGTTGAGGTTGTGCGGCACGCGCTGATTGATGTCACCGTTGATGTGGACCTCTTCCATGGTGGAAAAACCTGCCCATAATTTGTCACGCAGCATTTTGATACGGGCGTTCTCCGCGACCATTTCGAGTTTCGCAATACGAAATGCCTCACCCATGCCTGCGATTTGGTGGGTGGCCAATGTGCCTGAACGCATGCCGCGTTCGTGTCCGCCGCCGTGCATTTGGGCTTCTAGACGAATGCGCGGTTTGCGACGCACGTACAAGGCGCCAATCCCTTTTGGCCCGTAGGTTTTGTGGGCTGAGAAACTCATTAAATCAACTTTGAGGGTTTCAAGGTCAATTTCAACTTTGCCGGTGGCTTGTGCTGCGTCAACGTGGAAAATAATGCCACGCTCGCGGCACAGCTCGCCAATGGCGCCAATGTCTTGAATCACGCCAATTTCATTATTCACAAACATGACTGAAATCAGACTGGTGTCGGGGCGAATGGCGGCTTTTAATACGTCCATGTCAATTAAACCGTTGTCCAGCACATCCAAATACGTGACTTCAAAACCGACCCGTTCGAGCTCGCGCATGGTGTCGAGCACGGCTTTGTGTTCGGTTTTAAGGGTGATGAGGTGTTTGCCTTTTGTGTCTGCATAAAACTGCGCGGCGCCTTTAATCGCCAAATTGTTTGACTCGGTTGCGCCTGAGGTAAATACGATTTCGCGCACATCGGCGTTCACCAATGCAGCAACGTGGCCGCGTGCGGCTTCAACGGCAGATTCGGCTTCCCAACCATACGGATGGCTGCGCGATGCGGGGTTGCCATAATGTTCGGTGATGAATGGAATCATAACCGCAGCGACGCGTGGATCGATGGGGGTGGTGGCTGAGTAGTCCATATAAATGGGCATTTTTTGGGTGGTCATTACATACTCCAAGGCGGATAAGGGTTATTTAATATTTAACTTAGTGGCAAACTTAATTTAATTAAATCACTTAAGTTAAGCGCGATTACTTCACATGAACCATTGGGTGAACGGATGTTTGGCTGCGGGTATTTTGAGTCAACACCAAATCGCTCAAGCTGACCGACTCCAAATAATCAAACATTTTTTGATTCAGCGTGCTCCACAAGTCATGCGTCATGCAGCGTTGACCGCCGTCCACGCAGTCTTCGCGCCCTTCGCATTGGCGCGCATCCATGTCTTCATCTACTGCCGAAACAATATTGGCCACGGTAATTTTGTTTGCTGATTGCGCCAAGACATAACCGCCGCCTGGCCCGCGCACGCTGTCTACCAAGCCTGCGCGACGCAATTTACCAAACAGCTGCTCTAAATAGGACAGCGAGATTTGCTGGCGCTCGGATACGGCCGCTAAATTAACGGGGTTACTGTCCGAGAACAATGCCACATCAAGCATGGCGGTAACGGCGAACCGTCCTTTGGTTGTGAGCTTCATTGTTTTTACTCAGTGTGTGAAAGTAAGGTCAGCGCAAATGGCTTGAGCTACAATCTGTTAAATACATGGCTGGCATTCTAGCATAAACCCGATAAAACTACTCGGGTATAAAAACCGTTCAACCAACCTCCTTTTCCATTTTTTTACTATGACCTCCATCAACAAACAAACCCAATGCGCCACGGCAGGGCGAATCGCACCGCTGGGCGGACACACCCGCACCGCGAGCGTGCCTGTTTACCAAGCCTCCACCATTTTATTTGATTCTGTGGCACAGCTCAATGCGGCGCACGCGAGTTACGCGCAAGGCAGTGAATCTTATACTTACGGGCGCAAAGGCACGCCAACGTCACTGGCGTTATGCGAGGCACTGGCACAGATTGAAGGCGGCTTTGCGGCGTTTTTAGCGCCATCAGGCTTGGCTGCAATTGGCGTGGCGCTGCTCTCGCAACTTAGCGCGGGCGATCACTTGCTGATGGTGGATAGCGCGTATTCACCGACCCGCACCCTGTGCGACGGCTTGCTCAAGCGCATGGGCGTGTCAACCACGTATTACGACCCGCTGATTGGCGCGGCGATTGAGGATTTGGTTTTACCCAATACGCGGGTGATTTTTATGGAGTCACCGGGTTCTTTGACATTTGAAGTACAAGACGTGCCCGCCATTTGCCGCGTTGCACAAACGCGCAGCATCAAAACCATGATTGACAACACGTGGGCGACAGGGTTGTTTTTTAACGCGTTTGCACACGGCGTGGATATTGTGATTCAGGCGGTGACCAAATACTTGGGTGGGCATTCGGATGTGATGATGGGCGCGGTGATTTGTAATCAAGCCTGCCATCGCAGCGTGCGAACGGCGGCGCATGATTTGGGGCAGTTTGCGGGCAGCGGCGATGTGGCGTTGGTGTTGCGCGGAATCCGCACATTATCGGTGCGCTTGCGCGAGCATGAAAAAAACGCGTTGGCCATTGCGCAATGGTTTGAGCAACAGCCGCAGGTGTTGCGCGTGCTGCACCCCGCATTGGCAAGCCACCCGCAACACGCGCTGTGGCAACGTGATTTTACGGGCAGCAGTGGTTTGTTTTCGGTTGAGTTTCAGCCACATTATGCAGAATCGGCCATCAATCACATGGTGGAGCAATACGCGCATTTTGGGATTGGCTACAGCTGGGGCGGTTTTGAGTCGCTCGCCTTGCCTGTACACCAAAGCCATTTGCAGCACATCCGCTCACACGCGCCCCCAAAAAACTGCTTGGTGCGCTACCAAATTGGGCTGGAACACGTGGATGATTTAATCACCGATTTGGCGCAAGGTTTGAGCTTACTGGAGAAAATGCCATGAATTTAATTTGCCCCACACTGAGACACCCGCGCGTGCGCTTGGAACTATTAAGCATTGAACATTTATTAGGCTTGCAAGCTGCGTCTGATGACGGCGATTTGTCAACGTTGTGGTACACGGCTGTGCCATCGGCAGACGGCATGGCGGTTGAGATTGAGCGGCGGCTGGGTTTGTATGCACAAGGCAAAATGGTGCCGTTTACCATCATTGAAATCACCGACGCGGGCGAGACCATCATCGGCATGACCACGTTTATGAATGCGGAACACAGCGCGCAATACACGCGGGTCGAAATCGGCTCAACATGGTACGCGCAATCGGCGCAACGCAGCGGCATTAACACCATCGTCAAACGCATGATGCTCGCGCACGCGTTTGAGGTATGGGGCGCGATTGCGGTTGAGTTTCGCACACACCGCTTAAACCAGACAAGCCGCCGTGCAATTGAACGCCTTGGCGCGCAGTTTGACGGCACACTGCGCGCGCATTCATTGAGCAACGGCGTTTTGCGCGACACAGTGGTGTATTCGATTGTGGCGGCTGAATGGCCGACGATACGGGTGCATTTGGATTTTAAAATGAGGCCGCGTTAAAAATGCTCGATTTTTTGAAATCACTGCCTCGCTACGCGTTCGCACCGCTACTTAAAAAACGCCACATTGAGTGCGCACACCTTATGCGAAAAAATTGCGGGTCAAGCCAGCAATGACTTTTGCATAAAGTATGCATTGACGACCTTATTTTCGACGGGTTTACCAACGTAAAAAAACAGCCCAAGTTGATTTGGGCTGTTTTTACGTTACTGCAACTTCAATCAAAGCTTAACTTCATCTGCCACGTCGCTAAAATCGGCCATTTTGTCAAAGTTTAGATATTGGTACACGTCGTCTGACACGGCATCGAGCACGCCCACGTCGGCCAAGTATTCGGCACGGGTTGGGATGCGGCCTAGTTTTGAGCAGACTGCGGCCAATTCGGCTGAACCCAAGTAGACAAATGAGTTTTTGCCCAAGCGGTTGGGGAAGTTGCGGGTTGAGGTGGAGAATACGGTTGCGCCTTCTTTGACCTGCGCTTGGTTGCCCATGCACAATGAGCAACCCGGCATTTCCATGCGTGCGCCTGCCGCGCCGAGTACGCCGTAATGGCCTTCGTCGGACAGTTGATTGGCGTCCATTTTGGTGGGCGGGGCGACCCATAATTTGACGGGAATGTCGCGTTTGCCTTCGAGCAGCTTGGAGGCGGCGCGGAAATGTCCAATATTGGTCATGCATGAGCCGATAAAGACTTCATCAATCACTGCGCCCGACACTTCTGACAATGTTTTGACGTCATCAGGGTCATTTGGACAGGCGACGATGGGTTCAACAATCTCGGCAAGGTCAATTTCAATCACGGCGGCGTATTCTGCATCTGCGTCGGCTTTGAGCAGTTGCGGATTGGCGAGCCATGCTTCCATGGCGTGAATGCGGCGGGCGAGTGAGCGCGGGTCTTCGTAGCCGTTGGCAATCATCCATTTCATTAGTGTGACATTGGAGTTCATGTATTCGATAATCGGTGCTTGGTTTAAGTGAACCGTGCAACCTGCGGCGGAACGCTCTGCGGAGGCGTCGGACAACTCGAACGCTTGTTCAACTTTTAGGTCCGGCAAGCCTTCGATTTCTAAGATGCGGCCTGAGAACACGTTGATTTTGCCTTGTTTCTCTACGTTTAATAAGCCTTGTTTCATGGCGTACAGCGGAATGGCGTTGACCAAATCACGCAACGTCACACCTGCTTGCATTTTGCCTTTGAAGCGCACCAAAACGGATTCGGGCATGTCCAGCGGCATCACGCCTGTGGCGGCGGCAAATGCGACCAAACCTGAGCCTGCGGGGAAGCTAATCCCAATCGGGAAACGCGTATGCGAGTCGCCGCCTGTGCCCACGGTGTCAGGCAATAACAAGCGGTTGAGCCATGAGTGAATCACGCCGTCGCCTGGGCGCAGGGCAATCCCGCCGCGTGTGCTGATAAAATCAGGCAATTCGTGGTGCATTTTGACGTCGATGGGTTTTGGATAAGCGGCAGTGTGACAGAACGACTGCATGACCAAGTCGGCTGAGAAGCCCAAGCACGCCAAGTCTTTGAGCTCATCACGGGTCATCGGGCCTGTGGTGTCTTGTGAGCCAACCGAAGTCATACGCGGCTCGCAATACGTGCCTGCGCGCACGCCTTTGCCTTCGGGCAAGCCGCACGCTCTGCCGACCATTTTTTGCGCCAAGGTAAAGCCTTTGCCTGAATCCGCTGGGGCTTGAGGCAAACGGAACAATGTGGATGCGGGCAAGCCCAAAAACTCACGCGCTTTGGCAGTTAAACCGCGCCCAATAATCAGCGGAATGCGCCCGCCTGCGCGGACTTCGTCGAACAACACATCAGATTTCAATGCAAACTCGGCAATCACTGCGCCGTCTTTGAGGGCTTTGCCTTCGTATGGGCGCAATTCAATCACGTCGCCCATATTCATTTGGGACACGTCTAATTCGATGGGCAATGCGCCCGCGTCTTCCATGGTGTTGTAAAAAATTGGGGCGATTTTTGCCCCCAAACACACGCCGCCAAAACGCTTGTTTGGCACAAATGGAATGTCTTGGCCTGTGAACCACAGCACCGAATTGGTGCCTGATTTGCGCGATGAACCCGTGCCAACCACGTCGCCAACGTAGGCGACCAAATGGCCTTTGTCTTTGAGTGATTCGATGAATGCGATGGGGCCGCGTTTGCCGTCTTCTTCGGGGGTGATGCCGTCGCGTTTGTTTTTGAGCATGGCCAAGGCGTGCAGTGGAATATCGGGGCGACTCCAAGCGTCGGGCGCGGGTGATAAATCATCGGTATTGGTCTCGCCCGTGACTTTAAATACGGTGACGGTCAATGATTGCGGCACTTCTGGGCGCGAGGTAAACCATTGCGCATCTGCCCAGCTTTGGATGACGGCGTTTGCATGGGCGTTGCCTGCGCGGGCTTTTTCTGCCACGTCGTGAAATTGGTCAAACATGAGCAAGGTTTTTTTCAGTGCGTCCGCCGCAATGCCACCGACCAAATCGTCGCTTAACAAATCCACGAGTGGGCTGATGTTAAAGCCGCCGAGCATGGTGCCGAGCAGTTGCGTGGCGGCTTCACGGCTAATTAACGTGCATGTTTCTGTGCCGTGCGCCACAGCGGCCAAGTAGCTCGCTTTGACTTTGGCTGCATTGTCCACCCCTGCTGGGACGCGGTGGGTGATGAGTTCGAGCAGGGTTGATGCTTCGCCTGCTGGTGGGTTTTTGAGCAGTTCAATCAACTCGCCCGTTTGTTGGGCTGACAATGGCAGCGGTGGAATGCCAAGAGCGGCGCGCTCGGCAACGTGTTCGCGATAGGCTTGTAACATGGTGTGTCCTTTTTAAAGTGGTTATACAAACAACGGAGACCTTTGGGGAAAAACATGGATCATTCGCATTATCCGTAATTTTTCAGATTCTATAAATAGAGGCGGTTGAATTGTCTGATGATGCAAAACGCTCAACTGATTTTTAATGGCCAAATTTTAATGCAGTTTTCCAATCTTGTGTCTTATATATGAGTGGTTTTTTTAATTTTGTTGCGCGTCTTGGCGGTTTTTTTGAGATTTTTAGCCACGTTTGCGGCGCATGCGGTGCATAATATTGCCTACAGAAATTTTACCCACTTTATGCCATGTTTGTGGCACACAAAGGATGCATTATGAGCAACACTCAACCGACTCAATCGGGCAATTGGGCGCGCGGCGTCGGCCTTGCCTCGGCAGTTATTTTGGTGGCACTTTTATTTAAGGGCTGTGAAAAATGGGGCAACACGCCGCAAAAGCCCGCACCGGTTGTTGTTACGCCCGTTAAAGCGCAAGCGCCCGTGGCGAGCAAAGACGTTGAAATGACGGCGGTGAATCAAAACAAAATGTTTATGCTGAGCGGTACGACTCCAAACGACGCCATTAAAAATCAAATTGATTTAGAGCTTAAGCGGATTTTTGGCGAAGGCAAATACCTGAATAATTTGACGGTGGATGCTGACACCAAGCACGCCAATTGGATGGGAAAAATTGCGGGGCTGTTTGACCGTTTTAAATTGCCTGGGACTGAGGCAAGCGTTAAGGGCGATGTTTGGACTTTGGGCGGTACGGCTGGCAAACTCAAAGAGCCGTTGCAGGTGTTTTTGGGTGAACAATCCAAAGTGTATTTGCTCAATATTCAAGAAGCCGCTCAAACTGCCACAGGCAATGCGCAAGATGCTTTGACCAATTTACCGCCAGATGCAAGCAGCCAAGAGGTTTTAAACGCGTTAAGCATGCAAATCATCAATTTCCCCAGCGGCAGCGCTGCGATTCCCGCTGAAAACCAAGCGGTGCTTAAATCGGCGGCTGCGCGTTTAACGCAGCATGCTGATTTTTTGTTTGAGGTATCAGGCCACGCGGACAACAAAGGCACGCCTGCGGCTATTTTGGATTTATCCACCAAACGGGCGCAATCGGTGCGCGCGTTTTTGATTAAAAACGGGGTTGCGGCCACAGCGGTCAGCGCAAAGGGCTATGGCGACAGCATGCCGGTTGCGGACAACAATACGGAAATTGGTCGCTTAAAAAACCGTCGAATTGATTACAAGGCTTTGTAATTTGTGATTTGTGACTTTTTGATTCAACTCTTTTTCAGCTGTCCAAAAGCCCTCGTTTCAACGAGGGCTTTTCTTTTATTTTATTTTCTTAAGATTCAGAAAACGGCAAAGTGATACACACATTTGACGCACGCGCAGCGCTAAAAGATTCACACGCGCTGCGTTTGTTTGACCTGTGCGCCATTCACAGCGCCAGAGCCGTCCTCCAAGTCACTGGCCAAATCAACGTCGCGTGTGTCTTTAACCATGCATGCGCCAACCAAAACAGTGAGGCACGCCACCCCAACGGGGTACCACAGACCATAATAAATATCGCCATGCGCGGCAACCATGGCAAAGGCGACGGATGGCAAAAAGCCACCAAACCAGCCGTTGCCAATGTGATACGGAATGGACATTGAGGTGTAGCGGATGCGGGTGGGAAACAACTCAGTCAAAATCGCCGCCACAGGCCCGTACACCATCGTGACAAAAAACACCAAAATGAACAAAATCACCACCACCATCGGCTTGTTAATCGCATCCGGATTGGCATGTGCTGGGTAACCGTTTTCACGCAGCGCGTCTTGCATGGACTTGGCAAAGGCCGCGTTTTTCTCGCGTGCACCTGCGTTTTTGGCATCATGCGACAGCACGACTTTGCCCCCCACTTCCACCCGCGCGATTGTGCCCGCTGCTGCGGCTTGGTTTTGATAGCTCACGCCTGCCTTGGATAAATAATTTTTGGCAATGTCGCACGAGCTGGTGTATTTTTTTGCGTCCAGCGGATTAAATTGAATCGAACATTCTGATGGATTGGCCACCAGCACCACGGGCGTTTTTTGTAAAGCCGCCTCCAGCGCAGGATTGGCGTAATGTGTGAGCGCTTTAAACAAGGGAAAATACGCCAATGCGGCAATCAAACAGCCCGTCAAAATAATCGGTTTACGCCCAATTCGGTCAGACAATGTGCCAAAAAACACAAACAAGGGCGCAGCGCAAAGCAGTGCAATTGCCATCAACACACTGGCGGTATTGCTGTCTACTTTTAGGGTTTGGCTCAGAAAAAACAGTGCATAAAACTGCCCTGCATACCAGACCACACCTTGGCCTGCGGTCAAGCCCAGCGTGGATACCAATAATTTTTTGACGCTCCCCCAGCGCAAAAACGTCTCTTGCACAGGCGACTTGGCAATTTTGCGCTCGTCTTTCATGCGCTGAAAAACCGGTGATTCGTCCAGCTGCATCCGCGCCCAAGCAGACACGGCAAGCAAACCAATTGAGCACAAGAACGGAATGCGCCAGCCCCACAACTCAAACGCCGCCTCGCCCAAAACCGTACGCACGCACAACACCACGCCCAGCGACAACAACAAGCCAAAACTGGCGGTGGTTTGAATCCAGCCCGTATACAAACCGCGCCGCCCCATGGGCGCGCATTCAGCCACATACGTGACCGCGCCGCCGTATTCGCCGCCCAAAGCCAAGCCTTGCAACAATCGCAAAATCACCAAAATAATCGGCGCGGCCAATCCGATGGATTGGTATGAGGGCAACAAACCAATGGCGAACGTTGAAAACCCCATAATTAACACGGTGACCAAAAACGTGTATTTGCGCCCCACCAAATCCCCGAGCCGCCCAAAAATCACAGCACCCAACGGCCGCACCGCAAAACCCGCCGCAAACACCATGAGCGCAAAGGCAAACGCGGCATTGTCTTTCACGCCTGAGAAAAACTGCTGCGACATGATGCCCGCGAGCGCGCCATACAAATAAAAGTCGTACCACTCAAACACCGTGCCTGCGGCGCAAGCAGCAATCACTTTTTTGTCCGAGCGTGGAATCGCGCCAATGCGTTTGGGAATGGTTGCCATGGTTTTGCCCGTATTGGTTTACTTCAAGCCCACCCGAACATACTGCGGCTTGCCTTTTGCATCCAACACTTTTGTGCAGATGGCGTCACCGCACAAACTTAAATCAGATCGATTGAGTGCTTGTACCCAATCGGCCTGCATTTTGGTTTGACGGATGCTGCTTTGATAAAAATACAATAAGCCAATTGAGCCCAAAACCAAAACCGCCAAAGAACCGCCGACTGACCAGTGGATTTTATTAAACAAACCTTGGGCGCTTTCGCGCAATTTATGAAACGTTTGCCCCAGCTGCCGAGTTTCATTTAAAACAGGCTCGTGCATGGCCTTTACATTTTGGGCAAAGTCTTGCAAAGGCACGCTCACGCCTTGAGCCACTTGTCGTGAAGCCTCCACACCCAGCTGCGCCATACGCTGATCGACTGCGGTGTGAACCACTTTTAAGGTGTGTTCGGGCAATTGCTTGAGCTGTGCAATCAACTGCTCATTGCTTTGAATCACTTGCGAAGTCTGTTGCGCCACGCGCGTGATGATTTCGCCCGACTGGACGGCAAGCCCCATAATCAGCTCTTCATGGCGGCTTCTATCGGCTTTAACGCCTTGAATCTCCGCAATAAGTTGTCCTATCAATTCGTGGCTCAATTCTGTTTCAGATGACGTCATATTTTTTCCTAATTTTAATCATATCGTTGCGGTTAACGTACCATCGCGCGTGAGTGCGGCTCGTGTTGTTGCTGCATGACCTGCGGCTGTTCGCGTTCTTGTTGCGCGGCAAGTTCTTGCGCTTGCTTTTGTGCGAGGGCTTGCTCACGCTCAGTCGCCTGCTGTTGTTGCACTGATTGCAAGTCCTGCGCTTGCCGCTGTTGCGCAAAATCGGTTTGGCTCAACTGATTCATGGCGCCCATCATCGCATCAGGCTGATCGCTGCGCGCAGCGTTCAGCAAATGCGCGAACATCGCGCGCGCATCGGCGTTGGGTGCTAAAGGTTCTGGTTGGCTGGGGTTCATGGATAGTTCAGGCGTTTTATTGGCCGCATCATTTAGAATAATTGGCACATATGTTCCCTTGTTTACGCCGCTGGCGGTGTGATCAAAATGATGTTCGACCACTGAACCCGCTGTGTTGTAGTAGCTCATGCGCGTCTGATCGTTGCCATGCCTCACCCTACCGTTATCGGTCGCATACGTCAGATTTAAACCATTGCGCTCAATCTGATCCTCCTTAAGCCCCAAGCCTGCCGTATCCATCACGACTTTTGGAGAGTGACCGTGGTGCGATGCTTGATAAGCATTAAGTTGCAGGTCTTCATTGGCATGAATCTGACTCAAATAAAAGGTTGCGTAACTGTTGCGATAATCCGAGTGCCCATCGCCAAGCCTTGCCTGTTGGCCATTTTTGTCAAAATAATTTTGCCCCATCGCTTCAATATTTTGTGCGGATGCGGTGAGTGTCATGTCGGGGTTGATGGATAAGTTTGACTTTAGTTGATAAGAATAAGGATGGGCTACTCCAATTTGCGTTACAAAATCTGCTGCATACCCCGGTGAGGCGACATACATTTGCTGGAGTGACGGTGTGCCATGCGTCTGTGCGGCAACTCGGCTCACCAACGCATTCCAGCCGCCGATTTCGGCGATGGCTTCATCACGCCGATGTACATCCAACTGACTACCCAATGCCGCGCTGTAATCATGCACGGCATTGGGGCTGATAGAAATAGCACCAACCTGCTGGTTAAACTGTTGAAACGCAACATTGCTAAAGCCTTCTGGTGCTGGCGCCCAAGCGTTAAAGGCGTGCTGATTTTCGTGTCCAATTTGAAACACCAAATCTCCCTGCACTTTTGTATGAGCATTTGTCGCATCTGTTAAGGTGTTTTTGCTCAAATTCATGGTTTGGCCGCCCACCGAATATGAAGCCCCTGCATTCACGTCTGTATTTAAAGCCATCTTCTTTAAATAACCTTGGCTCACAGCAAGATTCATGCGCTCAACCAAAAGAGGCGAGCTGTTGATGGTGTCATTTAAATTCACCGCCTCTACGGATGCTTTGCCCCCAAGGTCTTTGGTAGCAAAATCATCGATAATTTTTTGTAACTCTGGGCTAATGCTTGGCATAACGTTCTCCTAAAATAATTTAACAATTAACGGTCGGTATATTCAACGAACACACGATTAATGCACAAATGGTCTGGGTTTTGCTCACTTTCACCCACATACTCCACCGAAACGTACCACGCCCCTTTTTTAAACACGCGATTCATAATATTCACACGCTTATCATAAGCATGCACAAAACCCATTTTTAACATCTCAGTCTGAAAACGTTGTAAATCAACTGTGCACGTATCCGTCATAGGTGGGTATTGATTCCAAAGCTCTGGCACCTTATAGAAACCAAATTCAAATGTGGGTTGTGGGTATGCCCGAATCTCAAAACCGTAGCCCCATACATTGGTTAGCTGCCCCGCAAGCTGAAAATTTTCCGGCAATTCCGGGAACGAACGCAACTGCACACCCGTCACCTCCTTAAACCTTTCTGGATTTAAATCTGCTTCCGTGCGCAAGCTACCAATAAAACGCAATGCGGTTAACGTGGCTTGCTCTGCGGTTAAGTGTGGGGTTTCTGGCTGACTCGTTGATGTTGTGTTCATGGTTTGCTCCTTTGGTTGGGTGGTGGTTGGCGTGTGCGAACAGGCGTTTAGGGTGAGGAATGCGCTCATTGAAGCAATTGCGACTGGTGTCTTGATGGCTGATAACCAGCGGGCTGATAACGTAGTTTTTAAACTCACCGCCTCTGCTGATGCTGTGCCCCCAAGGTCTTTGGTGGCAAAATCATCTATGATTTTTTGTAGTTCTGGGCGAATGCTTGGCATAACGTTCTCCTAAAATAATTTAAACAATTAACGGTCAGTATATATAGCGAACAAACGACTGATGCACAAATGGTCTGGGTTTTGCTCACTTTCACCCACATACCCCACCGAAACGTACCACGCCCTTTTTTCAAACACGCGATTCCTAATACTTAAACGCGCATCATAAGTATGCACAAAGCCCATTTTTAACATTTCGGCCTGAAAACGCTGTAAGTCAACTATGCACGTATCCGTCATAGGTGGATCTTGATTCCAAAGCTCTGGAGCCTTAGAGAAACTAAATTCAAATGTGGGTTGCGGGTATGAGCCTATATCAAAACCGTAATCCCAGATATTTGTTAGCTGTTCCGAAAAGTCAAAACTCTTCGACGGTTCAGGGCGCGCGCGCAACTGCACGCCCGTCACTTCCTTAAACCTTTCGGGATTTAAATCTGCCTCCGTACGCAAACTGCCAATAAAGCGCAATGCGGTTAAAGTGACTTGCTCTGCGGTTAGGTGTGGGGTTTCGGGCTGATTCGTTGATGTTGTGTTCATAACTTGCCCCTTTGATTGGGGGGCGATTGGCGTGTGCGCACAGGCGCTTAGCATGAGGAGTGCGGTCATTGAAGCAATTGCGACTGGTATCTTGATGACTGACAACCAGCGAGCTGATGAAGTATTTTTTAAATTCACCGCCTCTACGGATGCTGTGCCCCCAAGGTCTTTGGTGGCAAAATCATCTATGATTTTTTGTAGTTTTGGGCTAATGCTTGGCATAACGTTCTCCTAAAATAATTTAAACAATTAGCGGTCAGTAGATGCAACGAGCACACGACTGATGCACAAGTGGTCTGGGTTTTGCTCACTTTCACCCACATACCCCACCGAAACGTACCACCCCCCTTTTTTAAATACGCGATTCATAATATTTACACGCGTGTCATAAGCATGCACAAAACCCATTTTTAACATTTCGGCCTGAAAACGTTGTAAGTCAACTGTGCACGCATCCGTCATCGGTGGGTATTGATTCCAAAGCTCTGGCGCCGTAGAGAAGCCAAACTCAAATGTGGGTTGTGGGTATGCCCGAATCTCAAAACCGTAACCCCATGCATTGCTTAGATATTCCCCAAAATGAAAACTTATCGGCGGCCCTGGATGCATGCGCAACTGCACGCCCGTCACCTCCTTAAACCTTTCTGGATTTAAATCTGCTGCCGTGCGCAAACTGCCAATAAAACGCAATGCGGTTAGAGTGGCTTGCTCTGCGGTTAAGTGTGGGGTTTCGGGCTGATTCGTTGATGTTGTATTCATGACTTGCCCCTTTGATTGGGGGGTGATTGGCGTGTGCGCACAGGCGCTTAGCATAAGGAGTGCGGTCATTGAAGCGATTGCGACTGGTGTCTTGATGGCTGATAACCAGCGGGCTGATAACGTACTTTTTAAATTCAATGCCTCTGCTGATGCTGTGCCCCCAAGGTCTTTGGTGGCAAAATCATCCATTATTTTTTGTAGTTCTGGGCGAATGCTTGGCATCGTTTTCTCCTGAGATTATTTTTCAAATAATGAGCCAATAAAGGATACGGCCGAATAGATGATATACAAATGGCGTGGTCATTGCACATTTTTTATCAACAATAATCCGTTAGTTGTAACAAATAGGGTGGAATGTAACGCCTAGGTATTTAAACCTGCCGCTTGAATCGACCAATGCTTTAACGCGGTTTGGGAATACACAAAAAGCGCACATCAAACACGCAGCCCAGCATGTGCGCGTTGTCTGGCAGTTGATGATTGGCGTGCACGTGAATGTGGGCGTCGTGAATTTCGGCGATTTGTTTGACAATCGCCAGCCCCAAGCCGCTGCCTTTGCTTTGTTCGCCCAGCACGCTGTAAAACGGTGCAAATACTGCATCGCGCTCGTCCACCGCAATGCCAACGCCGTCATCAATCACTTCGAATACTGCGGCGTCTTGTTGCCTTGAGAGCCGCACGACCACGCTGGAGCTGGTGTAAAAAATCGCGTTGTCAATCAGGTTTTTGAGCAATTCGCCCAGCAGCATTGGGTGGGCTTGAATCCATATTTCATAATCAGGCGCTTCAAATGACAATTCGAGCTTTTTTTGCAGCGCATGGTCTGCGGCGAGCATCATTTGGTTGCGCGCGGCTTGAATGAGTTCAACGGGTTGCAACTCTATTTGTTGTTCGGCCAAATGCTCGGTGCGCGCCAGTGCAATGAGCTGAGACACCAGATGCGCGGTGCGCTCGGAGGCGGCGGCAATTTGGCGCAAACTTTTGCGCTGTTCAAGCGGGTCGGCGGTTTGCAGGGCGAGTTCGGCCTGTGCTTTTAGGCCTGCGAGCGGGGTTTTGATTTGATGTGCGGTGTCGGTTAAAAACCGCTTTTGAAAGGCAATGTGTCTGCGCAGGCGCGCCAAGACGTGGTTAAAGCTCGTGATGAGCGACTCCATTTCTTCTGGGATTTGTTCGGTGGATAAGTCGCTGATGTCAAACTGGCTGCGCGCTTGAATTTGGTCTTGCACGCGACTTAACGGCAAAATACCGCGCGTGAGTCCGAACCAAATCAGCAATACGGCAATTGGCAAAAATACAATTTGCGGCAGCACCACGCCTTGCAAAATCTCGCGCGCCATGCGGTTGCGCGCGTCAAGTTTTTCGGCCACTTGGATCAAAATCAGACTTGGCGCGGCGCTGGTTTTATCGGTTTGCACGGAACTGGCATCGAGCCACATGTACGCCACGCGTACCGATTCACCATTGATTTGACCATCATAGACGTCCACCTGATTGAGCGCCAATTCGTCCGCAGCAGGCGGCGCGGGCAGCTCGCGGCTGCCCATAAGCAATTCTCCCGCATACGGTTGGATTTGAAACAGCAACGGCGTGTCATCTACGGTAAACGGCAGCACCAATTGGTCTTGCAGCGGCCGCGCATGGGCGCTGCTGGCGGCCACTTGCCTGCTCAATTGAACCACTTGACTGGTCAGCGCCCGGTCATACGGCGAGTTGGCAATCGCACGCCCCAAGTGGTAGTTCATCAACAAGGAAAATGGCCACAACAACGCCAGCGGCACAATCATCCACAGCATGATTTGGCCAAACAGGGTTTTGCGGCGTGGATTTTGAGGCATGATTCGATGGCTTTGTTGAACGTTGAAAAGGATGACAACGGCGCGTTATCAGAGGCTGGCGTTTTTATTGTTTTTTATAATTTTTTATAGGTTTGAGGGATTGGCTGGTTTTTCTAAACAATAGCCCAAGCCGCGAATGGTCGAAATCATCACGCCTGATTCGGCGAGTTTCTTACGCAGACGGTGCATATACACCTCAATTGCATTGTGGCTGACCTCATCACCCCATTCGCACAAATGATCCAAAATTTGGTCTTTGCTCACCAAGCGGCCAGCGCGTGACAAAAGCACCTCCAGCACACTCACTTCACGCGCAGACAACTCAAGCAACTGGCCGCCGACATGCGCGCTGCGCGAGACTTGATCAAAACTCAACGCGCCCAATTGCAACAGGCTTTGGTCAAAACCACCTTGGCGGCGCGTAAGTGCGCGCACCCGCGCTTGCAGCTCAGACAGGGAAAACGGCTTGGCCATGTAATCATCCGCGCCCAAATCCAAACCCTGCACGCGCTGTTCAACCGAGTCGGCAGCGGTTAAAATCAAAATTGGTGTGTGATTGTTGCGCGCACGGGCGCGGCGCAACACCTCAAGCCCACTCATTTTTGGCAAACCCAAATCCAATATCACCAAATCGCATTCCTGCGTGGTCAACGCCACATCCGCTTGGCTGCCATCGGTCACCACATCCACCGCGTAACCAAAATCGCGCAACGCACGCGACAAACCATCGGCCAATACGGCATCGTCTTCTGCAATTAAGATTCTCATGTGACTCCTGTGTTGGGTTGAGGAAATTTTTATGCTGAGACACAATAACCACTTTCAAGCCATTGCGCAAGCGGGTTGCGGGTTTGGTTGCGTTGTTTGGTACGGGGGATTTGATTGACGCAATCCGCGGTTAAATCCACCACGCAAATAAAAAACTGGCGGCTTGCCAGTTTTTTATTTTAGAACGGGACACGATTTTATATTTTGAGTGGCCCGCCATGAGTCCAGCGAATCGCGGGGGTAGCGACATATTCACAAACCTGCGATACACAAAAGTCAAAAAGCCTTTATTAAAAAGGCTTTTTGGCGATACAGGGTTACGCGGTGATGGGTTTATTTTTCAGTATGATTTTCCACGCTGTTGCGGCTGCTCCATACAGAAATCAGCATGGAGGATGCAATGAGCGTGGCGGTGACGGCCAATGCAATGCCAATTGGGATTTTGTAATAGTCAATGATGAGCATTTTTGTGCCAATAAATACCAGCACCAATGCCAATCCATAAGACAACAAGTGGAAACGGCTGGCCAAATCAGCCAGTAAAAAGTACAACGCACGCAAGCCCAAAATCGCAAAAATATTGGCGGTCAAAACGATGAATGGATCGCTGGTAATCGCAAAAATAGCGGGAATGCTGTCCACCGCAAAAATGATGTCGGTGGTGCCAATCAAAATCAGCACCACAAAAAGCGGGGTGTAATACTTCACGCCTTGCACGATGGTGGTGAGCTTTTCACCGTCCAGCTCGGTGGTGATGTTGATGTGTTTTTTTAGAAACTTCAGCACGGGGTTGTTTGAAACATCAGGTTCTTGTCCCGCAGAAAACCACATTTTTAGACCAGTTAAGACCAAGAACGCACCAAAAACATACAGCAACCAGTGGAACTTAGCCAGCAGCCAAGCGCCGCCCACAATCAACAAAGCACGCAGAATGATGGCACCCACAATGCCAATAATTAAAGCGCGTTTTTGGAGCTGCGCGGGGATTGCAAAATAGGTAAAGAGCATTAAAAAGACAAATACATTGTCGACCGACAAACTTTTCTCGACCAAGTAGCCCGTGATGAACTGCATGGAGACGGTGTTTGCCACTTCGCGCCCTTGCGTGTTGTCCAAATACCACCACAAAATCCCTGCAAAAAGAAATGAGAGTGAAAACCACAACACGCTCCACCATGCGGCTTCTTTGATGGTGACTTTGTGCGCACCTTGTTTTTCCAAGACCACCAAGTCGATCAAAATCGCCACAACCACAAACACGGCGAAACCTACCCACATCCACCAAGCTCCAACTGTTTCCATAAAACACCCCTTTTAAAATCAACAATGAACGCACACATGGCTGCGCAATGCGCCACAGCCATGGCATCCAACCAAACAACCGCCGAATAATAGCACAACTTTTCTGTATAAAAACAGACACAAACGGGGCTTATCGTCCACAAGCCTTGGATTTTTGCACGCCAATTATTGCACCACACGTCCAAGGTTTGAACGGCGCGGCGCTTTTTACAATTGACAAGCGCTTGGCTGGCCGCGACTTAGTCCGTGCCTTGTTTTTTAGGTTTTTAGCGATACGTTACTTGAGTGGCGCAATCATGGGGCTGGAAGATTACGTAAGTATTGAGTAAGTCTTGAACTTTATCCTAGCCTCAGCTTAAACAGAATGCGTTTAAGTTGGCGGTTTAAGTAATTCCTATGCAATTAAAAATATATTTACCCATGTTTGCCGTGGGTTATCAGGAGACACCATGAACGATGATTTGATACAACAGATAAAGTCAGACCCTAACTACCAGCGCTTGGTCAGTAAGCGCTCATCATTCAGCTGGTTTTTAACCGCTTTGGTGATGTTGGTTTTTTACGGGTTTATTTACCTTACTGCGTTTAACAAGCCATTTATGGCCACGCATTTTGCGGGCAGCGTGATTACTTATGCCTTGCCTATTGGGCTGTTTGTGATTTTTTTTACGATTATCGTGACGGGGATTTATGTGCGCCGCGCGAATAATCAATACGATGCGTTGTCGCAAAAAGTTCGTCAAGGAGCGCTGAAATGAAACTACGTCAATTAAGTATGTTGTCTTTACTCGCAGCGGCAAGCAGCGCGCTGGCAGCAGGCCCTGATTTGGGGCAATCGGCCAAACAGCCTCTGAACATGGTGGCGATTGGCATGTTTTTGGTTTTCGTGGTTGCCACTTTGTTTATCACGTATTCGGCCGCCAAAAAAACCAAGTCTGCGGCGGCTTTTTATACGGGCGGCGGTGGCATTACAGGGTTTCAAAACGGCTTGGCGATTGCGGGAGATTTTATGTCTGCGGCGTCTTTTCTGGGGATTTCGGCTGCGGTGATGCTCGATGGTTATGACGGCCTGATTTATTCGATTGGCTTTTTGGTGGGGTGGCCGCTGATTACATTTTTGATGGCCGAGCGCTTGCGCAATTTGGGTAGGTTTACCTTTGCAGATGTGGCCTCGTATCGTTTTAAACAAACCCCAATCCGCGCGTTTGCGGCATCTGGCACGTTGGTGGTGGTGGCGTTTTATTTGATTGCCCAAATGGTGGGCGCGGGTCAATTGATTAAGCTGCTGTTCGGCTTGGAGTATTGGGTTGCGGTTGTGATTGTGGGGGCGCTCATGATGATTTACGTGCTCTTTGGCGGCATGACTGCCACCACGTGGGTGCAAATCATCAAAGCGGGGCTGCTACTGGCTGGCGCGTCATTTATGGCGTTTATGGTCTTGGCTAAGTTTGGCTTTAGCCCTGAGGCCATGTTTGCAAAAGCCATTGAGGTCAAAACCAGCGTGGCGAGCAATGATGCCAAACTGATTGCGGAGGCTGGCGCAAAAGGCGTGGATGTTGCCACACTCGCAGCGGCCAAAGGCACGTCAATTATGGCGCCTGGCAATTTTGTTAAAGACCCAATTTCAACCATTTCGCTTGGCATGGCGCTGATGTTTGGTACGGCGGGTTTGCCGCATATTTTAATGCGCTTTTTTACCGTACCCAGCGCAAAAGAGGCGCGCAAGTCTGTGTTTTGGGCAACCACTTGGATTGGCTATTTTTATATTTTGACGTTTATTATTGGTTTTGGTGCCATTTGCTTTGTCTCGACCAACCCAGAGTTTTTGGATGCGAAAGGCGCACTCAAAGGCGGGGGCAATATGGCGGCGATTCATCTGGCCAATGCGGTGGGTGGCAATGTGTTTTTGGGCTTCATTTCAGCGGTTGCATTTGCCACGATTCTTGCGGTGGTCTCTGGTTTGACGCTGTCTGGCGCGAGCGCTGTGTCACATGACCTATACGCCACCGTGTTTAAAAAAGGCCAAGCCTCGAGCGAGTCTGAGCTCAAAGTCTCGCGCATGACCACGTTGGCGTTGGGTATTTTGGCGGTTGGGTTGGGGATTGCGTTTGAGAAACAAAACATTGCGTTTATGGTTTCCCTTGCCTTTGCCATTGCCGCATCTGCGAACTTTCCTGTGTTGTTTATGTCGGTTTTATGGAAAAATTGCACCACGCGTGGGGCAACAATGGGTGGCTTTATTGGGCTGATTACCGCTTTGACCCTGACCATTTTGTCAAAATCGGTTTGGGTTGATGTGTTGGGACATACAACTGAAGTATTTGCGTACAAGTCGCCCGCCATTTTTTCAATTCCGTTGGCATTTTTCTGTATTTGGCTGTTTTCGATTACAGACAACAGCAAACGGGCGCAAATTGACCGCGCCGGCTATGATGCACAGCGCATTCGCTCCGAAACAGGGATTGGCGCTGAGTCTGCTGCATCGCATTAACACGTTTAATCCTAGGCGTCACGTATGATGTGACAGATAGTCCACAAAAAAACCTCGTGAATTTCACGAGGTTTTTTTGTGTGGCTGTGTTGCAACGGTTCAATCCAGCACATCAAACGCCGCAAGCAGCGTTTAAATAGCATTTAAGCAGTGATTAAAACGATGGTTTGCGGCTGGTGCGCGGTTTGCCAAAGCCACCTGTGTCGCGTGCGCCGTCAGTCGGTTTGCTAAACGTGCCTGTGCGGCTGGCGCTGGCTGGTTTGGCAAATGCGCGCGGTGCATCGCCATTGCCTTTAAACTCTGGGCGACGGTTGTCAAACTCGCGGCGCGGTGCGCGGTCGCTTGAGGTTTTACCATCTTTAAATGCGCGCTGTGGCTCGGCACGTCGCTCGAAACGGTTGTGTTCTGAGTGTTCGGAACGCACGCGTTGCTCAAACGGGCCTTTGTTGGGTGCGCGACCATCGCCACGGCCTTCGCCGCGAGAATCTGTACGCGTATCTGCACCACGGTAGCCACCACCCGATGCTGGGCGTGAGTCATTGCCGCGATAACCGCCACCTGATGATGGGCGCGAGTCACCGCCGCGATAACCGCCGCCTGATGATGAACGCGTATCACCACCACGATAGCCGCCAGATGAGCGACCTGCGCTTGAGCCGCTGCGACCGCGCGGTGCTTTGCCACGATTGGCGCGTTGGTATTCTTCGGCGGTCACTTGTGGTTCCATGCCGGCAATCACGGTGACGTTGATTTGACGCTCGATGTATTTTTCGATTTCACGGATTTTGTGGGTGTCGCCGCGTTGCACAAACGTCACCGCCACACCGCTGCGACCAGCGCGACCAGTACGTCCAATCCGATGCACGTAGTCTTCGGCTTTCATCGGCAAGCCATAGTTGAACACGTGGGTAATGGTTGGCACGTCAATCCCGCGTGCGGCAACGTCGGTTGCAACCAAGACTTTGATGCGATTTTTACGCAAAGCGTCTAGGCGGCGATTGCGCAAGACTTGCGGCATTGCGCCGTGTAATGAGGCGGCAGATACGCCCTCGGCTTCGAGTTCCTTTGCCAAGCGGTCGGTTTCAACTTGGGTGGATGCAAAAATAATCGCTTGGTGGATGGATTCGTCCTGCAACCAATGCTTGAGCAATTGATGTTGATGGTGCGAGTTGTCCGCCCAGTGCATTTGTTGGGTGATGTTGGTGTGTTTTTCTTTGTTGGACGCCAGTAAAATGTGTTGCGGCTCAACCATCAAACTGGCGGCCAAGCGGGTTTCACGCGAGGTGAATGTTGCAGAGAACATCAGCGTTTGTGAGCGGTGTTCACACGCATCGTTAATGGCATTTAACTCGTCGGTGAAGCCTAAATCGAGCATACGGTCTGCTTCATCCAATGTCAATGAGTGCAAACGCGACAAATTGATGCCGCCTTGATTGACCCAGTCAACCAATCGACCTGGCGTGGCAATCACCAATTGTGCGCCTTTGAGCGCTGAGCGTTGTTTTTGATACGGCGTGCCGCCCACCACTGTGGCGATGCGCAAGCCTTTGGTGCCTTTGACCAAGTTAATCGCATCGGACGCAACTTGTTGCGCGAGCTCACGCGTAGGGCAAATCACCAATGCGTACGGTGCGTCAGGCGGGTTGATTTTGCCCGTTTGAATCGCGCCCCAAATGTGCTGTAAGGCGGGAATGAGGAAGGCGGCGGTTTTGCCACTGCCCGTTTGCGCGGAAACAATCCAGTCGCCACCATTCATGGCAGCGGGAATCACTGCGGCTTGTACGGGGGTTGGCGTGGTAAAACCAAGCTCGGTGATGCAGTTTAAAAACGGTTCTGCCAAATTCATATCGGCAAATGTTAAGGTTGAAACAGGGGTTTGGGTGGTATTCGAAGTCATAAAGAGTCCTTAAAAGCGTCACGCACGCAATAAAAACCAGCCACGAGCTGGAGTTTTTACATGTTTTTTACAGGCGAAATAAATGGCGCACTGACGGGTAGAGTAAAACATCGGCCGTCAGAATAAGAACGCTTCACTGGATTGGAGCTGAAGGTAGAAAAGACAAATGTTAAAGAAACATGTGCTTAGCGGAAACTGGGGACGATGAAGCTGTCGTTTGAAAACTCACTGCATTTCAAAACGTGTGCGATTATGCCACAGTTTGTGTTTGACCCGTGCGGCAATACGTATTTTCACAGTTTTTCGATACAAAAAAGACGCGTTGGACGCGTCTTGTGGTATTTTTGCCGACAAAAATCAAATCATTCTGCGGCAGGCGACCATAGTTCTTCAAGGTTGTAATACGCACGAATCGGGGCTTGCATCAAATGCACCACGATGTCGCCACAGTCAACCAAAACCCATTCGCCCGTTTCTTCACCTTCTGTTGACAAAATATCGCCGCCATTTTCTTTGACTTTGATTTGAACATTACTGGCCAAGGCGCGGGTTTGGCGGTTGCTGGTGGCAGTTGCAATCACAACGCGGTCAAATTCATCGCTGATTTTTGAGGTATCAATCACAGTAATCGCTTGTGCTTTGACGTCTTCTAACGCATCCACAATAATTGCTTGGAGTTTTTCTAGTTCTAGGGTGTTTGGTTTACGGCTCATGTTTGACTCTCTGTACTTAATTTCAATAGGCGCTCATTGTATAGAAAAACAGTGCGCGCCGTTTGGGTTTGTGGCATTTGCGCCATTTTTACTTTAAAGCAAAAAAGAGCGCGACAATCGCACTCTTTTTTGTTGTTACATCGCAGCAAATGAGCGATTAGTTCTCTTGTGGCGCTGCTACTGGGCGCTCAATCAACGCTTTCATTGACAATTTGACACGGCCGCGATCGTCTGTTTCGGTGGCTTTTACGCGCACTGCTTGACCTTCGGTTAAGTAGTCAGAGACTTTCTCAACGCGCTCATGGGCGATTTGAGAAATGTGCAACAAGCCGTCTTTGCCTGGGAAGCATTGGATAATCGCGCCAAAATCAAGCACTTTTAAGACGATGCCGTCGTAGATTTGACCCACTTCAATTGAGGCGGTCAGCTCAGTAATGCGGCGTTGTGCTTCTGCTGCTTTGTCCGCGTCTGATGAGGCAATGGTGATGGTGCCGTCTTCTTGAATATCAATGGTTGTGCCAGTTTCTTCGGTTAATTGGCGAATGGTTGCGCCGCCTTTACCAATCACATCGCGGATTTTGTCTGCGTTGATTTTCATGGTGTATAAACGTGGCGCGTAACTTGACATTTCAGTGCGACCGCCTGAAATAGCCGATTCCATGTGACCCAAAATATGAATGCGGCCTTCGCGGGCTTGCGCGAGCGCTACTTGCATAATTTCTTTGGTGATGCCTTGGATTTTCATGTCCATTTGCAATGCGGTCACGCCAATGGCTGTACCTGCAACTTTAAAGTCCATGTCGCCCAAATGATCTTCGTCACCCAAAATATCAGACAACACAGCAAACTTGCCGCCGTCTTTAATCAAGCCCATGGCGATACCTGCAACGTGTGCTTTCATTGGCACGCCTGCATCCATCAATGACAAGCAACCACCGCAAACAGAAGCCATTGACGATGAACCATTTGACTCGGTGATTTCAGAGACCACACGAATGGTGTATGGGAAGTCTTCATGGCTTGGCAAGCAAGCTGCCAAGGCACGTTTTGCCAAGCGGCCGTGACCGATTTCGCGGCGTTTTGGTGAGCCGACGCGGCCAGTTTCGCCTGTTGCCGATGGCGGCATGTTGTAGTGCAACATGAAGCGATCGCGGCTTGAGCCTTCGAGTGCGTCAATCATTTGCTCGTCGGTTTTTGTGCCCAAAGTGGCAACCACCAAGGCTTGGGTTTCACCACGGGTAAACAATGCTGAACCGTGGGTGCGTGGCAACAAGCCCAGTGAGATTTCAATCGGGCGCACGGTGCGTGTGTCGCGCCCGTCAATCCGTGGCTGGCCGCTCAAAATTTGGGTGCGCACCACATTTGATTCAACTGCAAACAACAAGTCACCCAAGTCAACTGCTGGCACGTCTGGCAAGGCTTCTTTGACCTTGTCAGATACGGCGCGCAATGCGGTGGTGCGGGCTTGTTTTTCACGAATTTGATACGCGGCGCGCATGTCGGCTTCGGCCAATGTGTTGATTTGTGCGATTAAGGCCTCGTCTTTGGCTGGTGCAACCCAGTTCCATTCCGGTTTCCCACCGTCACGCACAAGCTCATAAATCGCGTCAATCGCCACTTGCATTTGTTCGTGGCCATAGACGATACCCGCGAGCATGACTTCTTCTGATAATTGTTGCGCTTCAGATTCAACCATTAACACAGCGGCTTCAGTACCTGCAACGACCAAGTCCATGCGTGAATCGGCCAATTGGCTCATGGTTGGGTTTAATACGTATTCGCCGTTGATGTAGCCCACGCGTGCTGCGCCAACTGGGCCTGCAAACGGCACACCAGAAATTGACAACGCCGCAGATGCTGCGAGCAACGCAGGAATGTCTGGGTCAACTTCAGGATTTGAGGATAAAACCTGTACCACGACTTGAATTTCGTTGTAAAAACCTTCTGGGAACAATGGACGCATTGGGCGGTCGATTAAGCGGCACACCAAAATTTCTTTTTCGGATGGGCGGCCTTCACGACGGAAAAAACCACCCGGAATACGCCCTGCTGCGTAAGTTTTTTCAATGTAGTCAACGGTCAACGGGAAAAAATCTTGCCCTGTTTTGACTTGTTCTTTTGCAACAACGGTTGCCAAAACGACGGTGTCGTCCATATTAAGTAAAACCGCGCCTGTGGCTTGGCGTGCGATTTGGCCAGTTTCCATGGTGACGGTGTGTTGACCGTATTGGAAGGTTTTGGTGACTTTATTAAACATTGTCATAATGAACTTTCTAGAAATGCATTGATTTAAAGATGTTCGGTTATGCTATTCCAACAATTGTCTTAGGCCACATGAGTGACAATTTGACGACAATTCTTGGAATAACACATGACCGACGGCTTCAATGCGGTTAAAAAATAAGTTGAAAACAACTTAAAAACGATTTAAATACTGCTTAAATGCTATTTAAAAACAATAACAAAATGCCTGTTTTCATTGAATGAACACAGGCATTTTTTGGGGTGATTACTTACGTAAGCCCAAGCTTTCAATCAAAGAGCGATAAGAGTCAGCATTGGTGCGTTTGAGGTAATCAAGCAATTTACGGCGGCGGCTCACCATTTTGAGCAAACCACGACGTGAGTGATGGTCTTTTGCGTGGGTTTTAAAATGGCCTGTCAAGTAGTTGATGCGTGCAGTTAACAACGCAACTTGAACTTCAGATGAACCTGTGTCGCCTGCAGCGCGTTGGTATTGCGCAACAACAGCGGCTTTGCTGGTAGCAGTAATTGTCATACTTTTTCCTTTAAATTTAAACACTTGCGAACGCTGCCGTTGATCAATCAACCTGCTGCGCCGTGCGCCCAAAATGAGCAGTGCGCATTGTAACAGAGGCGGCGCTTTTATGCCAATCAAATCATGCCAATCTGTGCAAACCCATGCGTGCGCATCAAATATGCTTGCCCGCTTTATTCGCGCTGGTGCAAACGCCTTGTTTATATGGCGGCTTGCTTGTTAGAATGCGGCCTCACTTTTTATAGAGCGCCTTATGTTTAATCTTGTTTTGGTTCAACCTGAAATTCCGCCCAACACAGGCAATATTATTCGTTTGTGTGCCAACACTGGCGCGCAATTGCATTTAATTAAACCGCTGGGCTTTCCGCTGGATGATGCGCGAATGCGCCGTGCGGGCTTGGATTACCATGAATTTTCTGACTTAAAGGTCTACGAGGATTGGGACGATTTTATCGCACGTGCGCATCCTGAGCCGCAGCGGATGTTTGCGCTGACCACCAAAGGCTCGCACGTTTTGAGTCACACGCAGTTTGTTGCCAATGATTGGTTTGTGTTTGGTTCTGAAACCAGCGGATTGCCTGAGCATGTGCGCGACTTTTTTCCGTTTGCGCAACGAATCCGTTTGCCGATGATGCCGAACAATCGCAGCTTAAATTTATCCAATACGGCGGCGATTATTGTGTATGAGGCGTGGCGCCAAATCGACTTTACGGGCGGCGCGTGATGCGCCTGCGCTTTTCTGGATGCTGCAAAAAATTCGATTTTTAAAAGAAAGGTTGCCATGTTACCCGCGACCATTTGGTTGATTGAGGATGAATCCGCAATTGCGCAGACATTGATTTATGCGTTGCAAACGGATGGTTTTACGGTGCGCTGGTTTGAGCGCGGCGAGCCGATGCTGAGTGCGCTGACAACTGAGCAGCCTGATTTGTTTGTGTTTGACATTGGCTTGCCAGACATTTCTGGCTTTGAGTTGGCGCGCCAAGTGGAGGCGCGCAATATTCCGTTTTTGTTTTTGACCGCACGCTCGGAGGAGCTTGACCGAATTTTGGGGCTGGAAATGGGCGCGGATGATTACATTGCCAAGCCGTTTTCGCCGCGAGAGGTTTGCGCCCGCGTGCGCATGATTTTGCGCCGTGCGCAGCGCCATTTGTTGCCGCCTTCTACCAATCCGTCATTATTTACGCTGAATGAGTTACACGGCGTGGTGACTTTTTGTGGCACGCGTTTGTCGTTGACGCGTTATGAATTTTTGTTGATAAAAACCATGCTGGCCGAGCCGCTGCGGATTTTTCCACGCCAATTGTTGATGGATTTGGTGTGGACGGATGCGATTGACAGTTTCGATCGAACCGTTGACACGCACATCAAAACCCTGCGCGCCAAGATGCGCGCCATCAATCCCGATTTTGAGCCAATCCAAACCCATCGCGGCTTGGGTTATAGCATCAGTTTGAGCGAATAGGTTTTTTATGAAAATCAGTCTGCGGATTTTATTGGGGTATTTTTTGATTGTGGCGATTGCCGCGTGGTTTGTGCTGAAAATTTTTAGCCAAGAAATCAAGCCCGGTGTGCGCCAAAGCACAGAAGATTCATTGGTCGAATCTGCACATATTTTAGCGCCGATTGCCGCGCAAGACATGCTGAACAAACGCATCACCGACGGCTATTTGGCGCGCAGTTTTCAAGCGCTCAATCAACACCCGTTAAACGCATCAATTGTTAATTTGACCAAAACACGGATTGATTCAAACGTGTATGTCACGGACTTAAAAGGCGTGGTGATTTACGACTCAACAGGCGCAAACATCGGCCAAGATTTTTCGCGCTGGAATGATGTGTACCGCACCTTGCGCGGCCAATACGGTGCGCGCAGCACGCCTGAAACTGCGGGCAATGATGCCAGCACCGTCATGCATGTGGCCGCGCCGATTATGATTGACGGTCAAATTGCGGGCGTTTTGACGGTGTATAAACCCAACAGCACGCTGATGCCGCTCATCACGCGCAGCGAGCAGCACATCACAACGGCGGGCGGCATTTTGCTGGGGATTGCCCTGTTGATTGGGCTGGGGTTTGTGTGGTGGATTAACCGCGCCATTGGTACGCTGGAGCGCTACGCGCAAGGCGTGGCTGCGGGGCAAAACGTGACGCTGCCCAAGCTCAAAAGCCCCGAATTGCACGCGCTGGGCAAAACCATTGAACACATGCGCGAGCAGTTGGAAGGCAAGGCGTATGTGGAAGAATATGTGCACACGTTAACCCACGAACTCAAAAGCCCAATTTCAGCAATTCGCGGCGCAGCAGAGCTGCTCAAAGAACAGCCGCCGCTTGAGGTGCAGCAGCAATTTATTGGCAACATCGCCCAACAAACGCAACGCTTGCAGCACTTGATTGACCGCTTGCTGTCATTGGCCAGCTTGGAGCGCATGCCGTCTTTACAAACCCAGCCCGTGCAAGTATCGGCGCTGGTTCGCGAGGGTTTTGCGGGCGCGCAATCAGAGCTGGAACGCCGCCACATTGCGCTTAAAATCAATTTAATTGAAGATGCGGTGTTGCACGTGGATGCGTTTTTTATCCATCAAATTTTGAGCAATTTATTGGACAACGCGATTGATTTTAGCCCAGAGCACAGCAGCATCGAGGTGTACAACGAACCCAGTTTGACGCACTATCGCTTGGTGATTCGAGATCATGGCGTGGGAATCCCCCAATTTGCCCTGCCGCATATTTTTGAGCGATTTTACTCTTTGCCGCGTCCAAACAAGCCAAAAAGCACGGGGCTGGGCTTAAATTTTGTGCGTGAAGTGATGAACAAACACAACGGCGAGATTGAAATTAAAAACCATGCGGATGGCGGCGCGCTGATTCGATTGGTTTTTAACAAGTCGTATAAGTCGTCTGATGGCTGATGTACCGGTGGTCAATTGTTAAATTTGCCCTATTCGCAACCAGCGCTCATCGCTGGGCATGAGGTTTGCTGGCACATGCGTTGGTTTGCTGCGCGAAGCCAGCTTGTGGCTTGGCCGCCTTGCGGGTTGTTAATATAATATTTTTCATGAGCGCTTTGCATAACCAACGCCTCAAACCGAGTAAAACGATGTTTTTTGCTTTGGTTTTAAGAAATTTGAGCAAAAAATCAATTTTTAAAGGTGATTTTTGTATTTCAGCCTAGCTTGTTCGGTCTGTGCAAAGGTCTCACTTACTTTTAACCCTTAAAATAAGGAGTTTTTACCATGAAAAAAATAGTATTGGCCGCCGCAACCAGCCTGTTATTTGCCTGCGCCGCGCCCGAAGTCACGCAGTATCAACAAGCCGAACCCAAATTGGATTTGGTGCAGTATTTTGTCGGCAAAACAGATGCTTGGGGAATGTTTCAAAAACGCGATGGCGAAGTCGTGAAACGCTTTCATGTTGAAATCACTGGCACACATCAAAACGGGATGTTGGTCTTGGACGAACAGTTTGCGTATTCTGACGGCACCAAACAGCAGCGAATTTGGACCTTAAAGCAAGCGCCTGATGGTTCGTGGCGCGGCACGGCTGACGATGTCAAAGGCGAGGCCGTCGGCAAAATTGCAGGCAACGCGCTCAATTGGCGCTACAATTTGTTGTTGCCCGTGGACGGCACGACTTACGAAGTGGCTTTTGATGACTGGATGTTTTTGATGGACAAAAACACGCTGCTCAATCGCGCCAGCATGACAAAATTTGGCTTTGAGTTGGGTCAAGTAACGCTCTTTTTTAAGAAAAAAGAATAACCCATGTGGCCAACCTTTAATCCGCCCATTTCAGCGCGGGCAGGCAAGCGTGTTTGGTTAATTGGGGCATCCAGCGGCATTGGCGACGCAAGCCTTAAATATGGGCGCAACCGTCATTTTGACGGCCAGACGACAAACCCAATTGGAAGCCGTGGCCGCAGGGCATGAAAATGCTTTGGTTTTGCCTTTTGGCGCCCTGAATAATGAAGCATGACCACTCAATGGCTATGGCGCTACAATCACCGCCGCCCGCACAGTAAAATTGGGCGAATCACTCCAATGCAGCGGTTGGATTTGTACCAACAAAGACAAGCCGCGCATTGATACGTGGTGTTTGGCAAGCTCGGATGAGAAAAACCGCCCAACCGAACTTGCTCCATTTTACGTATCAAAGGTGCGTCAAGGGTGCGCTACGCCGCTATGCGCCCTTGACACACTCATCGTTCTGCTTTAATGTGGCGGGGTGTATGGGATGATTACCTTATTTCCCGCCTTTTAACTTATAAGATAGGTCAGCAAAAAATTAAAATGAATAATATTGAAAGTTTACTTAAAGAGGTTTGGTTAAGTTATTACGCAATTGAAGAGGCGAATAAACGATTCGCCAGTCAACTTGCCCCTCATTTTAGTCTTTTTGACTTTATGCCAAGTGATGAAAACGCATTGTCAATTTACATTGCATCGTTGCTAAATCCTAATGGTACTCATGGTCAAGGAGACAAATATTTACGAGAGTTTCTAAAACTAGTCAAACATACTGATTGGCTGTTAAGTGAAAATGTAATATCTTGTGATGTTATTACCGAGAAACAAGCAAATGGGCAAAGAAGAATTGATATATACCTTAAATTTGGATGCGGACTCATTGCGATTGAAAACAAGCCGTGGGCAGGGGATCAAGATAATCAACTATCAGATTACGCTAAGTTCTTGCAACAAAGTTTGCCGAAGAGCAATGAAAATAACTGGTTATTGATTTATTTATCGAATGGGGAGCCAAATCCAAAGTCAGTCTCACCCGCTGAACGTAAGTCTTGGGAAGAAAACGGGAATTTCACTATTTTTGACTTCCATGCATTGTTGGGCTGGCTAGAGGTTTGTTGTGCAAAAACACAACCTCTTTCGGTACGAGTTTTTATTGAAGAGCTCATGAAATATATACGTAGCAATATAAATGGAGAGTTAGATATGACCAGTGAGGCAGAAATTAAAGATATTATTTTGAATAATAATGAAAATTTGATAGCAACATTTCAAATTTTCAATTCAATGAGAAGTGTTAAAGAAAACTTACTTAATGATTTTAAAAGTCAGTTAGAACTCAAAGTTCGTGATTACGAAAATTGGACTTTAGAATGGAATATTGAAATCAATAGTAGATGGGCAAGATATTCAAGTTTTGGCATAAAATTTGCTAGCGATAGTGATTTAATTTTAAAATTTGAATTTGATGGTTCAGATTTAACAAGATTATTTTGGGGGGTATCTCGACTAAAGGGCTGTGGGGTTGTGAATAAAAATTGGGCTGAAATAGGAGAAAAACTAAACAACCGTTTTGGGAATGGTGAAAGTAGCGATTATTGGCCTTGGTGGTCTTGGGATTTAAAATCTCTTAGTAATGATGATAATATCGAAGACTGGTACAGACATCCGATTGCTTGGCAAATGATTCAAGACAAAACCTTTGTAGATAATGTTGTTGAGTTGGCGCAAGAGGTTTACAAACTGTTTCAGGATGACTTATCTATTTTGAAGATAGAACATTAAATGATGCTTTACTTTTGCCAATATAGAAACGGAAGAATCGCATAAATCCATACGCGGATTCAGCTCCGAAGTGCAACACTGCACCTCGGTTACTCGCGTGCTTTGCGCCTGCGTGACAGCATGGTTGCCGAGCGTATTGTTCACTATAACGAGGTCTTGGGCTTTACTGTACTCATGACCCGCGCCAATAAAATCAAAAAATATTTGCCAATTTCATTGATTCACACTAAAACCCCATAACGCAGCGCAATCGTAGGTTGGTTTCGCGCAGCAAACCAACGCATGTGCAAGCAAATATCGCACCCGCCATAACTGCAAAGCAATTCGTGCTTAAAAAGCCATGGTTGGAATGTGCGGTTCAAAGCGCATCATTTTTTCATGGTCTTCTAACGCGTCATCGGGCGTAATTTTGATGCGCAACACCACTTGAATGGCGTGCAGTTGCTGCCAAAAACCATAGCTGTGAATATTAAGCTGCACGTCGCCAAAGTTTTGCCATGATGGATACTCGCTTTCGGGCGTTAAACGGTAAAACGATTCTGGTTTTTGGTGCGGTAAAAAGTCAACCGTGTCAATCGAAAAACCCGTCTCGCAGACCATTTTGTTCATTTCATATGGCGTAAAAAATCGCACGTGCGTGATGTCGAGCAAACCTGATTTTTTGTAATGCCAAAACCCGGCGCTTAAGTCCAGCACCACCCCAATATTGGCCACATTGGGCAGACTGATGATGATTTGGGCGTCTGGCGACAAATGCTGCGCCAAAAATTGCAGCAGCGCCCACGGGTTGTACATGTGTTCAAGCACGTCGAGTAACAAAACGGTGTCGATGGTTTTGAGCTGTGCGCGCGTATCGTCATCACACAGTTCTAACGGGGTTTGCGTGACCAAATCCAAACGCGCCGCTGCATTGGTCGCCGCGACTTGATTGAGCTCAACGCCCCAAACATAGGCGTTAAAATCACGTTTGAGACCAAAACCAACCGCACCGCCCGCGCAGCCTACGTCTAACACACGGCGCGGCGCGTGAGCGAACTGCGCGCGGATTTCGTGACGCTCATTTTCGTCATACAAAAAATCTTCCAGCGTGCCTGTTTTACCTAAATTTTGCCAAATGTAATTCATGGTGTTGCCTTTCGGTTGCGGAGTTTTATTTCATTCAGGCGCGGATTTTAGCACGGTGCAACGCCCAATAAAAAAATGCGTGCCATATTTGCACGCATTTTTTAAATGTCAAATTCAAGGATTGGGTTTAAGAATGAACCGTTTTGAATTTTTACTGCGGCCTGCTTAAAAACCCGCTACATCAAAATCGCTTACCGCGCTGGCGCCGTCAACAATCGCTGCGGCCAGCGCGCTGCTTTGCGGCAGCAAGTGCTGCACATAAAACGCGGCGGTGCTGATTTTGGCTTGCAAAAACACCTCGTCAGTATTGCCCGCAGCCAGCAGTTCTGCGGCGGCCAGCGCGCCGCGTGCAATTTGCCCCGCGCTAAGCACCAAACCTGCGAGTTTTAAATACAGCACCGAGCCTGCAAACACTTGGTTCGGCTGAGTTTTGGTGTTTTGCACCACAAAGTGAACCACGCGGTTGTAGGCTTGCACCGCGCTTTGCAGTGGTGCTGCCATTTGTTGGAGTTGGGTTTGGCTCGATGCGTTTAATTGCACAATCGTGGCGTCAATATCGGCCGAAAAAGCCAAAGCCACCGCGCCTGCGTCACGCAAGGTTTTGCGCCCGATTAAGTCATTGGCTTGAATCGCGGTTGTGCCTTCATAAATCGGCAAAATCCGTGCGTCGCGGTAGTGTTGCGCCGCGCCTGTTTCTTCGATAAAGCCCATGCCGCCGTGAATTTGTACACCAAAACTGGCAATTTCGATGGATTGTTCGGTATTGTAACCTTTGACCAATGGCACCAAAAATTCATACTGCGCTTGCGCGGTGGCGCGCACAGATTCGTCCGCGTGGTGGTGCGCAATGTCGCCCAAACCTGCGGCGTAATACGCCATGGCGCGGCACGCTTCGATGGTCGATTTCATGGTAAGCAACATGCGTTTGATGTCGGGGTGGTGAATAATTGCCACGGCTTCACGCGCGCTGCCGTCGACGGGGCGGCTTTGTAAACGCTCGCGGGCATAGTCGCGGGCAAGCTGATAGGCGCGTTCCATGACCGATAAGCCTTGGATGCCCACGCTAAAACGCGCGGCGTTCATCATGACAAACATGTACTGCAGGCCGAAATTTTCTTGCCCAATCAAATAGCCCGTGGCGCCGCCGTTGTCGCCAAACTGCAAAACGGCGGTCGGGCTGGCTTTGATGCCCAGTTTGTGTTCAAGCGATAAACATTGCACGTCGTTGGGCGCGCCCAGCGTACCGTCGTCGTTGACCATGACTTTTGGCACGATGAATAGTGAAATTCCTTTGATGCCTTCGGGCGCATCGGGCGTGCGCGCCAAAACCAAATGCACGATGTTGTCGGTGAAATCATGGTCGCCGTAGGTGATGAAAATTTTGGTGCCAAAAACTTTGTATGTGCCGTCCGCTTGCGGCTCGGCGCGGGTGCGCACGAGCGCCAGGTCTGAGCCTGCTTGCGGTTCGGTGAGGTTCATTGAACCCGTCCATTCGCCGCTGATCATTTTGGGAATGTATTGTTGTTTTTGTGCGTCTGAGCCTGCGGTTAAAATCGCCTCAATCGCACCATCGGTGAGCATGGAGCACAACGCGAAGGATAAATTGGAGGAATTGAGCATTTCGCAACACACGGTGGCGAGGAGTTTGGGCAGGTTTTGCCCGCCGACTTCTTCGGGGTGCGACAAACCTTGCCAGCCGCCTTGCGTGTATTGTTCAAACGCGTTTTTAAAACCTGCGCTGGTGATGACTTTGCCGTCTTTTAGGTACGATGGCTCTAAGTCGCCTGTTTTGTTGGTTGGCGCAACCACGTCTTGATTGAGTTTGGCGGCTTCATCCAAAATGCCTTCTACGGTTTCAAGGTCCAAGTCGCTGTTAATTTGGGCAAAAACGCTGCTCAAATTGGCAATGTGATTTAAAGCGAACAGCATCTCTTTTTGTGGGGCGATGTAGCTCATAATTTCTCCAGTTTATTCGTGGGTTTGCGCGTTTTTAACGTTTTTGAAAACGGTTATAACAGAACAACCGTGCTTTTTTTGAGCAAAAACAAACCCAACCGCAATCGGTTGGGTTTACATCAATTAAAGCGCGGCGGTGAGTTGCGGCACGATGTCAAACAAGTCACCCACAATGCCGTAATCTGCGATTTGAAAAATCGGCTCATCTGGGTTTTTGTTAATCGCGACGATGACTTTTGAGTCTTTCATACCCGCTTGATGTTGAATTGCGCCTGAAATACCGACCGCAATATACAACTGCGGCGCAACGATTTTACCCGTTTGACCGACTTGCAAATCATTGGCAACATAGCCCGCATCAACGGCTGCGCGTGATGCGCCCATTGCCGCGCCCAATTTATCGGCCAGCGCTTCAATGATTCTAAAGTTGTCCGAACTGCCCACGCCGCGCCCGCCCGATACCACAATGGCGGCTGCGGTCAACTCTGGGCGCGTCGATGCGGCGATTTCACGCGAGACAAAGGTTGCGCCGTTACCGCTTGGCGCAATGGCTTGCGCCTCAACGCTGGCGGCGCCGCCAGTTGCGGGGGCTGCGTCAAAACCGGTGCTGCGCACGGTGATGACTTTGACTGCGTCTGTGGACTGAACCGTTGCCAATACGTTGCCCGCGTAAATTGGGCGCACAAAGGTGTCGGCGGATTCAACTTTGATGATGTCTGAGACTTGCGCCACGTCCAATTTGGCGGCAACGCGTGGCAGCACGCTTTTACCGATTGAAGTAGCGGGCGCGAGGATGTGGCTGTATGCGCCTGCAACGCTTAAAATTTGTGCGGCCAACGCTTCGCTGGTTTGCTCGGCCAAGCTGACGTCGTCAAAACTCAAAACCTTGCTCACGCCCGCAATACTGGCGGCGGCTTGGGCTGCACCCGAAATATTGCTGCCCAATACGGCAACATGGATGTCGCCGCCGATTTGGGCGGCGGCGGTTACGGTGTTGAGCGTTGATTTGCGGATGCTGGTGTTGTCGTGTTCGGCAATGATTAAAATCGTCATGATGTGCTTTCTAAAAGTTCATTCGATGTGGTCACGTGAATATTTCATTCCCGTGAATGATTGTCTTGGTAGGGGCGGGATTTATCACGCCCTTTGTGCTATTTACGGTGGTTGTTGGGCGTGATGAACTCGCCCCTACAAATCCGTCAATCCTTAAAGTACCTTTGCTTCGTTGCGTAATTTGTCGAGCAAAGTGGCCACGTCTGGCACGATGATGCCTGCGCTGCGCGTTGGCGGATCCATCATTTTTAAGATTTTCAGGCGCGGGGCAACATCAACCCCTAAATCGGCTGGCGTGGTGGTGTCGAGCGGTTTTTTCTTGGCCTTCATGATGTTGGGCAAGGTTGCATAACGTGGCTCATTGAGGCGCAAATCGGTGGTGACAATTGCGGGCAGGTTCATGCTCAATGTTTCTAAGCCGCCGTCGATTTCACGGGTGACGGTGGCTTTGCCATCGGCGATGACAACTTTTGAGGCAAATGTGGCTTGCGGATAATCAAGTAAGGCCGCGAGCATTTGCCCCGTTTGGTTTGAGTCGTCATCAATGGCTTGTTTGCCCAAAATAATGAGTTGCGGTTGCTCGTTTTTAATCACGGCTGCGAGCAGCTTTGCAACAGCCAATGGCTGCAATTGCTCGGCAGTTTCAATCAAAATTGCGCGATCTGCGCCCAGCGCCATTGCGCTGCGCAAGGTTTCTGCGGCTTGTGGCACGCCTGCTGATACAACGACAATCTCGGTCACAATCCCTGCTTCTTTGAGGCGAACCGCTTCTTCTACCGCGATTTCACAAAATGGGTTCATTGACATTTTGGCGCTGGCAATGTCAACATCGGTCTGGTCTGCATTAACCCGAACTTTGACGTTGTAATCAACAACGCGCTTAACCGCAACTAAAACTTTCATGATGTCTCCGTGAGTGATGTGAAAAATTCAATAGGTATTATATAAGCGTTTATTTAAAACAAAGCCGTCAAAACCGAGTTTTACATGCTTTATTTTAAATTTTTTGACAAATTAGCACAACCGTTCGATTTTTGCAAAGCTTATTTGAGCAAGCGCAAAGCCCGCGCTCTGCTATCATAGCGGCTGCCATTTTTCTGCACAGCAGCCCTTTATTTTTCGAAAGGATTTATATGTCCACATCATCTTTAGTTCAAATCATCTTTGCCAACTTGCTGCCCAGCACCATCAGTTTGGCTTTGGCTGCCAGCATTGTGGCGCAGCTGCATAAAAAAAACCTTCATCACTTAATTAGCTACGCCACAGGCTTATTGCTTGCGATGGCACTGCTTAATTTACTGCCCGAAGCGGCTGAAGGTTTGGAGGCGCAAGGCGCATCACACACGTTGATTTTTCATTTGTTATTGGCGGGGATTTTGGGGTTTTTCTTGCTGCAAAAATTTGCGCTGTTTCGTCACGACCACCACCACGAACACGACGGCCACCATCACGACCACGGCTTTGACCAAGAGTCTGCGGGTAAAAATGGCTGGATGATTTTAATTGGCAGCGGCTTCCATAACTTTGCTGACGGCTTGCTTATTGCCGCTGCATTCCTAACCAGCCCTGAACTGGGCTGGGCTGCGGCACTTGCAGTTGGTTTACATGAAATCGTTCATAAACTGAGTGATTTCGCTGTATTACTCAATGCTGGTTTTAGCCGTAAACGTGCATTTTTTTACAACTTTGCATCAGGACTAAGCTCAGTCGCTGGCGGTATTTTGGGTTATTTCATTTTGCAAGATTTGCAAAACTGGATTCCGTATGTATTGGTGGTGTCTGCCAGCTCATTTTTGTACATTGCCGTGGCTGATTTAATTCCTCAAATGAATATTTACAAAAGCATGCGTCAAGGTCTGGTGCAAATCACCCTTTTGTTGTTAGGCGTGGCAACGATTTGGCTGCTGTCTGGCGAGCATGAACATGAACATCATGCAGCTCATACTGAAGTGATTGGGGTAAATCATGCCCACATTTAACCGCCAATTTCCACTCACGCGCCCGCGCCGCATGCGCCATGACGCATTTTCGCGCAACTTAATGCGTGAGCACACGCTCACGGCGCACGACTTGATTTACCCAGTTTTTATTACCGATGGTGAAAACATTTGCACGCCAATTACCAGCATGCCCGGCCAAAACCGTATGTCACTTGACGTACTGCTGCCCGTTGCAGCCCGTGCGGTGGCGCTGGGGATTCCAATGTTGGCGCTGTTCCCCGTGATTGACGGTGCACTTAAAACCCCGAATGGTGAGGAAGCCTTTAACCCGAAGGGGTTGATTCCGCGCGCCGTTGCGCTGCTCAAACAACATTTTCCACAATTGGGCATCATGACAGACGGCGCACTTGACCCATACACCAGCCACGGCCAAGATGGCTTAATTGATGCGTCTGGCTATGTCCTGAACGATGAAACCACAGCGGTTTTGGTCAAACAAGCGCTGTGCCACGCCCAAGCGGGCGCAGACGTGTTTGCGCCGTCGGACATGATGGACGGGCGGATTGGTGCGGTGCGCGCTGCGCTGGAGCAGCACGGCTTTGTTCATACGCGCATCATGAGTTATGCTGCCAAATACGCCTCGCATTTTTACGGTCCATTTCGCGACGCAATCGGCTCATCAGCCAATTTGGGCAAAGCGGATAAAAAAACCTATCAACTCGATTTTGCCAACGTGAATGAAGCGTTGCATGAAGTTGCGCTTGATTTGAATGAAGGCGCGGACATGGTAATGGTCAAACCGGGCATGCCGTACTTAGACGTGGTGCGCGCAGTGAAAGCGCAATTTAAAGTGCCGACATTCGCCTATCAAGTGAGCGGCGAATACGCCATGCTGCACGCAGCCGCCGCCAACGGCTGGCTCGATTTAAACGGCTGCATGATGGAAAGCTTAATGGCATTTAAACGCGCAGGCGCGGATGGGGTTTTGACTTATTTTGCGCTGGATGCGGCGCAATTATTGCAGTCTGAGTCAACCTGATTGAGGGGGGTATTATTCCGACAAGGGCGCAATGTGATTGCGCCCTTTTGCTGTTTTTATTGTTTTTTTGTTGCGTTGTTGCGTTGTTGGGCGCGATAAATCGCGTCTCTACATATTAAGCGTACGCAGTATCGGCTTACTGCTTGCCGTTTGGCAATGGCTCAACCAAGCCCGCACTGTTTTTGGCATACGCGAAAAAGAACGCCAAGGCGAGCAGCTCAAGCAGCACAATGCGCTGGTGCGCCATTTGCACTTGGCTTAAGCCAAAGCTTAGCCAGCACACCGTCACAATTAAGACGCCGGCACGCGCAACGTGATTCGAAGTATGCCGCCAAACCAGCACGCTTGCGCCCACGAACAATAATAACAACGCGCTTAAACCAATCACACCTTTTTCTGCCAGCGCATGCAAATAATCGTTGTGCGTATGCATGCCCAGCGCATAGTCACCAACACCGAGCTCACTTTGACGGGCGCGCACCACATCCACAAACGCATTGTGCCCAACGCCAAAAATAGGATTTTGTTGAAACAATGTCCAAGCCGCCTGCCAAACTTCGGTGCGAACGCCGATGGATGTATTGGCTTTACCTTGATTGAGCGCCACAACATCATTCAGCGCTTCACGTATACGTAACACATCCTGCTCCACAAACAAGAACACGCAGCCGAGTAAAACAGCCGTTAGCAAGCCAAAACAAAAGACCGCACGGCGTGCATGTGGCAAGGCATACAACAGCACCAACAACAAGAATGGTGCAGCAATAAGCGGCCCACGGCTGCCCGACAAAACCGCCGCCAGCAACGCCGCTCCAGTGGCGACAACCGCGAACATCACTGTAAAAACCCGGTGCGGTTTTTGCCAAACGCTCAACAATTGGGGGCGGCTAAACATCAAGGCGGCAAATCCGCCCAACAGCATTGCCAGCTGCGCAAATGTAATTGCATTCACCCCGCCATCTGCGCGGGTGGCGTGTAAGACATGGTATTGATAAAAAGACACTGCGCCCAAGCTAAGGGCGGCCAAACCCGCAGGCATACAAAACCATTTAAAATTTACGGGGTTTTGTCGCCAGTACAGGTAGATGGGGACAACAAGAATAAACCGCGACAGCGTATCCAAGCTGCGCGCACTCACGGAACCATGTAGCGCCATGCTTACAAGGCACACCAGCGGATAAGTTAAAAACATCAGCACAACCTTGAGGTCATAAGCATCTAGTTTCGGACGGTTGTTCAGTAGTTGGGCGATGGCAATGAGCAAGCACACAGCCAAACCAGCGCCGGAGAGTTTGGGCGCAATAATTAAAGCGCCGATACCGGACAGCCAAGCGAGTCGAAACACGATTGAGGTGATGCCAAGGGTTTGTTTTTGATTGTTCACAGTCCACTCCTTATTTGTGCCACGCAAGAGAACGATTCACGTCAAGAATGACGGGCGCCACCGCATTAAGGCTTTTGCCTGACAAAACTTGCTCGTACTTTTCAAGATACCGCTTGCTCATGGTCAACGCATTAAAATTCTCTACCGCATGCTGATGGCAACGCTTTGGATCAAACTGATTCGCCTGAACCGCAGCCGCCAAAACACTGCGTTGCGTTGACAGCACGCCGCAATCTTCTGGCACCAATTCTGGAATTGCGCCATACGGCGTTGCAAAAACGGGACAGCCAAAATACAAACTTTCGATAATCGCCAAACCAAAAGGCTCATGCCAGCGCACAGGAAAAATCATGCCGCGTGAACCGTTGAGCAAATTAAATTTTTCCTGACCACCCACCATGCCATGAAACTGGATACGCCTAGACCAAGTATACCGAAAGCCTCTTTTGAGATTCAAGCGAGTGCCGCCCAAAACCTCAAAGCGTACATTGGCTTTTTGAGCCACATTTATCGCACCTTTTAAGTTTTTCACCCGCCACGCACCTTTTCCTAAAAAATGGTAATACTCACGTGGTATATCAAAGTTTACTTCACCATAATTAGACCAATCTAAACCGTTGAGCACGTATTGATCCGATCCGTAACGTTGCGCATGATTCTTTGAGACAAACACCGTGTTGAGCGGATAAGCCATTTTTTTGCGCGCATTACCGTGTTCGGTGACCAAATATGGGGTTGGGATGTCGCATTTGGGATGGAATTGAAAATGTGTCATATCCACATCTGCAGGGATTTGCTCTGCCCAACTTAAATGAGGCCGAATCGGAATCACCCGCGCAAAATCGCAGGTTGACCCTTCTGGAACCAAATAACTGACTTGATGTCCAAGCTGGGTTAAGGCTTTGCCCAAATCCCAAATCACCCGCTCCGTGCCGCCGTATTGAAATACGGGAATCGATGTTGCATTGACCAACAAAACGTGCATGTCTTTCTCCTTATTTACAACATCTCAACCGAGCAAACCGCGCTCATTTCTGTTAACTTTTCTATCATCTCGTCGGTCGGTAAAATCCGCCAATCCAACCCCAGCTTGATGTCCACGCTGGCGCCTGCCATTTGGGTGTTGACCATGACGCTGATGCCGTCGTCGTCGCATTGTTGGCGCAGCACGTGTTTGAATGCTTCTACGTCTAAAGCCGCGTCGCGCACGTCCAATGTAATCAGTAAGTTACTCGCCTGTGCGGATCTGGCGCGGGCCAAATCAAGCACTTTTTCCGCCACAATCCGTGTGCCGCCGCTGTAGTCGTCTTTGCTGATTTTGGCTTGGATGATGACGAGTGATTCTTCTTTGAGTAAATTGGCGTATCGCTCGAACACTTCGTTAAATACCGATACTTCTATGCGTGCGGTTTTATCGTCCAATGTGATGAACATCATTTTGCCTCGCTTGGTAAACATGGTGCGCGTGGCGGTGACAATGCCTGCGATGAGTTGGGTGTCACGCGCTGGCGATACGTCTTTGAGCCGCGTTTTGACAACTTTTTCAACGGCGGCGGCGCATTCATCAAACAAATGGCCGCTGAAATAAAAGCCGAGCGCGGCTTTTTCATGCCCCAATTTTTCGCGCAATGTCCATGGTGCGGTTTGGGCGAGCTGGGCTTGCCATTCGGCGTCAAAGGCTTGTTCGTCGTCAAATAAACTGTTTTGATTTTTATTCTCTTGGGCGTGCGCGGCCGCGCTCATGGCGTGTTCGATTGAGTTTAAAACGCTGGCGCGGTTTTCGTGCAGGCTGTCAAACGCGCCTGCTTTAATCAGAGATTCAAGGGTGCGGCGGTTGCACACGTGTTTGTCGACGCGCATGCAAAAATCAAAGAAGCTGGAAAATTTGCCGTTGGCGGTGCGCTCGCGTACCAGTGATTCGATGGCCGCTTCGCCTGAGCCTTTGACTGCGCCAAGTCCATAGCGAATGGTTTTGGCGTCAACGGGGGTGAAGTTGTAGAACGATTCGTTGATGTCGGGGCGCAACATGGTTAAGCCATTGTCTTCTACCGAGTCTAAGTAAAAAATTTGTACTTTGTCGGTGTCGGTCATGTCGGCCGACATGGTTGCGGCCATGAATTCGGCGGGGTAATAGTATTTGAACCACGCGGTTTGGTAGGCGATGAGCGCGTAGGCGGCAGAATGCGATTTGTTAAAACCGTAATCGGCAAACTTTTCCATCAGGTTGAACAACTCCGTTGCCAAGGCGACAGAAACCCCGTGTTTTTGCGCGCCTGCGGCGAAGACTTCGCGCTGACGTGCCATTTCGGCGGCGTCTTTTTTACCCATGGCGCGACGCAGTAAATCTGCGCCGCCCAACGAGTAGCCGCCCAAAATCTGCGCGACCAACATCACTTGCTCTTGATACACCATCACGCCGTAGGTTGGTTCGAGCGTGGCTTTGAGTTCGGGGTGAAAATACCACGCGTCGTTGCCGCGCCCTGTTTTGGTTTGCTCTTTTTTACGAGCAATGAAGTCGTCGACCATCCCTGAACCGAGCGGGCCTGGGCGGTTGAGCGCCATGAGCGCGATGATGTCTTCAAAGGTGTCTGGCTTGAGTTTTTTTTCTAAGTCTTTGGCTGAACGCGATTCGGACTGAAACACGGCGGTGGTGTTGCCTGCGCAAAAAACGCCCAAGACTTTTGGGTCGTCCAGCGGCAAATCCTCCAGCACAAAGTCGCTCATAGACGGGTTTTGCTGTTTAAGGTAAGTGACCGCCAACTTTAAAATGGTTAGGTTGCGCAAACCCAAAAAGTCAAACTTGACCAAGCCGATGTCTTCAACGTCGTTTTTATCGTATTGACTGATGACCGAGTTGGTGCCTGCGGCGCAGTACACGGGGCAAAAATCGGTGAGCTTGCCCGGTGCAATCAATACACCACCTGCGTGCATCCCCACATTACGGGTCAAGCCTTCGAGCGCAAGGGCGAGCGCGATGATTTCTTGGGCTTCTTCTTCGTTGTCCACGCGTTCTTTAAACGTGGGCTCTTCGTTAAGGGTTTTCTCTAAACTCCACGGGTTGGCTGGGTCATTGGGGATGAGTTTGGATAGGCTGTCCACGTAGTTGTACGGCATATCGAGCACGCGCCCCACGTCGCGAATCGCCGCTTTTGCGCCCAGCGTACCAAAGGTGGCGATTTGCGAGACCGCGCCGTGGCCGTAATGGTCTTTGACGTGTTGAATCACGCTGTCGCGCCCGTCTTGGCAAAAGTCAATATCAAAATCGGGCATGGATACGCGCTCTGGATTGAGGAAGCGCTCAAACAGCAAGGCGTATTGCAGCGGGTCGATGTCGGTAATTTTGAGCGCATACGCCACCAGCGAGCCCGCACCTGAGCCGCGCCCTGGCCCTACGGGGACTTCGTTGTTTTTTGCCCATTGAATGAATTCGGCCACGATGAGGAAGTAGCCCGGAAACCCCATTTGCGTGATGGTTTTAAGCTCAACGTCTAAGCGGTCAACGTAGCGCTTTTGTTGCTCGGCGCGCACGTTTTCATCAGGATAGAGTTTGAGCAAGCGCTCTTGCAGGCCTTCGTGCGACAAAATCGCCATGTATTCATCGAGCGATTCACCGTTGGGTGTTGGGTAATCGGGGAGCTGCGGCTTGCCTAAATCGAGGACGAGGTTACAGGCTTGCGCGATGGCAACGGTATTGGCCAGCGCGCTGGGCAAATCGGCAAATCGTTCGTGCATTTGCGCCTGTGTGAGCATGTACTGACATTCACTAAAGGCGTTGACGCGCTTGGGGTCAACCAAAATCTCACCGCGCGAGATACACACGCGCGCTTCATGCGCACGGTGGTTTTCGGGTTTTAAAAATTGGATGGCGTGGGTGGCGACCAACGGGGTTTGGGTGTCCATTGCCAGCTGCGCGGCGAGCAAGGTTTGCTGCTCGGATTCGGCGGTGTCAAGGCGTTGCGCTTCAAGGTAATATTGGTGGTTAAATGCGCCACGCCATTGGGCAACCAAACGGTGCGCTTCTTCGGACTTGCCTTTGAGCAAAGCTTGCCCCACGTCGCCGTCATGTGCGCCTGACAAGGCAATCAGGCCTGTGTTTAATTCGGGTTGGAGCAACCATGCCAATTCCATTTGACCGTGCTGCAAGGTGTCGGCGCGCATGTAGGCTTGACTGATGAGTTCACACAAGCGCAAATAACCGCCGTGGTTTTTGACCAACAATAACATGCGGTGCGGCGCGGTTGCATCGTCCGCATTGGCAACCAGTATGTCTGCGCCCAAAATCGGCTTGACACCTTGGGCTTGCGCGGTTTTGTAAAATTTGACCAAGCCAAAAGTATTGTTTAAGTCGGTCAACGCCAATGCGCCTTGAGCATCATCGCGGGCGCAATTGATGGCGTCAGGAATGCGGGTAATGCCGTCAGAGACTGAAAACTCTGAGTGCATTCGGAGGTGGACGAAGCTGGGTTGACTCATGAATGATGGCTTTGGACGGTTGTTGTGCGGTTGAAATGGAGCGCGATTATAGCACGCGCCCCGCCCTTTTTAGCGTTTACCTTGGCCAGTTTGCTTGATGCTCACCCACCGATTTTATGCTTGATTTAAAACGGGTTTAACACTGGTTTAATGCTTGGTTTTGAGCATCAGCTCACGTATCACACGCACCACATCAACGTCGGCTGCGTGGTATGCGCCTTTGACAATTTCGAGTAACTTTGACTCCTCCTCGCTGCTGGGCGCGGGAAATTCAGTGGTGTAATGAAAGCGCAAGCCCAACTCTGGCTGCTCAACAATTTCAATCAGCAGTCGCCCGCTGGGTGAATCTTCCAGCGGCTGGGTGACAAATTCAATCGAGTGCATTGGCACGCAGGTGACGGTGTCTTGCACAATGTATTGGCCAAAATGGAGGGCACGCTGGTATTGATTGTCGGCGCGCTCAATGATGTCAACGCGATCTAAACCGACGGTAAACTCGGTCTGCGCCTCTATGCGCAAAATCAAACCGCTCCACAGCTGGGCTTTGGATATGACGACCAATCCCGCTGGGTTGATTGGTAAAACATGGGTGTATTGCAGCATAGCGCCTCCATAAAAGGCCTGCATCATATCATTTGAGTGTGTTTTTTGCGCAGGCATGCAATGTTTGCCTGCTATTTTTGCCCGCCATTTTCCTCTATGATTTTTACGTACTCTTTGGGCAATTAAGGCGTATGGTTACTCCATGTTCAAAATGGTTTGGGCATGTAGGCTCATTTAAAAGGATTTATTATGAAAATGCGTACCAAAATTATCTCTCTTATCGCCGTGATTGCTGCAGCCAGCAGTACACTTGCTTATGCAAAAAGCAATGGCAACATGCCTGACCCGATGAACGCAGCCCAGCACGAAGCCGCAGTGAGTGCGTGTGCGGGCAAGATCGAAGGCGCTGTGATTCGTTTTGACCATCCTATGTGGGGCGCCGTGGATGCGGTTTGCGCCAAAACCCCACGCGACAACAGGTTGCACGCCATGCCGGCCAAAATGTTGGCACACATTCAAGTCTCACAAGTGGCTTGCTTGGGTAAAAAAGAAGGCGATGCGGTGCAAATGACGTCGATGCTCGATTCAAGCAAACAGGTGGAAGCGACGTGCCGCAAAACTGGCGACACGTTGGCTGCGCACCCAAAAGGCATGAAAAACACTAAGTATCGCGACCAAATGCAAGGCATGTAAGCGGGGTTGTTGCGACGCGGATGCGTTCGCTCTATAAAAATGACCGCAATCAATGCGGTCATTTTTTGTGTGTCAGCCTGCACCCCAATCAGGTTAATTGGGTTTGACGGGGCTGTACCTGTACAGCGTTTTATCCACAGGGTTTAGTCGGCTTGTGGCACAAAATGAGCGCCAATGCACCAGCCAGTTGTGTGTTTTTAATCATTTGAGTATTGATTAAAATGGGCGCATGTCGTAAAAATGGCGCTTATAGCTTTTTTGCGCGGCCTCTCCAATTTTGCCTCTTTTAAAGCCAGAAACGCGGCCACAGTTGTTGCAACTGCTTGGGTAAAAAAACAGCTGATTCGCGCCGCAAACTTGACTTTTACGCCCTTATCATTCATTCTCACGCCTTGCGAATCATCGGGTGTTTTCATTTGTTTTGCACCTCTTTTTTCAGAACCAGTTTTTAATACGTCCGCTCAGGCCGGCGCTTGTTTTTATATACGTTTCACCTATTTTTCATATAAAGGAATTGCAATGCAAACCATTACCAAAGTTAAAACCCGTGGCCGTGCTTTATTGGAGGATCCGTATTTAAATAAAGGCACGGCTTTTTCAATTGAAGAGCGCCGCGCTTTTGGGATTGAAGGCCGTCTGCCGCAGCGCGTTGAAACGTTGCAAGAGCAAATTGCCCGTTCATACGAGCAATTTGCTAAATTTTCTAGCCCTTTAAATAAATACATTTTCTTGCGCGGCTTACAAGACTACAGCCGCACCGAGTTTTATGCGTTGATTCAAGCGCACATCGAAGAAATGCTGCCGATTGTGTACACGCCAACCGTGGGCGAGGCGATTGAGGACTTTAGCCACATTTACCGCGCACCGCGTGGTTTGGTGGTGACTGAGGACAATTATTTGCACCTTGATGAAATCATGGCGGGTTTTAGCGACACGGATTTGGCGGTGGTGACCGATGCCGAAGGGATTTTGGGGATTGGCGATCAAGGCTTTGGCGGGATTGCGATTTGCATGGGCAAACTCAGTTTGTACTCACTCACGGCGGGCATTAACCCTGCGCGCAGTTTGCCGGTGATTTTAGACTTTGGTACGGACAACAAAAAGCTGCTTGAAGATCCGTTTTACTTGGGCGTGCGCAAACCACGCGTGCGCGGTGAGCAGTATTTTGTCATGGTGGATGCGTTTATTGCCGCTTGGAAAAAACGTTTTCCAAACGCGTTGTTGCAATGGGAAGATTTGAGCAAATCAACCGCGTTTGACGTGTTGGCGCGTTATCGCGATGTTGTGCCTAGTTTTAATGACGACATTCAAGGCACTGGCGCAATGGCGCTGGCGGGCTTAATCGCCGCAACCGAGCAAGGCAAAACCTTGACCGAACAGGTGTTTTTGGTCAGCGGTGCGGGCGCGGGCGGGATTGGCGTGGCGATGCAAGTGCGCAACGGTTTGGTGCGTTTGGGCTTGACCGAAGAGCAGGCGCGCAAACGGATTTATGTGCTGGATTCGCGTGGCTTGATTTTGGATGACCGTGAAGGCTTGGAAGCTTACAAAATGGCATTTGCGCATGCACGCAGTGATTTGGCGCAATGGGAATTTGCCAGCAAGAACCCCAATTTAATCGAAACCATCCGCAACGCAAAAGTCACGGTGTTGCTCGGCTTGTCAGGCCAAGGCGGCTCGTTTGACCAAAAGGTGATTGAAGAGGTGCAAAAAAACACCGCCAAACCAATTGTGTTTGCCTTATCAAATCCGACCAATTTGACCGAAATTTTACCCAAAGACGCCATTTGTTGGACCGACGGCAATGTGTGGATGGCAACGGGCAGCCCGTTTGCGCCTGTGGAATGGAAAGGCAAAACCTACAGCATTGGCCAAGGCAACAACACATTTGTATTCCCTGGCATTGGCTGGGCGGTTGCCGCATCAGGCGCACGCACGGTTGAACCCGAAATGATGACCGATGCGTCGTTTGCGCTGGCCGCCCAAGTCACGCCAGAGCGTTTGGCCAGCGGCGCGGTGTTCCCGCCGATTGCCGATTTAATGCACGTGACGGATCATGTGGCGCGTGCGGTGGCTGAAGCCGCATTCCGGATTGGCGTGGCAACTGTGAGCCATGAGGAAATGGAAAAACGTTTGGCTCAGCGTGATTGGACACCTGCTTATACAACGTATGAGCTTGACTTATCTTAATTGGTCAGCGTTTGTTTTAGATTTTTTATTTGCCGCTGTAAAAAAACCGCCATTGCTTATGGCGGTTTTTTTACAGCGGATGGCGTTTGATTCGAATTTACCACGAATGTGACATGTTTATCGCCCGCAGCATGGTTGTTTTAGCCGCAAAAAACCGAATTACACCAATGCGTTTACTCGATTACCCGAAACCGTGGGTCATTGTCCCAAACCTCAGCTTGCTCTTTGTCATGACGCCATGCGGGCGTGTGATTGACCGCCAATTCAACGAGCACTTCACGCAGCTCGGGAATGCCAGCGCCGGTTTTGGCGCTGATGTAAATATCGGTAATTTTGCCGTCAACGCTGCGCTCAACACGCGGCTCGTGTTCGGTGAGGTCAATTTTGTTCCAGATCAAGACTTGCGGCACGTCGTCTGCGCCAATTTCTTTTAAGACTTTGTTGACTTCTTTGCGCTGGTCGTCGCTGACCACGCTGCCTGCGTCAATCACGTGCAACAAAATGTCCGCGTGAATCGTTTCCTCAAGCGTGGCGCGGAATGCGGCGACCAATTGGTGTGGCAATTCGCGCACAAAGCCGACTGTATCTGAAATGACGACTTGACCTGCGCCTTCAATAAAAACCTTGCGCGTGGTGGTGTCTAATGTGGCGAACAATTGGTTGGCGGTGTAGGCGCCTGCGCTGGTTAGGTAATTAAACAGCGTTGATTTGCCTGCATTGGTGTAGCCGACCAAGGACACATTGAGGCCTGAGCCTTTGGTGCGCGAGCGACGCTGGGTTTGGTGTTGGCGTTCAAATTTGGCCAACTCTTCTTTGAGCTTCATGCGCCGTTCGGTAATCAAGCGTTTGTCAATCTCGAGCTGCGTTTCGCCCATGCCGCCGCGCATGGCAACACCGCCGCGCTGGCGCTCTAAATGCGTCCACATCCCCATGATGCGGGATGATAAATAATCCAACTGCGCCATTTCGACTTGTAATTTACCTTCGTGGCTGACGGCGCGCATGGCAAAAATATCGAGAATCAACACCGTGCGGTCAATCACGCGCACGCCCAAAAACTCTTCTAAATTGCGCTGCTGGGCTGGGGTTAATGCGTGGTTGAACACCACGCATTCGGCGTCGCGCAATTGCACTTCTTGTTTGACTTCATCGGCTTTGCCGCTGCCGACAAACAGTTTGGCGCTGGGCGATTTGCGCGTGCCGGTCACAGATGACAGCACCTCTCCGCCCGCACTTTCAACGAGCAAGCCCAACTCTTCCATGGAGGCTTCAAAATCGCCTTTGCCAAAATTAACACCTACGGTTACGGTTTTCATTTTATTTCCTTGCACAGCGGCCAATTGTGATGGTGATTGGCCTGTTTTTGCAGTAACGACAAAACCGCCCGCTGAAAAAATCAGTGGGCGGCCTTACGTCTGTTGAGTTTCTAAGTGACGCGTTATTCAGCGGGTTGCTGAATTTCTTGGATGCTCACGGGGCGCGATGGCACGATGGTTGAAATGGCGTGTTTGTAGACCATTTGCGTGACCGTGTTGCGCAGCAAAACAACGTATTGATCAAATGATTCAATGTTGCCTTGCAGTTTAATGCCGTTGACCAAATAAATAGACACGGCAACGTGCTCTTTACGTAAGGCATTCAAAAAAGGATCTTGTAAGGTTTGTCCCTTGTTCATATTTTCTCCACTTCAGTGATGGTTGGTTTGGGTGATTTGAGCCACGGCCTGTTGACCGCAGCCCAATTGATTTTACTTCTGCCGCGATTCTAACTCAAATCGCATTTTTAAGCCACACTGGGCAATTTTGCATGTGTTTAAAAAAGCCGCTTCATTATATAAGTGTTTTTACTTAAATAAAATGTAACTGTAACAATCCAAATATTAACGCTTTTTGCGTCGATCCGCGTATGGGTTTTTGGTGCTCTTAAACTCAATCCGCAATGGCGTACCTTCGAGCTTGAATGCGTCGCGAAAACGCTTTTCTAGGAAGCGTTTGTACGTGTCTGGCACGGTTTCAAGGGTGTTGCCATGAATCACAATCACTGGCGGGTTTTGGCCACCTTGATGGGCGTAACGTAGTTTTGGGCGTGCGCCGCTGCTGCCTTTGCGCGGCGGCTGTTGGTGTTCGACTGCGGTGTACAACACCCGCGTGAGTTGCGGCGTGGATAAATTGGCAAATGCGGCGGCGTGTGCAATATGGACTGAGCCGAGCAGCGCATCAACGCCTGTGCCTTTAAGGGCGCTGGTGTAATGGTATTTGGCAAAGTCCAAAAACGCCAGTTTGCGCTGAATATCAACTTTGACGCGGTCGCGCTCATACGCTTGCACGCCGTCCCATTTGTTGACGGCCACCACCAATGCGCGGCCTGATTCTAAAATAAATCCGGCAATGTGTGCGTCTTGTTCAGAAATGTCTTGTTGTGCATCAAGCATCAGCACCACAACATTGGCCGTTGAAATTGCTTGTAGCGTTTTGACCACGGAGAACTTTTCAATCGCTTCAAACACCTTGCCGCGCTTGCGCAAACCTGCGGTGTCAATCAATACGTATTTGCGGTCATTGCGCTCAAACTCAACCTCAATCGCATCACGCGTGGTTCCGGGCATGTCAAATGCAATCACACGCTCTTCGCCAACCAAGGTGTTAATCAAGGTTGATTTGCCCACGTTTGGTCGCCCAACAATCGCGATTTTAATCGGCCGATTGGCGCGTTCGGTGTCAAATTGCGCTGCGCTGATTTTGGTGTCTTTGTCCTGCAAAATTTTGTCAATTTCAGCATCGCGCTCGGCTTTGCCCAAGTGCGCGAACGGGTCATTGTCATCATCCGCGCCTTCGAGCCAATCGTCTTCAGGTTCTTGGACTTTGCCCAACAAACCATCAAGCACATACTCAAGCAGCTCACGCACGCCGTCGCCATGCGCACTGGAAATCACCACAGGTTCGCCCAAGCCCAGCGCGTAAAACTCTGGCGTGACGTTGGAATGGCGCATGCCTTCGGCTTTGTTAACGGCCAAAATAACGGTGCGCCCTGTTTTGCGCAAATCATCCGCAATGGTTTGGTCATGCGCATTGAGGCCTGCGCGGCCATCGACCAAAAAAATCACCACGTCTGATTCAATCACGGCTTGGCGGGTTTGTTTGGCCATTTCATGATAAATACCGTCTTTGGCCACAGGCTCAAATCCGCCCGTGTCAATCACCAAAAACGGGCGTTCGCCCATGCGCCCTTCGCCATAATGGCGGTCACGCGTCAGGCCTGCATAATCTGCCACAATGGCGTCACGCGAGCGCGTGAGGCGGTTAAATAAAGTCGACTTGCCCACATTTGGGCGACCGACCAGTGCGATGACTGGTTTCATGCGTATCCTTGCTGCTTGTATAAATAAATCAGCCGGTGATTCTGGCGGATAAGAGTGTTGCTGATTCTGAGGTTCTTTGGTGCAAATTATGGTTGAAAAAGTTCCATTTTTCGCTGCAGCATATTAATCACCGCGTCGTCCTTGCTTGGCTGTTCATTGAGCCATTTGAGAGCGGCTTGCATGGCTTCATGCGCTTTTTCGGGCTGCTTATGCATCATGTACAAATCGGCTTTTTTGCTTAAATACACCGCTGTAAATTGGGGTGCGGGTGGGGTGTCAAGGGTTTTTAGGGCGTCGTCAAGTTTGCCCGTTTGTGCTTGAATATCGGCGATTTCCAAGCCTGCAATCCCTTTGTTTTCAGACGTGCCGTGCGTCACAATCCATTGCAATTGCGTGAGCGCTTGCGCCCAATCTTGCGCCTCGATTGCAATCGTTGCGCCAATAAAGCTCGCTTGCGCACTCAGGCGTGACTCTGGAAATTTTTGTTGCAGCTCTGCCAACATGGCGGGCGTGCCTGCGGCTTTTGCCTGGGCTGCGCGCTCATAGGCTTCAAATGCCTGGACGGCTTTTGCTTGTTTGCTGGTTTGGCGGTACTCATAAAACTTCCAAGCACTTACGGCAATCAAGCCGACAAACATCAGCGCCGTGATTTTATTGCCCCATTTTGCCCAAAAGGCTTTGATGCGGTCTAACTGTTCTTGTTCTTCTAAATCGAATGCCATAAATTCCTCTGTGTTTGTCTATGTGGGTTGAGCGTTTATTGCGCTATTGCTTTATTGCTCGGTTACGTTATTGCGGCATGTGCGCCTAAAACCAAGCGCGCATTATACACCTGCTATCTTCTGCATCAAATAAGTTGCTGCTTGCGCCGCATCAATTGTGACTTGTTCGGCGCCATCGCGCAGCGGTTTAATGGTCACGGTGCGATTGGCCACTTCGTCCTCGCCCAAAATCACGGCATACGCCGCGCCCGAGGCATCGGCTTTTTTCATTTGTGATTTAAAGCTGCCCGCGCCTTGTGCCGCGTCGCAATGCAACACCACCGACAAGCCGATTTGGCGCAATTGATGTGCGCTGGCAAATGCCGCACGCGCCGCCAATTCGCCTTGATGCAACACATACACATCGCAGGCGGGCGCCAAGTCTTGTTTTAAATAATCCTGCGTGAGCAACAACAAGCGCTCCAACCCAATCGCAAAACCAACCGCAGGCGTGGCCTTGCCGCCGAGCAACTCGGTCAAACCATCATAACGCCCGCCACCGCAAATCGTGCCTTGCGAGCCCAAAGTGTCGCTATTAACAATCCACTCAAACACCGTGTGGCTGTAATAATCAAGCCCGCGCACCAGCCGTGGATTGACGGTAAACGCAATCCCCACATCAGACAACAAGCGCTGCACGTGCGCAAATCGCGCGCTCGATTCCGCGCCCAAATAATCCACCAAACGCGGCGCGCCATTCACCAAATCTTGCATCGCAGGGTTTTTGGTGTCCAAAATCCGCAACGGATTGCCGTGCAAACGGCGGCGCGCATCTTCATCCAATAATTCTGCATGCGCTTCAAAATATGCAATTAAAGCCTCGCGATGCGCGGCGCGCTCAGCAGCCACCCCAAGCGTATTGAGCTCCAAACGCACATCCGTTAGCCCCAATTCATCCCATAAATCACGCAGCATCACCATCAATTCAGCATCCATATCAGCGCCCGCAAAGCCCAAAGACTCCACGCTCAACTGGTGAAACTGGCGGTACCGCCCTTTTTGTGGCCGCTCATGCCGAAACACGGGCCCCATGCTGTACACGCGCTGCGGCCCATTATATGTGAGGTTTGACTCAATCGCCGCCCGCACCACACCCGCCGTAAACTCCGTGCGCAAGGTCAAATCATCGCCATTTAAACGGTCAACGAATGAGAACATTTCCTTTTCCACCACATCCGTAAACGCCCCAATCCCACGCGCAAACAACCCCGTTTTTTCTAAAATCGGGGCGCGCATATTGCGATAACCATAACTTTTGAGCCAGCCGCGCAAAATCTCTTCGAGCTGCTCCCACAACGCCGCGTCATCGGGCAAAATATCGTTCATGCCTTTAACGGCGGTAAATTTTTCTGTACTCATCATCTCATACCGTAGGGTGGGCACCGCCCACCATGTTTTAAAATAGGTGGGCAGTGCCCACCCTACGTGCTACGCCAAACCATCATGGCATCGCACACATTTCTTGAACAACGACAACATAATCTGCTTCGCCGCCATTTTGGACGCAAACAGCGCAATCCTGCTGCAATCAAGTCGGCATTAAAAATGCCGAATAATCTGCCTCATGCGGCAAAAACTCACGCGCAAGCGTGGTTTTCCCGCATCATTTGCCCCTGCAACGATGACGATTTTTTCATCGTTCCTCTTTTTGAACATCATACAAACAGTAGCCCGCCATGAGCGCAGCGAATCGCGGGGATGGTACAACGCCACAAACCCCGCTACGCGGTTATCAGAAACGATTTAATCGAACAGCAGGTAAGTTTTGAGGAGGAAGAGTTGGCGGGATAATCACATAGCCACCATCGCTAGTAGAATCTTTGCTTTTTGCCGTAGTAGGATCTGCAAGCTCAGGGTAATTGCCTCCGTAACAAGCGCCTCCCTTATAAGAGTAAAGTTTCCCATTTAAAAACAAGGCGGTTAAGGGGCCTCTGTAATTAGAATGCTCCCAGCTGTAACAAATATAACCATTTCTTTGCACAACCTCATTTGGCGTACCTCGTTCAGTTGATACGAGTTCAACTACTTCTTTTTCATTCGCTCCGATGCTTTGGCTCAAGTTGAGTCGACTAACCTGTATTTGATTTCCTGTCACACAAGCGGACAGCAACCCTGTTATAAAAAACATTGCAATTAATTTTTTCATACAACCTCTGGAAATTAAACTAGTAAGGCGGGTTCGCTGAGCAACCCACCGCATGTGCCCGAACATCCGAGCCGTTATTGGCATTTATAGGTAGATTGCTTAACGAATCTACCTTACCGCAAAGAAAATCCATCGTTTACCATATTTTTGCTTCACATGCACATCACAATCGCCTGAAATTCGGCTGAAATATTGCCTCTTTTCAGTTGAGTTATTAGGTCATTTATCATTCATGTTTTGATTAACATAAACCAATATGCAAATAGGAGCTGTCATAAAAGCAAGGGATAGTAATTGAAAAAACAGAGGGGAGTTCTCAAACCCATTGTATTTGCTCGTTAAAGTGCTAATCATCCAGAATGCTGGGCAATAGAGGGCAATTATTGCAAATAAACCAAAAATACTTTTCACATATCCTCCTGACTATTAAACTCTCAAAGCGGGCTCACAAAGCAATCCGCCGCATATGCCCGAACAACCGAGCCATCTCTTCACCGCTGGTGGATTGCTGCGCGAATCCACCCTACTGCATTTCACTTCGGCACATTTGCACCATACTTCCGCTTCACATAATCATCCACAATCGCCTGAAACTCCACCGCGATGTTGTTGCCTTTTAAGGTTACCGTTCGCTCACCATCCACAAACACAGGCGCGGCAGGCGTTTCACCCGTACCAGGCAATGAAATACCAATATTGGCGTGTTTGGATTCGCCAGGCCCATTCACCACGCACCCCATGACAGCGACGGTCATGGTTTCAACGCCTGCGTATTGGGTTTTCCATACGGGCATTTGTGTCCGCAGGTAGGTTTGAATATCGGAGGCAAGTTCTTGAAACACCGTGCTGGTGGTGCGTCCGCATCCAGGGCAAGCGACGACCATGGGGGTGAATTGTCTGAAGCCCATGGTTTGTAAAATTTCTTGGGCGACGATGACTTCGGTGGTGCGTGCGCCGTTGGGCTCAGGGGTTAGGGACACGCGGATGGTGTCGCCAATGCCTTGTTGCATCAGCACGGCGAGCGCGGCGGTGGAGGCGACGATGCCTTTGCTGCCCATGCCCGCTTCGGTTAAGCCCAAGTGGAGCGCGTAGTGGCTGCGCTGGCTGAGTTGCTGGTATACGGCAACGAGGTCTTGCACGTTGGATACTTTGCAGGACAATACGATTTGATTGTCGCGTAGGCCGATGTCGCGTGCGGCTTGAGCCGACTCGAGCGCGGAGGTGATGAGGGCTTCGGACATGACTTGCTGCGCCGTCCACGGCGGGTTGCGCGTGGCGTTGTCGTCCATGATGCGCGCCAAAACGGCTGGGTCAAGACTGCCCCAATTGACGCCGATGCGCACGGGTTTGTCGTTGCGCACCGCGACCTCAATCATTTGGGCAAATTGCGCGTCTTTGCGTGCGCCTGAGCCGACGTTGCCGGGGTTGATGCGGTATTTGGACAGCGCTTGGGCGCAGTCGGGAAATTGGGTGAGCAGCTTGTGGCCGTTGTAGTGAAAATCGCCGACGAGTGGGACAAATATCCCCATTTGGTCAAGTTTGTCGCGAATGTATGGTACGGCGGCGGCGGCTTCGGGGGAGTTGACTGTGATGCGCACCAGCTCTGAGCCAGCTTGCGCGAGTTCTTTGACTTGCAATGCGGTACCAAGCGCGTCAACGGTGTCGGTGTTGGTCATGGACTGCACGACCACAGGATGCGACGCGCCGATCAAAACAACTTGATCGGCGTGGCGGACTTCTACTGCATGTGTGTGACGTCTCATGGCTGAGATGACTCCTTTGTAAGCAACATTCGATTATTTAAGGTCTTTAATCGTGACGCCCGTGCCTTTTGCGTATGATTTTAAATCAAGCGGCTGGCCTTTCCATGTGGCGTCCACCCCTGAAATATCGCCGATACGAACGGACAGCGGCGTAGGGCCTGTGACAGGCACTTCAATCCCAGCTTCTTGCAAGCCGGTAAGTAAGGTGACGCCATTGGCGTCGCGTACGGTGACCCAGCGTTTTTCGGCAAATTTCAAGGTCAGGGTTTCTGAACCCGCCGCAGGTGTTTCTGTAGGGGCAACAGGTGTGGGGGCGGTCGCATTTGGGTCAACTGTTGCCACGGCCATCTCTGTTGTCGCTGGTGCGGTTTGCGTTGCCACGGCGGCGGGCGGCTCAACTGGCGCGGTTGGTTGGGCGGGTGTGACCAAGACTTGGTTTGATTGGTTTGCTTTCTTTTTGGCAGTATCATCACTCATAAAGCGTGAAAAATAAGCACCATAAGCAATCAATGCCAGCACAACCAGTAACATAAGGTATAGCCATTTTTTGGCAATCCACGGCGCAGTCATTGGTGTTCCGGCGTGTGAAAACACCTCACCCATTTTGGCTTCTTTTACTTGCTGGTCGGGCGTTTGACTTTGAAGCAAATTAGGGATGTGCGCCAATGCTTGTGCCTCATCCGCGCCAATGGTTTTTGCATAGTGGCGGACAATTGCACGCAGCAAGGCTGGCGTATTGACCGTGCTAAAGTTGTCCGATTCTACCGCCACAATCTGGCGTAGATTGCGATTGGTTTGTGAGGCAACGTCTGCGGCAGAAAGGCCTTTGGCGGTTCGTGCGGCAACCAGCCATTGCCCCAAGGTTGGTTTTGTGGGTTCTGGGGTGTTTTGTGGTTGCGTTGATTCGATTGCTTCAATTTGAGTGTCGCTCATATTCGTCTCTGTTTTGGTGGTTTAAAAATATTCATAAGCCCCTGCTTGCGCCCAAGCTGCTGGTTCGCTTACAGGGTAAGTAACGGTTAAATTTTGCAGTTTTGCATTAAAATCTGCTGCATGCAACGCATGCGCCAAACGTAAATCCAACCATGCCAATTGCGCGCTCTCCGGGGCAATTTGCGTGGCCTTTTGTAAATCCGATGTTGCCGCATCGTATTGGTTCATGCTGATGAAAATATGCGCCCGATACAAATAGGCTTGCCCACTTGGCTCGTTCATATCAACGGCTGCATTTAAATAACGTTGAGCCAAATCCAGCTGCCCCATGCGTGCAGAACAAATGCCCACATGGGTCAAGGCTTGCGGCATTTTGCCATAAACAGGGTCTGTCAAGACCAAACTGTATTCTTGCAAGGCATGCGCCCATTGGCGGTTGCCGCATAAAAACCATGCATACTCGCTGCGCAGTTCTGTTGCGCTCTCGCCCTGCAATTGCGTGAGCCGCAGGGCTTCTTTAAAATAAGGTGTTGCCAAGTCTGGTTTACGTAACTGCGCATAAATCATTGCCAAAACGGCGTGCGCTGGCGCATACGCATCCGAGCTGCTCAAGGCGATTTTTGCCTCATCGACCGCCACTGAAACTTGCCCCACCCTAAAATACTGCTGCGCCAATTCTGTGTGCACCCTTGCGCGGTCTATTGCATGCTGCCCATCACCCACATTTTTCGCCGAAAGCACCTGCGCGTAAAATATCATAATGAGCGCAAGGCATTTAAGTTTCATGGCTTTGCAAGCTGAGCCAGTTGCTGCTGCATTTGTTCAAAAGAGACCACGGAGGTTTTTTTGTCGGCTGCCTCAGGTTTGGCGTACGGCGTAAAAACCAAAGGCTGTTCTTGCATGCGGGCATCACGGCTGGTGCGGTCTTTGACTTGCCCTGCCAGCTGTCCGCATGCCGCATCAATATCATCGCCACGCGTTTTTCGAATGGTCGTCACAATCCCCGCTTCAAGCAAGACTTCCCCAAAAGCATGTACCTGCTTGCGCGAGGACACGGTCAAACCTGAGGCAGGAAACGGGTTAAATGGAATCAAATTAAACTTACACGGCACGTCTTGCACCAGTTTGACCAATTCTTGCGCCTGCTTAATGGAATCATTGACGCCGTTAAGCATGACGTATTCAAAGGTAATGAAATCGCGCGGCGCTTTGGTTAAATAGCGCTGACACGCAGCCATAAGCTCACGCAAGGGGTATTTTTTGTTCAAAGGCACGAGTTCATCGCGCAACGCATCATTGGGCGCATGCAAAGACACGGCAAGCGCCACGGGACAATCGTCTTTTAGCCGATCCATCATGGGCACAACGCCAGATGTAGAAACAGTCACACGACGGCGCGACAAGCCATACGCGTTGTCATCGAGCATGATTTTGAGTGCTGGCAAGAGCTGTGAATAATTGAGCAGCGGTTCACCCATTCCCATCATGACCACGTTGGTAATCAATTTTTTGTCTTGTTGATTGCCGCCCAGCGCGTGATTTGCCCACCACAACTGGTTGATAATTTCAGCGGTGGTTAGATTGCGGTTAAAGCCTTGATGCCCTGTGGAGCAAAAGCGGCAATTAACGGCACAACCTGCTTGCGAGGACACGCACAACGTGCCGCGATTGGACTCAGGAATATACACCGTTTCAATCGCATTGCCTTGCCCGACATCAATCAACCACTTGCGCGTACCGTCAATTGAGGTGTGATCAAGCGCGATTTCAGGCAATGGTAAATCGTACTCATTTTCAAGCTTGATACGCAAAGATTTGGCCAAATCGGTCATTTGGTCAAATCTTTGCGCACCGTAATGATGAACCCAGCGCAAAACTTGGCGCGCACGAAATGACTTTTCGCCCATTTGGGCAAAAAGCTCGGTCATTCCTTGTGCATCATAGTTCAGCAAATTGGTTTTCATTGGGTGCGCCTTTTAATGCAAATTAGCTAAAGAAATAGCGAATTTCGTTGGCAGCGTTTTCAAGGCTGTCTGAACCATGAACCGCATTTGCGTCGATTGAAGTTGCAAAATCAGCGCGGATTGTACCTGGCGCAGCTTCTTGCGGGTTGGTTGCGCCCATCAATTCACGGTGCAACAACACAGCGTTTTCGCCTTCTAATGCAGTCACCATCACAGGACCTGAAATCATGAAATTCACCAAGTCATTGAAAAATGGGCGCTCTGCGTGAACGGCGTAAAAGCCTTCTGCTTGCTCGCGGGTTAATTGCGTGAAATGCGCAGCAATCACTTTCAAACCTGCATTTTCAAAGCGAGAATAAATTTGACCAATCACGTTTTTAGCGACTGCGTCTGGTTTGATGATAGATAGAGTTTGCTCGATAGCCATGGGTATTGCTCCAATTTATGGGTTGATGTTATAAAAACAGTTCTAATGAACAGAATATTCTACCATGAAAATCAATAAAACCTACGCGAAACCTGTACTTTAAACCCAGCAACCGCATTTATTTTACGCACGCCAACTGTAAACCAAAAATTCATTATCGCGCTGCCAGCCTTGTTTTTCGTACAACTTTTGCGCAACTTTATTGGTTTTGGCGGTTTCCAGCATCAAATAACCAGCATGTGTTAACGCGGCAAAGTTTTGCACAAAATCAAGCAACGCCTTGCCTGCACCCAAACCACGCGCAAACTCACTCACATACAAATCATTGAGCAGCCAGACGTGCGTCGACTCAATATCGAGCGCCAGCGATGAAAACAACGGATACAGCTGCGAAAAGCCCACCGCGTTGCCATGCACATCAAATGCCAAGATGATTTTGGACTGCGCGTTTTGCAGGCGCGCCGTGATAAATTGCGCACACAGCTCCAAATCGCTGGGCTTTTCATAAAACTGACGATAGCCATCAAACAGCGGCACAATCAGCGCCACATCATTTATATTCGCCCAGCGCGTGGTGATTGTTGGCATTTGTCACTCCTTGAAAAAGTCCAATCTTACCGAGTTTTTAGATCAGCCGTAAATGCCTTTGCGCTATAATATTGGATCTATTTTTAAAGGGGACATCATGAGCATTACGATTGACGACGTGCGCAAAGTGGCGCGGCTGGCGCAGCTGGAATTAAACGAGTCTGAGCAGGCACAAACCTTGACGCATTTGGGCAATATTTTCGCGCTGATTGACCAAATGTCAGCGGTGGATACGTCTGGCGTGACGCCGCTCAAACACCCAATTTCAATGGTGATGGACATTCATCAGCGCTTGCGCTCGGACGTTGCGACCGAGACAAATCAGCGCGCCGCCAACATGGCCAACGCGCCGCAAGCGGATTTGGACTTATTCCTTGTGCCAAAAGTGATTGAATAAATCCGTGTTTTTCATGCTTCAAGCGACGACTTTTTAACGATTATTTTCCAAGGCATTTATGTTGCACACATTATCCATTTCGGCCTTGCGCCAACAATTAGCCAACAAAACCGTTTCTGCGGTTGAAGTTGCAACGCATTTTTTGGCGCGGATTGAGGCGCAAAAAGACCTCAACGCATTTATTAACATTGATTCTGACGCCACGCTCGCACAAGCCCGCGCGGCGGATGCGGCAATCGCCAACGGTTCGGCAGGCGCATTGGCAGGGATTCCGCTGGCGCACAAAGACGTGTTTGTGACGCGCGACTTTGTGACCACGGCGGGCTCTAAAATTCTGGCTGCATACAAAAGCCCGTTTGACGCAACGGCGGTGGCGCGGCTCAATGCGGCGGGCGCGGTGTGCGTGGGCAAGGCAAATATGGACGAGTTTGCGATGGGTTCGTCCAACGAAAATTCATTTTTTGGCGCGGTTAAAAATCCGTGGGACACCCAAACCGTGCCGGGCGGCTCGTCTGGCGGCTCGGCGGCTGCGGTTGCGGCGGGCTTGGCGTTGGGCGCAACGGGCACAGATACGGGCGGCTCGATTCGCCAGCCCGCGTCTTTTACGGGAATTACAGGGATTAAGCCGACGTATGGTTTGGTGTCGCGTTTTGGCATGATTGCGTACGCGTCCTCGCTTGACCAAGGCGGGCCAATGGCGCGTTCGGCGCAGGACTGCGCATTATTGCTCAATGAAATGGCGGGTTTTGATGACAAAGACTCCACCTCCATTGAGCGCGAATCTGAAAACTACACCACGCAACTGAACAACCGCTGGTCGGCGCAAGCCACCGAGTCTGAGCCGCTCAAAGGCTTAAAAATCGGCGTGCCCGTTGAGTTTTATGGCGCTGGTTTGGATATGGAAGTCAAAGCGGCCACGCAAGCGGCCATCAAACAATATGAGGCGCTTGGCGCCACCATTGTTGAGGTGCGTTTGCCCAATACAGAATTATCGATTCCCACGTATTACGTGATTGCGCCTGCGGAAGCGTCAAGCAATTTGTCGCGTTTTGATGGCGTGCGTTATGGTTATCGCGCTGCTGATTACACGGATCTTGAAGACATGTACCGCAAAACCCGCTCGCAGGGTTTTGGCTGGGAAGTCAAACGCCGAATTTTGGTGGGCGCTTATGTGTTGTCGCACGGCTATTACGACGCGTATTATTTGCAAGCCCAGCGTTTGCGCCGCATGATTGCGCAAGATTACCAAACCGCGCTGACCCAATGCGACGTGATTATGGGGCCAGTTGCGCCCACGCCTGCTTGGAAATTGGGCGATAAATCAAGCGATCCTGTGCAAATGTATTTGGCGGATATTTACACGCTCTCGCTTAATTTGGCGGGTTTGCCGGGCATGAGCGTGCCGTGCGGATTCTCTGCGGGCGGTTTGCCGATTGGCTTACAGATTATTGGCAACTATTTTTCTGAAGCCAAATTATTGCAAATCGCGCACGCGTTCCAAACACACACCGATTGGCATTTGCAAAAACCTGTTTGCGCACAGTAAACAGGTTTGCCCTGATTAAAGACATGACACAAGCCGTAAGCGACAGCGGCAATTAAATAATGAACTGTAGGGCGGGCATTTATGCACGCCAACCCAAGCAAAGCAAGACTTGTCCGCATAGCGAACATCCATGCCCGCCCTACAAATTTCAATATCGCGTTGCCGAACTTACAAATCTACAAACCGATAAACCGATTGACCTATTACATTGATTGAGAGCTGCCATGAGTTGGGAAGTGATTATTGGGTTAGAAACCCACGCACAGTTATCCACTGTTTCTAAAATTTTTTCGGGTTCAAGCACCACGTACGGCGCGCAACCCAACACCCAAGCCGCCGCGATTGACTTGGCGCTGCCTGGGGTGCTGCCCGTATTGAACCGCGCTGCGGTTGAAAAAGCCATGATGTTTGGCTTGGCGATTGGCGCAACCATTCCCAATGTGTCCGTATTTGATCGCAAAAATTATTTTTACCCTGATTTACCCAAAGGTTATCAAATCAGCCAATTTGAGCTGCCCGTTGTGGTGGGCGGCTCGCTGTCGTTTAATGTGGACGACAAAACGCCGTATCGCAAAACCGTGCAGCTCACGCGGGCGCATTTGGAAGAAGACGCGGGCAAATCGAACCACGAATTATTTGAGCGCGAAAGCGGGATTGACCTAAACCGCGCAGGCACGCCGTTGCTCGAAATTGTGACTGACCCTGTGATGTACAGCGCAAAAGAAGCGGTGGCTTATGCCAAAACCCTGCACGCGTTGGTGGTGTGGTTGGGGATTTGCGATGGCAATATGGCCGAAGGCTCGTTTCGCTGCGACGCGAACGTATCGGTGCGCCGCGTGGGCGAATCTGAGCTGGGGACGCGCCGTGAAATCAAAAATTTGAACTCGTTTAAGTTTTTAGAAGACGCAATTAACTACGAAATCAACGAGCAAATTCGTATTTTAGAAGACGGCGGCAAAATCACCCAAGCCACGGTTTTATTTGACCCAGCCTCTGGCCAAACCCGCGTGATGCGCACCAAAGAAGACGCGCACGATTACCGTTATTTCCCCGACCCAGACTTGGCGCCCGTGGTGATTAGCGGTGAATGGCTTGAACGCGTGCGCTCAACCATGCCCGAATTGCCTGCCGCGCTGCAACAGCGCCTGATGTCGCAACACGATTTGTCCGCCTACGATGCCGAGCAAATGACCCAAAGCAAAGCGCACGCGGCGTATTTTGACACAACCATTCAAGCCATGGGCAAGCCCGACGCCAAGCTGGTTGCCAACTGGATGATGGGCGAGTTGGCGGCAACGCTCAATGCGCACGCGTTAGAGTTTAGCAACAGCCCCGTCACTGCGGCGCAACTCGCGCAACTGATCACGCGCGTCCAAGACCAAACATTGTCCAACAAACTCGCCAAGGAAGTATTTGGCGCGTTGTGGGCGCGCGAGCAGGCAGACAAAGGCGCAGCGCAAGTTGACGCCATCATTGAGGCACGCGGGCTCAAGCAAGTATCAGATTCGGGCGCAATTGAAGCGATTGTGTTGGAAGTGATGAACGCCAACGCCGCCATTGTCGACGACTACCGCGCAGGCAAAGAAAAAGGCTTTGGCTTTTTGGTGGGGCAAATCATGAAAGCGTCCAAAGGCAAGGCCAATCCTGCGCAGGTCAATGACATATTGTTGGCGAAGTTGAAGGGGTGAGTGGCTGGTCTGTAGCCGCGTTTTAATTTACGTTATTGTGCGCAAATCAAAAACACATCAAGCGTTCAAAAGACTTGCGCATCTTTCCCATTATTCAGGCGATTGGAGCATTTATGTTTAAAACCATTATCAGCAGTGAGCAACTTAAAACCCTCACCAACCCGCTCATCATCGACGTTCGCCATGATTTGAGCAATCCTGACGCGGGGCGCGCCGCGTACATGAGCGGCCACATCAGCGGCGCGTATTTTTTGCACCTTGACCATGATTTATCAGGCAACAAAACAGGCGCAAATGGTCGGCATCCGTTGCCTGACTTAGACACGCTTGCCCAGACATTGCGCAAGTTTGGTTTAAACAACGACATGCAAGTAGTGGTTTATGACGCGGACAATTCAATGATGGCAGCACGCGCTTGGTGGCTGTTGCGTCATTTGGGGCACGCGTCTGTGGCGGTTTTGGATGGTGGGTTTGCGGCGTGGCAACGTGTTGATGGCGACATCAGCGACGCAATTACCACCCCAAACCACGCGGGGCAATTTACCCAAAAGCCCTCGCTCAACAAAACCGTTGCGGTTGATGAGGTTGCGCAGCATTTAAACGACAACACCCAACGCATCATTGATGCGCGTGCGCCGAATCGTTTTAGCGGCGCAGTTGAGCCGATTGATCCTGTGGGCGGGCATATTCCGCATGCGCTTAACTGTTTTTTTATGCACAACCTGAATGCGGATTTGACGTTTAAATCTGTCGCAGAACTCAAGCAACAATGGCACGCCGTGTTTGAACACCCCAACGTTATCAACCAATGCGGCTCAGGCGTGACCGCGTGCCACAATATTTTGGCGCAGCACATGGCGGGCTTTGAAAATGGCGCGTTGTATGTGGGCTCGTGGTCCGAATGGTGTGCGGATGTGAATCGCCCTGTGGCTAAGGGCGAATTTTAGCCGTTCAGACTTGTCCGTTTTTACCCCCATATTGGCCTAAAACGGCCTGTTTAAAATAATGCGCGCGGCTTATTATGCGGCTGTGAAATCCTTCACGGCTTATGAAAGCAGCCGAAAATCAGCGTGATTTGTGTATAGTTACCGATTACTTTTGAAAGCAGAACATGACGCACGACACCCAATCAACCATTGCCCAGCTGTTCATCCACCCGATTAAGTCCTGCGCGGGCATTTCTGTACAGGCCGCTTTGCTGACGCATACGGGTTTGCAATACGACCGACAATGGATGTTGATTGATGGCAACCAGCGCTTTTTAAGCCAACGCGAGCTGGCGCACATGGTCTTGATTGAGCCCAATATTGTGGGCGATTGTTTACACATCAACGCGCCCAACATGCCTCAATTGTCTTTGCCCATCGCTCAAAAAGGCGAAGAACTGCAGGTACAAATTTGGGACGATGTGGTGAGCGCGTTTGACTGCGGCAATGACGCAGCGGCATGGTTCACACAGGCCTTGGGTCAATCTGTACGATTGGTGCAATTTAACCCTGCTAAGCCACGCGCGTGTAGCACGACGTGGACAAATGGCGCGCCGGCTGTCACGCAGTTTGCCGATGGTTATCCGATTTTGGTGACCACGGTTGCGGCAGTTGATGAACTCAATCAGCGCTTGCGCCACAACGGCTTTGCGCCCGTTGACCAGCGCCGATTTCGCCCCAATCTGGTTTTGGCTGATTTAAATGCGCATGATGAGGATTTACTCGATGTGTTGCACATCAGCGCCGATGCGCCAATTGCGCTCAAAATCGCCAAACCATGCGAGCGCTGCCCAATCCCCAGCATCAATCCTGACACCGCACAAGCCCAGCCCGAAGCGGTGTCGGACACGATTTTGACGTACCGCGCCGATGCGCGGCTCGATGGTGCGATTACTTTTGGCATGAATGCGATTGTGCTGACAGGCGCTGGGCAAATACTGCGCGTTGGGCAGAGCGTTGCGGCGGATTATGGGTTTTAGCCTTGCGTGGTTTTAGGATTGATGATTTGAGGGTTGATACAAAAAAAGAATCGCTTGGCTGCGATTCCTTTTTTGTTGCATGAAACGACTCGATTTTCATACGGCCTGCGTTCAAACGGCAATCATCACCACAATTACGCCTTGGTTTTGGGGGTGCAAAGTGCAGCGACTTTTGCTTTGCGCAATGGCGCTTCGTGTGCTTGCTCGCTGGTTTTGACTGCGACGTGTGTGCTTGGCTGATACGGTTTGTTAAAAAACGGGTCGTTTGACAGGCTGATTTTGCGGCGCAGGCGCGTGACTTCTGGGTCTTCGGTACTGACGCGGCGATTGGTGTGGCTGTGGTTGTCGGGGGCTTTGTAACGACGCTCAAACGGTTTGTCCGCGCGATCGCTGCGCGGGGCTGCGCGTTCTGAGCGCTCGGTGCGGGGCGTAAACGCGGCGGCTTGCGGCACAATTGCAATACTGGTGAATTCGGTTTTGGTGAGTTTGGCAATCGCCGCCAGTAATTTGTCATCGTACGGCGTGACGATTGACAAGGCGCGCCCTTGTGCGCCTGCGCGCCCTGTGCGGCCAATTCGGTGCACGTAGTCTTCGGCGTTGTATGGCAGGTCAAAGTTAATCACGCACGGCATGGCGGGAATGTCTAGGCCGCGTGCGGCCACGTCGGTTGCGACTAAAATCGGTACGCTGTTGTCTTTAAACAGCGCCAATGTGGCCAAGCGCTCGGCTTGGGTTTGGTCACCGTGAATGGTTTGCGCGTTGATGCGGGCGCGTTGTAAAAATCGGGTGAGTTCGCGCGCCTCGACTTTTGTATTCACAAAAATCATGGCTTGCTCAACGTTTTGTTCTTGAATCAGCTGCACCAATGCGCTGCGCTTGACGGCTTTGTCGGCCACGCTGTACACGGTTTGGGTGATGTTGGTTGAGGTGGCGTTGCGCTGCGCGGTTTCAATGGTGACGGGGTGATTTTGGTATGATTCGGCCAGTTTGCGGATTTCTGGGGAAAACGTGGCTGAAAATAATAAGGTTTGGCGCTGCTTTGGCAACACATTCATGATGCGTTGCAAGTCTGGTAAAAACCCCATGTCCAACATGCGGTCGGCTTCGTCCAAAACCAAATAGCCCACTTGGTTGAGCGAAATATTGCCTTGCTCTAAATGGTCAAGCAAGCGCCCTGGCGTGGCAATAATCAGCTCGACACCTGTGCGCAAAATCGCCGCTTGCGGCTTGATGTCCATGCCGCCAAATACGACTGCGGTGCGGATGGGCGTGTGCTTGGCGTATTTTTGTGCATTGTCTGCCACTTGAACCGCCAATTCGCGGGTTGGGCACAGCACCAATGCGCGCACAGGATGGCGGGCGGGTGAGGTGCTGGCGGATGCGAGCGGTAGGATTTTTTGGAGCAGTGGCAGTACAAAACTGGCGGTTTTACCTGTGCCGGTTTGGGCGGAACCCATGACGTCATGCCCGCTCAAAACCACGGGAATGGCTTGCGCTTGAATGGGGGTGGGCGTGGTGTAGCCCGATTCTTCGATGGCGCGCTGCAAGCGGGCGTCAAGGCCAAAGCCAGTAAAATCGGTTGGTGCGGTGTTGGCGGTTTGCGTCATGTAAAGGTCATTCAAAACAGAGTATTAAAGCGGGCATTGTACTGGAATTTACTGGTTTTACCCAGTCTTATGGGGAAATGCAGGCAATTGCGCAACAGATTGCGCGGCAATCATTGGATTTGGGTTGCGTTTAGATAGCGCTTGGATTGCGCTTATTTCCGCTTATTTGCCAATACAAAAACTTGAAAAAATCACACCCAATAAATCATCGGCCGTAAATTGTCCAGTGATTTGGTTTAAGGCTTCTTGCGCCAAGCGCAATTCTTCGGCAAATAAATCCAAGGCTTGCGCTTGCGTGAGCGCGTGTACATACGCCAATTGCAAATGCTCATCGGCGGCACGTAATGCGGTTAGATGACGTTCGCGGGCGATAAAAGTGTCGGTTTGATTGGTTTCAAACCCAACAATCTGCAAAAGTTTGGCGCGCAATTCGTCCAAGCCCTGCCCTGTTTTTGCGCTCAAAATTAAGTGGTTGGGGTTTTGATTGATGGCCTCGCGTGTGTGATTGCTGACCAAATCCACTTTATTTAACAGGGATAAAACCGGCGTACCAGCAGGCAGTTGGTTTTGCAGCTGCGCCAATAATTGCGCGTCCTCAGTCGCGTTTTGGGCTTGAGATTCGTGACTTAAGTCCTGTAAATGCAGCACAACATCAGCGGTTTTAACCGCCGCCCATGTGCGCTCAATGCCGATTGCCTCAACCACGTCATCGGTCTCGCGCAGCCCTGCGGTGTCAATGATGTTGAGCGGCACGCCTTCAATTTGCACATTTGAGGTCACGGTGTCGCGGGTTGTGCCAGCGATTGCGGTGACAATCGCAACGTCTTGTCCCGCCAGCGCGTTTAAAAGTGAGGACTTGCCCACGTTGGGCTGCCCAACCAGCACGACATTCACGCCGTCGCGCAGCAACACGCCTTGTTTGGCGGTGGCAAGCACTGCGCCAAGCTGGGTTTGAATTTGTTCCAATTGCCCAAACGCATCGGCCTTTTGTAAAAAATCAATTTCTTCCTCAGGAAAATCCAAGGTCGCTTCCACCAACATGCGCAAATGCACAACCTTTGCGACCAAGCCATTGATTTTGTGCGAAAAATCACCGCTCAATGATTTGACCGCACTTTTGGCGGCCGCTTCCGTGGCCGCTTCAATTAAATCTGCCACGGCTTCGGCCTGCGCCAAATCCATTTTGTCATTTAAAAAAGCGCGCTCGGTAAACTCGCCTGCGTGCGCCATGCGAATATTAAGCGCATGCGCCACCCCAATTTCTAGGCAACGGCGCAGCAATAATTGCATGACCACGGGCCCGCCGTGCCCTTGTAACTCAAGTACATGCTCGCCCGTGTACGAATGCGGCGCGTTGAAATACAGCGCAATGCCGTGATCGATTGGGCTGGCGTCGTGGTTACAAAATGCGCCGTAAGTGGCGTGACGCGGCGTGAGTGTGCGCCCACATATTTGCTGCATCAAGGCTGAAATCGCAGGCAAGCTGCCCGATGCGCGCACCACGCCCACGCCGCCACGCCCCGCTGCGGTGGCGATCGCGATGATGGTGTCGGGTGCGTGTGATGAGAGGTGATTTTGCATGAATAAGACCTTTTGCGTACTGTTTGCGCAATGACGTAAAAATTATTTGGCGGGAGTTGGGCAATGCTTTTTGGGCTGCGGTTCGGCCAGCCCCGCGCTGTTTTTGGCATAAGCTAAAAAGAATGCCAAAGCCAGCAGCTCCAACACGATGCTTTTTAAGCCTTGAGTTATTTGGACAAAAATACACGCATATCCAAGCGTCTTTTTGCAATTGATTTTTTAAAACGAACGTAAGCCTTTTTTAGCCAGCTGGCGTTGTCTACGGAGGATTGCGTCAACGCTAACACATTCCAATTTATATCAAAGCAAACCGCAGCTTGCTCTTCGATAGACAAATGAGAGATTCCTTTTAGGAATGGCGCTATCACACCAGGAACAGCTCTACTGTAAGGCCAGTAATGCTCTAACACGGGCGTCATTTCGAGAATCGTTGATTTGCTTTGAGCAATCATTGAAAAAGCCACCTGCTCTGCCAACCATTTACCATGTACTTTTGTAAATAAGGTATCGGACAGCTTCAAAACGTCACGAATCGTCGCAACCCCACTCTGCGGCAAGCCAATCGCTCCGGCGTTGTACATAAACCAAGGCGCCTCACTTTTTAAACCCCAGCTCGCCAAGAAATCGGGATTGCGTTGAAAAAAACGCAAAAAAGATGCGTGGGATGTTTTTGAAACTGGGCTTTCCTTAGCGTGCATAATAAAGCACGGCCTCTGAGCATCCGAGAGAAGTAAATGTGCAAAATCCTCATCAGGCAGCCCGTGCCAACGCGTATCACAATCCACATGCAGCGTCGGCGTTTTAAAGCGAATGAGCGCATCCTCAATCACCTTGATTTTAATTCGGTGTACAAAGTCAAATTCACCCGCCCACTCATTTAGAATTGCCTTAGGCGTCTCAATCACCTGAATGAATGAATGCTTTGGGATTTGTTCGATTTTGTCCGTATAAACAGCAATTTGATAGTCAAATCGATTGTTTTTTATTAAATGATGCAACAGTGTCAAAATAGACAGGCGAGCCTGCAAAAAAAACTTCTCATCTCCATGCACATGATACACAATCGTTTTATTCATAAAACCTCCTGTTAATAATTACAACATCTCAACCGAACAAACCGCGCTCATTTCTGTTAACTTTTCCATCATCTCGTCGGTCGGTAAAATCCGCCAATCCAAACCCAGCGCGATGTCCACGCTGGCGCCACGTCTTTGAGCCGCGTTTTGGCGACTTTTTCAACGGCGGCGCATTCATCAAATAAGTGGCCGCCGTGGTTTTTGACCAACAATAACATGCGGTGCGGCGCGGTTGCATCGTCCGCGTTGGCAACCAGAATGTCTGCGCCCAAAATCGGTTTGACGCCTTGGGCATCATCGCGGGCGTAATTGATGGCATCAGAGACTGAAAAATCTGAGTGCATTCGGAGGTGGACGAAGCTGGGTTGACTCATGAAAAATGGCTTTTGCGGGCGGACTCGCGGTTAAAATGGAGCGCGATTATAGCATGCGCCCCGCCATTTATTTGAGTTTAGAGACGCTGATTGGCCGCGTTTGCGCCTCAATGCGCACAATCAAACCGTTCCAAATTTGCGCTTTGGATATGGCGGGCAAACCCGACAGATTGATGGGGAAAACATGACTGCATTGCATCATATCTCTTGCACACGGCTTTTTCTGCCCTGCCCAAACCACTTGCCTTGTGCGATTTTAAAAAAACGCCCCAAAGCCGCGTTGGGCATCTTTTTTAGAGGCCACCTTAGATGCGACACGCGCACATTTGTTCAGCATTTATTCCGTAATCATTCCGCAATTAGCGCGTATGGTTGCGCCATGCTCAAAATGGTTTTGGGCATATTGACTCATTTAAAAGGATTTGTCATGAAAATGCGTACCAAAATTATTTCCGCTCTCGCCGTCGTTGCAGCAGCCAGCGGCGCTGTGGCCTGCGCAAAAAGCAATCACCACATGCGTTCAGGCATGAACCCTGCCCAGCACGAAGCCGCAATTGCTGCGTGCGCAGGTAAAACCGAAGGCACAGCAGTTCGCTTTGAGCATCCAATGTGGGGCGCCGTCGATGCTGTTTGCGCCAAATCACCGCACGACAACACCGTGCGCGCCATGCCAGCCAAAATGGTGGCACACATTCAAGCCTCACAAGCGGCTTGCGTGGGTAAAAAAGATGGCGACGCTGTGCAAGTCACGTCAATGATGGACGCGAATAAGCAGCTAGAGGCAACCTGCACCAAAATGGGCGACACTTTGGCCGCCCATCCAAAAGGCATGAAGCACGGCAAACGCCACGGCGACATGCACGGCATGTAAGAATGAGCTGTTTTTGGCCAATCCAGCCAAGCGCTGGTGACTGCCACCATGCCGCGTTGAACGCGGCATTTTTTATCACAAAAACACCGAAACCTGCCTGCCAAACCCGCACAGCAACCACTTCATCCATAGTTTTACATTGGTATTACAAAATGACCGCACGCGTGCGGTCATTTTTATAGCGAGCGCCCAATGCACCGCGCATGATGGCGCGTATTCAATCGCGCCGCATTCCAACAAAAGCCCTCAGCGCGCCCCACCATACTGCTCAAACACGGCTTGATCATACGGCAACGCGGTGGTCTCGGCCAGCGCCTGCGCGTGCCACGCTTGCATGGCGGGGTGCGCGAGCATGGTGTTGACATAGCTTTGTGCCGCCGCACTCAATGGAACATTATAAATATGGCAACGCCAAACCACGGGCGCAAACATCGCATCACTAATCGAAAATGCGCCAAACAAATACGGCAACTCACCCGCAAATTCACGCCGCGTCTCACACCAAATCGCATCAATCCGCGCCACGTCTGCCGCCACCGCGTCATTCATCGGCGCGCCGTTGAGGGTGAATTTCACAATCATCGGCATGGCGCTGCGCAATGCGCCAAAGCCTGAGTGCATTTCAGCGGCAATTGAACGCGCACGCGCACGGGCGTGTTGGTCAGCTGGGTACATCTGCAATTCGGGATGCTGCTCGTTGAGAAATTCGGCAATCGCCAAGCTGTCCCATATTTGAAAACCATCGTCATGCAAACACGGTACCAAGTCGTTGGCGGAATAGGCTAGGTGATTTTTATTTGAGCCTACGCCACCAATTGGCACGTTGCGTTCAACAAATGGAATCTGAAAATGGCCCATGAGCAACCACGGGCGCAATGACCACGATGAGTAAGTTTTATTGCCGATATAAAGTTCGTACATGGTTTTTCCTTTGAGTGAGATACAGCGGATGATGGTTATTTATAATGCCATGAGTTCATTTTAGAGCGCAAACCGTGTAAAATCAAACGACCATTTTTCACCAAAACCGTTAGTTTTATTCACATCAAAGGCGTTATTTTGAAACTTCCACCCTTATCCGCCTTGCGCGCGTTTGAGTCTGTGGCGCGATTGGGCAGCGTGACGCAAGCGGCCAATGAGCTGCACGTCACGCACAGCGCGGTCAGCCATCAGCTCAAATTGCTTGAGTCATACTTAAACGTCAGCTTGATTGACCGCACAGGGAGGCGCGTGGCGCTCACGCCCGAGGGGCGGATTTATGGTTATCAAGTGCGGCACGCGTTGCAACAAGTGGCGAGTGCGACCAGCCGCATCAATATGCGCACGCAAAACGAGCATTTGACGGTTGCGGTGTTGCCGTCGTTTGCCACGCATTGGCTGGTGCCGCGTTTGCCTGATTTTTATGCGCAATACCCGCATTGGCGGATTGAGTTGCTTGCCAGCCTTGAAATCATTGACTTTGAAACCAGTCCTGCCGATTGCGCGATCCGGTTCGGGCGGGTTGAGTCGGCTGCGACGCAGTCTGAGCGTCTCATGAGCGAGTGGCAGCTGTTGGTTGCGGGTGCGCATGATGCGCGTTTTGATGGTCACCAAACGCCTGCGCAAGCCTTGCAGGCGGCTTTTATCAACAACAATGAGAGCTGGGGCAACTGGTTAACGGCGGCGCAGAGTGATGCGGGCGAACCTGAAGCGATGTTGGTTATCAATGATTCGAGCGTTGCGCTCGAAGCGGTACGCAACAATATGGGCGCGATGTTGTCGCGGCTATCGATTTGCGATGCGGGTTTGCGCCAAGGTTGGTTGCGCCAAATCACGTCGATACGCGCGGCGCATCCATCGAGTTACCATTTGCTGTGGCCCAATCGCAGCCATCAATCGGACAAACTGCTGATTTTTACCGAATGGCTCAAAGCACAATGCGCGCAGTTTGAACGCGAGTCGTTGTTGCCGATTGCGCCGACAGACAAGCCGCTGGCGTTTGGGTTTTTGCACTCGGATTGATTGGCGTTGCCGCTCAAACGCTGGCCGCCATCAAGCACGCCGCGCAGGCCTGCACCAATTCAATCAAGACTTCGCCGTTGTTTGCCAAGGCGCGCATTTGCAACGCTCCGTTGGCAACGAGGGATACGCCTGCGGTTTGCGTGGCGGTGTTCCATAACTCAATCAGCGCGTGCAGTTGCTCAACTTTATCGCTCACATCAAGTGCACCTGTGTGAACATAATACAAATTGGTGTGGTGGCTAAAGCCTTCCATTTGGCCAATCGCTTCAATGTGCTGGGTGCTGGGCGACCATTGAATGTTGTCGACTATCAGCGGGCGGTTTTGGTACTCGATGCGGGTTTTGGCGGATAAATGCGCAAAGGCGAAATGCTCGCCGTTGCCCGCGCGACCTGATGCGACGATGTCGCTGTAAATCAGCTCGGCATTGTCGCCCAGCACCATGCGCGTGGTTTGTTTGAGGTGCGCGCCGCTGTGCAACACGGTGGGGTGCGGCAGGTAGCAAAACTGCGCGTTGTCATTGACGATGACTTGCAGGTGTTGCTCGGCCAATTGTCCAGCATTCATGCTCAACACGCGCTGGTAGGCTTGGGTTTTAAGGCTCAACGCCGCGTTTTTGTCGATATTGATATTGATATTGATGTTGACGGTGTCGCCCGCCAACAAGCCAGGTGACGCGCTCATTTGAATCGCGTGTAAGGCGTGCGGCGCGGTGGGCGGCAACGTCAATAATTTAAGCGGTGGCGAGTAAAAACAGTCTTGCAAGACTGATTGGCGGTTTGCGTTGATTCCAACGGTAAGGTTTAATTCACTGTGCATGTGGGTGTTTTAAAAACGGGTTCAAGTCATGAGGGGACAATTTAAACCGTAGGGATTTGATTGATTAAACCTGCTTTGACATTGGGCGTGATAAATCACGCCCCTACGCGGGTTTAACGATGTAAGCATGCGCGAGAATGACGGCATCCATTAACGAATCAACGCGGCGGGTTCGTCGCCCTCTTCCAACAACCCATATTTCTGAATCCAGCCAATCACGCTGCTTAAATTTTCGTTTTTCATCAAATTGGTAAACACAAACGGCTGGCCGCCGCGCATGCGTTTGGCATCCGCCTCCATCACCGCCAAACTCGCGCCCACATACGGCGCAAGGTCGATTTTGTTAATCACCAATAAATCTGAACGCGTAATGCCCGGCCCGCCTTTGCGTGGGATTTTCTCGCCTTGCGCCACGTCAATCACAAAAATCGTAATATCGGCCAAATCAGGGCTAAAGGTTGCCGATAAATTATCGCCGCCAGACTCGATAAAAATAATTTGCACCTCAGGAAACCGCTCCGCCATTTCATCAACCGCTTCCAGGTTCATTGACGCATCTTCGCGGATGGCGGTGTGCGGGCAGCCGCCTGTTTCCACCCCCATAATCCGCTCGGGCGCCAAGGTGCTGTTTTTGGTCAAAAACTCCGCGTCCTCTTTGGTGTAAATGTCATTAGTAATCACGGCGATGCTGTACGTGCTTGCCATTTCACGCGTGAGCCGCTCGATAAGTGCGGTCTTGCCCGCGCCCACGGGACCTGCCACGCCGATTTTGATGTAATTGCGCATATTTAACCCTTAAATTTAACGTGATGAGCATTTTTGTTTGGTTTTAGACACATATTGAACGACAATATACGCAATTGACGCAACAACCACAAAAGCTGCCACAGACAAAACCGCCTCCGCAATCTCATTGTGCGAGTACGCCTCGTGTGCGGCATGGGCAAACGCCAAACTGGGCGCGGTTAAAAGGGTGAGTGCGGTGATTTTTTTCATGTTGTTTCTCAAAGGTTAAAAATTTGTTTGTAGGGTGGGCATTGCCCGCCATGCGATTCAAACCGTTCAATTGTGATTGGTGGGCAATGCCCACCCTACCGAGTTTGACATTTTTACGACATATACAAACGCGTATAAAGCCGTTCATGCTGCATGGCGCGGATGTCGGATGCCACCGTACACGCGCCCAGCCAGTCTAAATCAGGCGACATACTGCGCTCAACCGCTTGCGCAATCGCGCCACGCAAGCCGTACAAAATATCTTGCCCCGCCATTTGCCCCAGTGGTATCAACTTCACCCCATTGGTCACCGCGCCCACGGCGGTGTTGTAATATAGTGCGTACAGCGCGTCGGCTTTGCTGATGCCTGACACAAACGCAACCAATGCAAATACCAGCGGATAATAGCCTTTGGCGCGCCCTGATTGCATGGTTTGCTCAATTTCGAGCAACACAGGCGCCGACTCATAACGGCTAAAAATTTTGAGCAAACGCACACCCAATTTGTACGAGCCTTCGCGCACCTCGCGTGGAGCTTTACTCGCGCCCAGCTCATCGTCTAATTTCACCCAACGCGCCACATCACCAGCCTGCACCGCGTCATACGCCAGCGACATATACGCGCCGTCGTTGTGCGTCCAGTTTTGCGCCAACTGCTCGGCGACATATTCGTGCAACTGCACAGCGGTTCGCACCACGCCTTGTTGCACAAAGGTTTCTAACCCGTTGGAATGATTAAACCCACCAATCGGCAAGGTTGGATCAACCAAATGGAGCAACGCGCCCAGTGCGTTCATGGCTTGCCCTTAAACAAACGCTCACGAAACCCAACGTGCGGCTCGCTGCCATGCGCGTGCCCATGCCCATGCGCCGAATTGCTGCGCAACGCATGGCTCAAACGGCGCACCTCTTTGCGCGGCGCAAAGCCAGCCGCCACCAACCAGCGAAAAAACGGCTCATCGGGCGGCGATAAAATCTCATCCCCCTCCAAAAACAACGGCGCGTGTTTGTTACCGATTTCATAACACACCCGCGCCATCTCAGGCAAGGTCTGCGGCGAGAGCACAATCACCTCACACGGGATGATGTAAATCACCAACGCGGTGGCATCGTCACAAAAAACCACATCGTCATGCTCCAACGACTGCCCTTCTTTGAACAACTTAAACGCCACCTCCACCCCAGCGTTGGAGGTTTTGCGCATGATGCGGCGGGTGGATTCGTACCAATGTAGTGAAATGGTGTCGATGTTTTGGTGGGTTAAATCCAATGCGGATTTTTTGCCGAGGATGGTTTGGATTAAATGGGTCATGGTTTAATCAGTCGAGTTAAAAATGGACAGCACATTACTTATTCACCTTGATGTTGTTGACTATATCTACGATAAACTGGAAATAATTAGCTTGAGCGTGACGGCTCTTTAAGATTTGTTCATCGGATCGTGTAGTGCGTTCATTCCAATCGCGATGACCACCTAAGAACTTGGAAGAAAAATCTTCAGAGCCGCATCCATTAACAGAATCAAAAGAAATAACTTGAACCATAGTAGTTCTTTTATTTAAACCTATATACAAATTATCATCCAAGGTCAGAGGAATGGATGCGGGATAATATTGTCCATTTTCCTGCTTACTAAATTGCTGGGTTGTATTGCACACAGAAAGAATTTCAATATCGGCCAAGCCTTTCAATCGACTTTTTTCTAAATGTAGTATTTTTCTCAAATGGTAATCACCAAAATCATCTTTTGGATCTGCCATATCCAAATCATTTTTAGGATGATTGGCAATTGTGAATGCAATATGATCTTGAATGAACTTTGAAACCTCTGGAGATTTAAAATACTTTGTTTCGATACCTTTAAATATTGCTTGCGCAGCCCAAAATGGGGTTGAAATTATATTTTTACCTTTTGCCCATTGTTTTTTAATGGTTTTCACGTAGTCAATAACAATTTCATCTTGCCATTTTGCCTGTCTAATTTTCTCCAAAATGGATGTAATCAGTAACACATCATTTTCAATAGCCTTAAATACTTTTTCCGTCTCTGAAAATGACCCAATCTGATGAACATAAGTCTCAACACCCAATATTTTTGAAACCAAATCTCTTAATTTTCTAAATTCTTTTTCGTATTCAGAAAATGAATTAAAGTTCCTCTGTCTGCAATATTCATAAAAGACTGATGGCAAAATCAAAACATCAGCCTGATAATGCGTTTGTTTTTTGAAATAGTCAAAAAAACAAAACACTGCCAATAGTCCCGCATTGACAGATGTATTCTTTTCAATTTCCTCTAGCCTCATAAGAATGTTGGAATCTAGAACCAATCGAAATGGCCCTTTTAACAAAAGTCCATTCTGCTCTTGTATAAACAACATGTCCATGTTGTTTAAAAAGCGATATTTTTGCTCCTCAGGCAATAACTCAAAGTAGTTTCCCAATAATCCAATATCCATTCAATCCCCTAAATTGGTGTTATCAAAACAAAAAATACCTTTGCGCCAACGGCAAATTATCCGCAGGCTCACACGTAATATGCACGCCATCAACCCTCACTTCATACCGCTCTGCATCCACGGTAATCTCGGGCATTTTATCATTGTGAATGAGGTTTTTTTTACCAATCCCACGGCAGTTTTTAACCGCAATCAGCTTTTTGCTCAAACCGTACTTTTCGCCAATCTTATTATCAATGCCCGCTTGTGAGACAAACAGTACGCTGGTTTTCGCCAATGCCACGCCGTGTGCGCCAAACATGGGGCGGTACATGACAGGTTGCGGGGTGGGGATTGAGGCGTTGGGGTCGCCCATGCGGGCGGCGGTGATCATGCCGGCTTTGATGATCATTTCGGGCTTGACCCCAAAAAATGCGGGTTTCCACAATACGATGTCGGCCATTTTACCGACTTCGATTGAGCCGACGTGCTCAGAGATGCCGTGGGCGATGGCGGGGTTGATGGTGTATTTGGCGATGTAGCGTTTGACGCGGTAGTTGTTGGCGTTCATTGCTTGGTCTTCATCGAGCAAACCGCGCTGGGCGTGCATTTTGTCGGCGGTTTGCCATGTACGCGTGATGACTTCGGCGACGCGCCCCATGGCTTGTGAGTCAGAGCTCATGATGGAAAAAACGCCCATGTCGTGCAAAATGTCTTCGGCGGCAATGGTTTCGGGGCGGATGCGTGAGTCGGCGAACGCGACGTCTTCGGCGACGCGTTTATCGAGGTGATGACAAACCATGAGCATGTCGAGGTGTTCGTCAATCGTGTTGACGGTGTATGGGCGCGTTGGATTAGTTGAGGCAGGCAATACGTTGGGGAACATGGCCGCGCGGATGATGTCGGGGGCGTGTCCGCCGCCTGCGCCTTCAGTGTGGAATGTGTGAATCACGCGCCCATTGATGGCCGCCATGGTGTCCTCTAAAAACCCAGCTTCGTTGAGCGTGTCAGTGTGAATGGCGACTTGAATGTCCATTTCATCGGCAATCTTGAGCGCGGCATCAATCGTTGCGGGGGTTGAGCCCCAGTCTTCGTGGATTTTGAGTCCCAATGCGCCTGCTTCAATTTGCTCGCGCAGTGGCTCTAAACTGGCGCAATTGCCTTTACCAAAAAAGCCCAAATTCACAGGGTAATGCTCAGCGGCTTGCAACATGCGCTCGATAAACCATGCGCCAGCGGTGACGGTGGTGGCATTGGTGCCATCGGCAGGCCCCGTGCCGCCGCCGATCATGGTGGTGATGCCGCTGTGCAGTGCGTGCTCGATTTGTTGCGGACAAATAAAGTGGATGTGCGTGTCAATCCCGCCTGCGGTGGCAATGAGGTGTGCGCCGTTGTGGACTTCGGTTGATGCGCCGATGACCATATTGGGCGCAACGCCGTTCATGGTGTCTGGGTTGCCTGATTGCCCAATCCCCACGATATTGCCGTCACGAATGCCAATGTCGGCTTTGATGATGCCGCTGTGGTCGATGATGATGACGTTGGTGATGACCATGTCCAGCACGCCGTCATTTATATTTTTACGTGTTGCGCTGGCCGATTGCGCCATGCCGTCGCGCACGGATTTACCACCACCAAACTTGCATTCGTCGCCGTAGGTGAGTAGGTCTTGTTCAATTTGGACAAATAAATTGGTGTCGCCCAAGCGCACTTGGTCGCCAACGGTCGGGCCATAAGTGGCAACGTATTGGGCGCGGGGAATGGTGAGGCTCATGGTTTTCCTTGGTTATGTTTCGTTGTTGGGCGTGATGAATCACGCCCAACAGTTTTTATAACATTGCCATTCACGCGAACTGGAATGGCAATCCGTAGGCTGGGCATTGCCCACCATTTTGCGAGTTGCGGTGCTTGTTGAAAAACGGTGGGCAGTGCCCACCCTACGGTGTATTTTGTGTTGCGGTGATTGGGCGTGATGAATCACGTCCCTACGGTTTTTTCAGCACAGTGATTCCCGCGTATTTATTTCGCGCCTTTAAATCCCAGCGCATACGCGGCTTGTGCGGCGGTTTGTGCATCGCTCTGATTGATTTTGCAATTGACCAAGCCATGAAATCCTTGCACGATTTGGTTGCCGCCAAACGCGACCAGTTGCACGGTTTTGGCTTCACCCGGTTCGAATCGCACGGCGTTGCCTGAGGCGATATTGAGCCTCATGCCATAAGCAAGTGCGCGGTCAAATGCGAGGGCTTTGTTGACTTCAAAAAAATGAAAATGTGAGCCGATTTGTACAGGTCTGTCGCCTGTGTTGCTCACTTGCACCGTGGCGGTGACGCGCCCGAGGTTCGCGGTAATGTCGCCTGTGCCGAGTTTGTATTCACCTGCAATCATGGTTGACTCCTATCGAATCGGGTTGTGAACGGTGACCAGTTTTGTGCCGTCTGGGAATGTGGCTTCAATTTGCACTTCGTGAATCATCTCTGCCACGCCGTCCATGACATCGGCAACGGTGAGTAAAGTCGCGCCGTGCTGCATGAGTTGCGCCACGCTCATGCCGTCGCGGGCGGATTCTTGTAAATTGGCGCTAATGTAAGCAATCGCTTCAGGATAGTTGAGTTTGAGTCCGCGTGCGCGGCGTTTGGCGGCAAGTTCGCCTGCCACAAAAACCAGTAATTTTTCTTGTTCGCGTAGGGTGAGGTGCATGGGGTTCTTTCTGTGGTAGTGATTGGGCGCGATGAATCGCGCCCAATCACTACGGTATTTTATACAAAGCCGCGCAATCGTTGACTTAAACACTCAAATATTGGCTGATTAACTCAGGCGTGAGTTCATGACCTTTGCCTCGTGCCACACAGGCGCCACGATCAAGCAATACAAAATGGTCGGCAAGGGTTTTAATCAAATGCAGCTTTTGCTCCACCAGCAAAACGGTTAAGCCCCATTCTTTGTTGAGTCTGCGAATAATGTTGGTGATTTCTTGCACGATATTGGGTTGAATGCCTTCGGTCGGTTCATCCAAAATCAATAATGATGGATTTAACACCAACGCCCGCCCAATCGCAAGCTGTTGCTGTTGCCCACCTGATAAATCACCGCCGCGCCGTTTACTCATTTCTTTGAGTACTGGAAACAACTCATAAATCATATCGGGTACGACTTTGGCTTTATCGGTGCGCACGGGCAAGCCGATGCGTAAATTGTCTTCCACAGTGAGGAGTGGAAAAATTTGACGCCCTTGCGGTACATAGGCGATGCCATTAAATGCGCGTTTTTCAGCACGCATCTTGAGCAAATCCACATCGTTATAGGTCATGCGCGAAGCAGTGCTCGCCACTTGCCCCATAATCGCTTTAAGCAAGGTGGTTTTGCCCACGCCGTTGCGCCCAATGATGCAGGTGCATTCGCCGCTGGGCACATCTAGGCTTAAATCACGCAAAATATGGCTCTCGCCGTAGTGTTGATTGAGCTGTTCGATTTTTAGCATGTTTTTATCCCCCTAAATACACGTCGATGACGGATTGATTGTTTTGCACGTCCGCCAAACTGCCTTCGGCCAACACTGAGCCTTGGTGCAACACAGTCACGGTGCGAGCGATTTTGCGCACAAACTCCATGTCGTGTTCGACCACGACCACCGCATGTTTACCTGCCAAACTGGTGAGCAATTGTGCGGTACGGTCAATTTCGCCATGAGTCATGCCGGCGACGGGTTCATCAATCAGCAATAATTTGGGCTGCTGCATCAACAACATGCCGATCTCCAGCCATTGTTTTTGCCCGTGTGATAACACGCCCGCAAGGTTGCATTGCTCGTTGGTCAAGCCAATTGTTTCCAGCACGCTGGCGAGAAAGTCTCGCTGCTCGCCCGTTAAATACCGACTTTTGCCAAAGTACGCACCCCACACACTTTTTGAGCCTGCAATCGCCAGTTCGAGATTATCAAAGACCGTGAGCGACTCAAATACCGTAGGCTTTTGAAACTTGCGCCCAATACCCGCACAAGCGATTTCGGCTTCTGACATTTTGAGCAAATCCATGGTTTGCCCCAAAAACACCGTGCCTGAATCGGGACGGGTTTTGCCTGTAATAATATCCATCATGGTCGACTTACCTGCGCCGTTCGGCCCGATGATGCAGCGTAATTCGCCCGCGTTGATGTATAGATTTAAGTTATTGATGGCTTTGAAGCCATCAAAGCTCACAGATACATCTTCCATGTATAAAATCACGCCTTTATCGACGTTATAACCAGCAAGCTCGTGTGAAGGGATAATATTTTCTGAGTGGCTCATTTAGACGCCCCTTTGCTTTTGGTAAACAAACCCACTAAACCGCGTTGCATTAAAACCGTGACGACAACAAACATTGTGCCGAGTAAAAATAACCAATAGTCCGAAAATGCACCCGTAAAATAAGTTTTGGCATAATTGACCACGAATGCACCAATAATCGCGCCAAACAACGTGCCGCGCCCGCCCAACGCCACCCAAATCACGATTTCAATTGAGGCGAGCGGCGCAAATTCGCTGGGGTTAATAATTCCCACTTGCGGCACATACAAGGCACCCGCCAGCCCAGCAATCATGGCGGATAACACAAAAATCAGCAGTTTGATGTGTTCAACCCGAAAGCCAACAAAGCGCACGCGCATTTCCGCATCGCGCACCGCAACCGACAAGCGCCCAAGACGCGATTGCATCAGGCTTTGCAAAAACAAATACGTGGCAATCACCACCAACGCGGTCAAGGCAAACAGCACCACGCGGGTTTGGTCTGACTGCAAATTAAAACCCAATATGTCTTTAAAATCAGTCAAACCGTTGTTGCCGCCAAAGCCCATTTCGTTGCGTAAAAATGCAAGCGCGAGCGCGTAAGTCATGGCCTGCGTGATGATGGACAAATACACACCCGACACCCGCGAGCGAAACCCCAACCAGCCAACCACAAAGGCGAGCAAACCCGGAATAAACAACGCCATAAACGCCGCCCAAACAAAATACTGCGAACCTGTCCAAAACCACGGCAACTCGGTCCAATTTAAAAACACCATAAAATCAGGCAAATTGGCGTTGCCATACACGCCGCGCGTGCCGATTTGGCGCATCAAATACATGCCCATGGCATACGCGCCCAGTGCAAAAAATGCGCCGTGCCCCAAGCTTAAAATGCCCAAATACCCCCAAGCCAAATCCATCGACAATGCAAGCAAGGCAAAACACAAATATTTGCCCAGCAATGTAACTGTATAGGTTGAAACATGTAAAAAACTGGTAGCAGGCACGAGCAAATTAAGTGCGGGAATCAACACCAACAATGCCAACAAAAATGCCAGCGTGAGCTTACCACCCGTCGGCTCACGCCGCCAAATACGCATGAAAATTGAGTTATTCATCAGCTGAACGTCCTTTTTGTGGAAATAAACCGCGAGGGTATTTTTGAATGAATAAAATAATTAAAACCAAGACAATCACCTTAGCAAGTACCGCGCCCAACCAAGGCTCAAACAGTTTATTAAGTACGCCCAACGCCAAGCCTGACACCAAAGTCCCCCACAAATTGCCCACGCCGCCGACCACCACAACCATGAACGAGTCCACAATGTAAGCCTGCCCCAAGCTGGGCCCCACATTGGTCAACTGTGACAACGCCACACCCGCCACACCAGCCACACCTGAGCCAAGCGCAAAAGTGAGCATATCGACTTTGCGGTCACTGATGCCCATAGCACGAGCCATGCCGCGATTTTGTGAGACGGCACGAACTTCTAAGCCCAACCGTGTTTTACGCATAATTGCGAGCAAAGTGAAAAAACAAGCCAGGCAAAAAATGATGATGTAAACTCGATTCCACGTGAGCGACAAACCGGGGCTGATTTCCCATGCACCGCTCATCCATTGTGGGGCTTGCACCATTTTGTTGAGTGGCGAAAACACCGTACGCACCGCTTGTTGTAAAATCAAACTCACGCCAAACGTGGCGAGCAATGTTTCTAATGGCCTGCCGTACAAATAGCGCACCACAAATCGCTCAATCAACACACCAACCATACCACTGACGACAAACGCCACTGGAATTGCCACTAAAATCGACCATTCAATGTAATTGGGCATGAGCAATTGCACAACATACGCGCAATACGCGCCGATCATCATCAGCTCGCCATGTGCCATGTTAATCACGCCCATCACGCCAAATGTAATCGCCAGACCAATCGCGGATAAAACGAGCACCGAACCTAGGCTCAAACCAAACGATACGGTCTCTACGCCTTTGAGCATTGACAGCTTATTGTCGATGCTTTTGATTCCAGCCGCAGCTTGCGCCTTGAGTGCGGCGTTGGGCGCGGTTTCAATGTAAGCGGTTAAGGCTTCGTGGCTGGTTGGGTCGGCGGCGTTGCTTAATGTGTCAATCGCTTTGTTGTGCAAAGTCAAATCACTGGCGCGCAAATCGGCTTTGGCAAGGTAAATCAACATGAGGGTTTTAATCCCTGAATTTTGCTCAACGCTCATGGCTTGTTGCACTTGCTTTAACACCGCGCCATCGGTTTTGTCCATGACTTGCTTCATTGCCGCGAGGCGTTTGCCTGCGTCCGATCTTGCCAGCGCGTGTTCGGCGACGTAGTTTTTAATCCACAAACGGATTTTATTGTTGATGGTGATTTTTTTTGCGTCTGCTGTGGCATCAACGCTTTGCTCAGGTTTGAGTGCCAAATGCGCCTGAGACTTGCCTGCCGCATCGCTGGCAATGATGAATTGCTCACCATCGACCCATAATTTGCCATCGGCAAGTGCGGATAAAATCGCTTCGGTTTGGGGGTGATTAAAGCTGGGGAGTTGTTCAACCGCAGCTTGTTTGGCTGCCAAATCGTCGGCTTGCAAACCTTTGAGGGCTGATTCAATATTATTAAAACCAACCGCTGGCGTTGTTTCGGCGGGTGCGGGTACGCTGATTGCTTGCGCGTTTAAACCGATTAAAAAACCGCATAACAGCACATAAAAAACACTGCGCCGCATGAGTTGGGGCAAATTTTGTAAAAACATAAGTGTCTCTTTAAGGGTTCAATCGTGTGATTGTTGGGTTCTATGTATATTGCTTTTCAAACGCGGTCATTAAACGATGCCCGCCCTACCTAATTTTTAGTATTTTATAGGGGTTGATTTTGTAGGGGCTTGATTCATCAAGCCCTTTCCAGTACAGGGCGTAATAAATTGCGCCCCTACGATTTCAATTTACTTCGCAGCCGCGCCTTGGCAGGTTTTGGTTACTTTGTTGAATGCGCCGCATTTGACTGGGTCGGTCCAATCCGCAATCAGGTCTTTTGACCCGTCCAAGAAATCAGACCACGCGTCGCCTTCAATCAAATCAGATGACTTCCAGACCACGTCAAACTGACCGTTTTCTTGGATTTCACCAATCAAGACGGGTTTGGTGATGTGGTGATTGGGGAGCATTTTGGCAACGCCGCCTGTTAAGTTAGGTGTTTCCAGACCAATCATGGCTTTTTGCACCGCTTGCGGGTCGGTCGTGCCTGCTTTTTCCACCGCTTTGACCCATAAATTAAAGCCAATGTAAGTCGCCTCCATCGGATCATTTACCGTGCGCTTGTCGTTTTTGATAAAGGCGCGCCATTTGGCTGTGAAGTCTTTATTCGCGGGCGTGTCCACGCTCTGGAAGTAATTCCACGCGGCCAAATGCCCAACCAACGGCTTGGCATCAATCCCTGACAACTCCTCTTCCCCGACTGAAAACGCAATCACGGGCATCACATCTGGCGTGATTTTGTTGTTGGCGAGTTCTTTGTAAAACGGCACATTCGCATCGCCATTGATGGTTGAAATCACTGCGGTTTTTTTGCCTGTACTGCCAAATTTTTTGATGTCCGATACAATCGACTGCCAGTCGGATTGACCAAATGGCGTGTAATTGACCATGATGTCTTCTTTTTTCACGCCTTTGCTGAGCAGATACGCTTGCAAAATTTTATTGGTCGTGCGTGGATACACGTAATCCGTGCCCGCCAAGACCCAACGCTTGACCGCGCCCTCTTTCATCAAATAATCCACCGCAGGAATCGCTTGTTGGTTCGGTGCTGCGCCTGTGTAAAACACGTTTTTAGACGACTCTTCGCCCTCGTATTGCACGGGGTAAAACAAAATGCTGTTGAGCTCTTCAAACACGGGCAACATCGATTTGCGCGACACCGATGTCCAGCCGCCAAACACCACCGACACGTTGTCTTTGGTAATCAATTCGCGGGCCTTTTCGGCAAACAATGGCCAATTGGACGCAGGATCAACCACGACGGGTTCGAGTTTTTTGCCCAATACGCCGCCTTTTTTGTTTTGCTCATCAATCAGCATCAACACCGTGTCTTTGAGCGTGGTCTCTGAAATCGCCATCGTGCCTGAGAGCGAATGCAATACACCGACTTTAATCGTGTCAGTCGATGCCGACACGGGTTTTGCATCGGCGGGTTTGTCTGCTGCTTTTTGCCCACAGCCCACCATTAAAAGCATTGCGCACAGCGCGGATAAGATAAAACGTCCTTTTTTCATTGCCATTCCTTTGTAGAGTTGCTTGTTGAAATAAAACCGTTTTTCGTCAAATGTGTTGATTGCTTTTGGCGAACGAACCCAGTCTAAAACAGAGTTTTTTTATTATCAAGGCTGTGTTTTTGGGTTTAATTTCTGAAAATATCGCTTTCAAACGGTCAAATTTCCATATTTCGGTGCAATCGCATTCGTGCCAGACCGTAAAAACACCAGATTGGTGCAACTGTTTTATTTACCCTGAAAATCCCATCCAAAACGCACAAAAAAAGGGCGCACCGTTTTGGTGCGCCCTTGTGTTTTAAAGCCATTTTTATGGTATTTTTGCACTCAAATCGACTTTAGCTAAAGCCAATTTGCTCAAAACTTCCCGATGCTCAGCCAAAAAATCAAGCACGGATGGATAGCGCAGCGTCACGCCCAAACCTTGCTTGATTTTATCGTTGGCAAGTTGGCGCGACTCGCGCACAAAGCTCCATTGCATTGCGCTTACTTGCGCCTTCAACGTGGCTTTGCTGACCCGTTCAGGCGGCTCAAACCCCGTCGCACCCGCCAAAGCACAAAACCAGTCGCCCATTTTGAGCGGCACATCATCGCAGGCGTTGTAAATTTGCGTGCCTTGCGGCTGTTTGAGTGCCGCCGCGCACATATTGGCCAAATCATCGGCGTGAATATGGTTGCTGTACCCGTCTTCTGACTCTAATAAAATCGGGGTTTTATCGCGCAGCCGTTGCAACGGCAAACGCTCTAACGCATAAATTCCAGGCGCACGCAAAATAGTGAGGCTCACATTCATGTGCTGCGCAAAGTCTTGCCATTGTTGCTCAGCATTGACCCGCAAAGCCCCGCGTGGACTAATGGGCGCAAGCGCGCGGCGCTCGTCGACCCATTGACCCGCACAGTCGCCATACACGCCTGATGTGCTGATGTAGACAATATGCTTGGGGGCGATGTGTTGGGCGCGCCAAAACGCCAGCAGATGCGCCAGTCGAACGTCTGCCATTTGCCCTGCCAACGGCGCAACCGTGTAAAAAAGGGCATCAATCTCACGCGGCAGCACCGCAAAATCAGGATGGTCTAAATCAAACGCCGCGTGATTGGGCGCAATCACATCCCATTCACCAAGGAGCGGCAACGCACGGCGCGCAATATCGCCCAAGCCAAGAATCAGTAGTTTTTTCATTTTTGCATTATACCCACACACGTTGTAAAGCCGATAATGAGAATTTGTGGTACACTGCACGCTCTTCACAGCACTGTGAACACGGGGGCGACCAGGCTTCGACGTGGGCTACAAAGCGCTTGAGGGCATGCCGAGGACTATTCACCTCGTAAATCAAATAGAAAAAACTTAAACGCAAACAATAAATCGTTCGCATTAGCAGCTTAATCGCTCGCTAGCCGCCGTTCCCAGTTGTCTTTGGTTGGGATAATGGCGTCATTTACAAAGAATCGACTGTATTTGGGTGACTTAAATATGGTTTAAATCCAAGGTCAATCGCGGGACAAACGCCAGCTGCGTTGGTGTGACACTCGCTAAAGTTTAAAAAACGTCAGCTAAGCATGTAGAACTCTTCGTAGAGGGTTTGCGGACGGGGGTTCGATTCCCCCCGCCTCCACCAAAGACATAAACGGTAACAACCAAAGAAGTACAAAAAGCCCCGTAAACATTGCGTTACGGGGTTTTTCTTTGTCTAATGCAAACGATGAAAAACATTGATATCCATAGTGAAAATGGGCAACTTATTGGGTAACTGCACTTTTTCACAGGGTGTTACCCAGCCATGAAACAACCCCATCATCAAAAACAGCAAACCAAGCGATAAAACGCAAAAACTATCTGATGGTGGCGGTTTATTTTTGCACATTGAACCCAACGGCTCAAAGCGGTAGCATTATCGCTTTCAGTTTGAGGGCAAAGAACAAATGTTGTCATTGGGCTTATATCCCGATGTATCATTAAAAACAGCACGCACCGAGCGCGATACGCTCAAAACTCAAATCAATGAGCACCAATTAGCCCACCGCGTGCCTGACGCTTTGGGCACAGCGTACAACCGCATCAAATACCTTGACGATAGAAAAATCATGATGCAAACATGGGGTGATTCTCTTGATGAACTCAAAGCGAGTGCGGCGGTTATTAAAATGTGGGCGTAACGCAACAACCCAGCCCAATACGCACAAGAACGTCCAAACACAGCCAAACAATGCTATCATACCTGTACAGAATAACGCACATATAGGGGCGCGCCATGCAAATACTCACCTACACCGAAGCACGCAATAATTTTAAACGCGTGATTGACAACACCATCGACGATGCAGACATCACCATCATTCACAGGCGCGATGGTGAGGACGCAGTTTTGATGGGGCGCAGCATGTACGAAAGCATGAAAGAAACTTTGTACCTACTTTCAAATCCAGCAAACGCCCAACACTTGGCAAAATCCATCGAGCAATACCGTGCAGGGCAAGCGCAAGAGCGCAAACTATTAGACGATGAATAACATGCGCAAACTCTCATTCACCGAGCGGGCGTGGGCGGATTATGTGTATTGGCAAGGGCAAGATAAAAAAACGCTCAAACGCATCAATGCGCTGATACAAAACACGCTGCGTGAGCCATTTGATGGCATTGGCAAACCCGAACCGCTGCGCGAAAATTTAACAGGGTTTTGGAGCAGGCGCATCGATGAAAAGCACAGGCTTGTGTACGCAGTGACCGATAACGAACTAGCGGTTATCGCGTGTAGGTATCATTATTAATGATTGAACGATTGCCTCGATAACATCCGATAAAATCCCAAAAACCCCGTAAACCTTGCGTTAGGGGTTTTTTATTGTCCAATGACATCCGATGCAATCATTGACATATACAGTTCATGTGTATAACATCCCGCCCAAGGCTTGTATCCAGCGGGTGGGTGCGCGGGCGATGCAAGGGAAATGTTATCCGCAGCTGCCGATGATATTTATGTGGCTGAGGCTATTGTCAAAGAATTGTTGGGGTAATCGCCGTACTGCGGTTTGTTTGAGTGTTCGTTTTTTAGCAAGGAGAGACCATGAAATTTTTTCAAAAAAAAACCTGTTTGCCATTGGTAATGGCTTCAACAATCGCTTTGAGCGCATGTGCGCATGAAGCTGAGCGCGCCAATTCTGTTAACAACGCAGTGGTGGTAGAGCACGCGGTATCGGCTCAAATCATGCAATTGTCGCTTGGAGAAACCTTTAACGCGCGTTTGGCGAGCAATCCGAGTACAGGATACAGCTGGACTTTAGTCGAAAACGTCGGAGATGCTTTGAAGCAAGGTGAGCGGGTATTTGAGTCAGAAAAGAATCATGTAAATATGGTTGGTGTGGGTGGTGTTGATGTTTGGAAGTTTGAGGCGGTCAAAAAGGGTCAACAAACGCTGCGCTTCGAGTATCGCCGTCCTTGGGAAAAAGATATTGCGGCCACGCATGTGGCGGTGTACAACATAACGGTTAAATAATCCCAAATCATTGCGGGCCTTGACCCGCAATCTACTTGCTTGATCAAGATGCCCTTGCCCGCCACGGCATGATGGGTTGGTTTTAGCATTGACGATAAAGCAGAAATCAAGCTCAATCGCAGATTGGCTGCGCGCAGCAAACCAACTCATGTGAAAGCCCCTTACGCCGCAATGGTTGCAGAGCAGTTTGTGCTTAAAAGAACATGGCTGTGAATATTGAGCACATGCGTTGGCGGCGATGTTGTTCAAGTTCTGCTTTGGTTCATTGAGCAGAAGTTTTATTGCGCCCGCCTTTAATTGCCGCTGAATCGTCACCAATGGCGCGCTCACAAACCGATGCGCCACTTGCAACGCAACAGCCCAAAAGGATTGCGGCTAAAATCGAGGTTATTATTTGCTTGGCGTAGCGATATTTTTTCGTTGAGCAACGCCAAAGCTAAAGTTACTCAAAGTGCTAGATGAATACCTCACTTGTGGGTTTTGTGTTGTCAATTCATAATCACTGGGTAATGTTTGCTCATCCAATTTTATGGAAAAACGCCAACCTTGTGACTCGATATCACTGATATGAAACAGACCATTTGCATCTGTCTCAACAAATAAACCGTCTTGCGTCACAAGACGAACCCCTGGCATCCCTTCTTCGCCTTTATTTCTGATGCCATCTTGATTATCGTCCTCAAAAACAGAACCAATGACGCCAGCAGACATTGTAAAATCTTGCTGAGCATGCGAGGTCAATGATAAACAGGTTAAAAACAAGATGAAGCCCTTACGCATTATTTCCATGATTTAGTTCCTTAAAGTTCCTTAAATATAAGTTGGTGTTTTCATTTAGTAACTGTTTACCACATACTGCTTCCTCATACAAGTCCGATAAAGTCTGGTATTCGCCAAAAACATACAACCCAGTTTCTCGACTTGAATGACCTTACGCAGGCCAATTCCTGACGCAATTTACTGCGGTAGAGCCGCCTTTTCAGAACAGCCTCACGTCTTTGCTCCAGCATTTTTTTGAGCGAACACAACCCATCGTGCGGTGGCGAGAAAAAAAACAGGTGCAGGCCAAACCATTTTAACGATTAACCGTGAATACAAATACCGCTGACTCATTTAATTGCAGGGAAATACCAATTCCAATTAATAATATAATTCACTATCAGAACCAATAAGTTTACAAACATCCCATAGAAAATAGCATAAGTATCCGTTTTTTCATCCTGCTTACGAATCACTAACAAAGGGATTGCAATCAAACTACCCAATAAAGCATTCATCCCAAGAAAATTCCAGTATTTAAAATGTTCACTCTCAGTAAATTGCCAAATAGTAACCGCCCATAAAGAATCTAATGCCATAAGAACAATAGTTACTTTAAAGAATAATCTCCATATGTCCTTTGCCAGTAGTGTTGACATGCAAAACATAACGCTTGCCTCGATTAAGAAAGAAAGACCATCAATCATTAAAGCTGTCGAGTAATCAGCTTTTTTATAATTAAAGTGAAGATACTCATCAAAAAAATGCCGCCCCATACCTTGATAAAAAGGAAGAACGATGCAAAAAAATCCCACAAGCGACGGGAAATGATCAAACTTAAGAACAGAAGACTTTGCGTGACCTAAATTTTCTTTTTGAACTACACTTCTTATTGCTTCTGTCAACGAAAGGCCAATTATTAGCGCATACAATCCTTGAAAAAAGCTGGCGACCTGCTTAATTTCATCCATTTTGAACTACTCCATCAAAATATAACCCCGAATTTTTAGCATCATCTGGTATTCACCAAAAACTGTGCAACACGGACTCTCGATTTAAATTATTTTACGCAGGCTAATTCCTGGCGTAACTTACTACGGTAAGCCGCCTTTTCATAACAGCCTTACGTCTTTGCTCCAGCATTTTTTGAGCGAACACAACCCATCGTGCTGTGGCGGTGAGTCGTGTTGCAATATGTTTCAACATACTCAAAAACACGCGCCCGTCGTATCACGACTCACCCATACAAAGCCATACACGGCCTCGGTTTTAGGTGACGTGCTTTTCATGGGTGCTCCTGAGGGTCATTGAACAGTGCGCATCATAGCATAAAGGCTCGGGCCCCTGATTGAGCCGCGTTGTATTTGGATGCTGCGGCAAGGCGCTCGTCGTGAATGACGTGGGCAATTAAAAACCGCGCTTTGATTGAGCGCGGTTTTTTTGATGCTTTTGAATGCGGGCGTTATTGCGGCTGACATTCTTGATGACTTTTTGATTTTATGGCTTTTGGGCTGCGACATCGACCGACGGCGGGTTGATGCGTTGCACCTCATTTTTTGGTTCAAAACTGGCCGCTTGAATCGGGCTGTGTTTTTGAATGTAAGCCTTGAGAACATCGGCATCAACAAAGCCTGTATTGACGTAGCTTGGATTCACACCTTTGAGTTTTGGGTAGCCGTCGCCGCCCGCTGCCATAAAGTCCCCCACGCCCAAGCGGTAGGTTTTTTTCAAGTCCAGAGGCTGGTTGTTGATAAAGACATCGCGCAACACGCCGTTGTCATACACGGCTTTGACACCTGCAAATTGTGGAAAGCCACCTGAGCCTGCGCTCATTTTGAGTGCGGCATTGAGGTAATCCATGACTTGCGCACCGCTAAGTTCGGCGTAGCCCAATGTGTTGCCAAATGGTTGCACTTTGAGCACATCTTTGTAGGTGATTTTGCCATCGGCGATGGAGTCACGCACGCCGCCTGAGTTGAGTACGACAAAGTCTGCTTTGAGTTTTTCTTGCATGGCTGCAGCAATGAGGTTGCCCAGACTGGTTGCTTGACTGCGTACGCGGCTGCGGTCGCCATCAAGGATGCCGTTGGTGGCGCCGATCTCAACGCTCAGCACTTTTTGGCCTTTTTCTTGAAATGGCGTGAGCATGGCGAGCATTTCTGGGTTCTCAGTGATTTCATCTGTGTACAAAACTTTGTTTTTTTTGCCGTCTGCGCCTGTGACTGATTTTTTTAGGTTAATCGGAATTAAGGCGTATTTGACCAAATTGAGCTGACCGTTTTTGTATTCAAAATCTGCGCGCCCAACGTATTTGCCCCATTCGTGTGCTTGCACAATCCACGCGCCGTTTTGGCGGTCTGGTTTGCACTCTCCTCCCGGCACATACGCGTCGTCGCGCACGTTTTCGGCTTTCATACACACAGGGTTTTGTGAGTGACCGCCCACAATCAAGTCAATCCCATTGACGGCTCGCGCCATTTCAACGTCGCCTGCGGCGTTGCTACCGTGGTTGGCGTCGGTGTAATGCCCCATGTGCGTGGCGGCAATCACCACGTCGGCTTGGGTGCGCAATACGGGTACTAATTTGGCCGCCACGTCTGCGGGTTTGCGAAATTCAATGCCTGCGGTGCTTTTTGGATTGCTTACATGGCCGCTGACCCACGTGTCGGAAAATTGTAAGTTGTCGGGGCTGACGGCTTTGCGTGTGTCGTCGGTGGTTAAGCCCATGACGGCGATTTTTAAACCGCCTTTGTTAAAAATTTTGTAGGCCTCAAACATCGGTTTGTTGCCGCGATACACATTGGCCGAGAGCATGGGGAAATTGGCCCATTTTTGCTGCTTGGCCAATATGGGGAGCGGCTTGTCAAACTCATGATTGCCCAAAACCATTGCATCAAAACCCAGTTTTCTCATGCCTTTAAAATCAGGCTCGGCATCTTGCATGTCTGATTCTGGCACGCCTGTGTTGACATCGCCGCCGCTCAATAAGAGCAATTGGCCGCCATCTGCTTTGACTTGCGCACGGATTTGGTCAATCACGGTTTTTTGCGCGGCCATGCCGTATTCGCCATCTGCATTTTTCCAAAAGCGGCCGTGATGGTCATTGGTGTGCAAAATGGTGAAATGATAGGTTTTGTCTTTGATTGGGGCGGCTTGGGCGGTATTCACACCCAAGGCAGTAAGGGTGCTGGCGAGCAAAACAGCGATTTGTGGCTTTTTCATAACAGCTTTCTTAAAGTGGGACAAAAATAGGATTTCGAGCCGAATTATGCCCGAAGCATGCGTGTGTGGCAACTGATTGATGTGGGAGCCGCAACTTATTTTCAGCTATTTTAATATGCGACTTGGGCGGACGGCGTCAATCCACCGTTGTCCTATTTTCGCCTTCAAGGCGACATATGATTTTTTGTTTGCTGGTCTGACGGACATCGGCACATCTGAACCCGCCGCGTTTTGTGAGTTTGTATTTTGTAGATGCCTCTGCGCTATTGAATGCCGCATAAAGTTACGCATACAAAAAACCGCACCATGCGGTTTTTTGTATGCTTTGTTGGCCGCACGTCATGCCGTATTTAAAACTCCTCGTACAGCGGCAATGTCAAAAACTCGACAAAGTCATCCCGCGTGCTCATGTTTTCAAAAATCTCCGCTGCGCGTTTGACGGTGCTCAAGCCGTTGAGGGCGGCATCAACCTTGGCGGTTTCTTGCTCAACCAAATCGCGCACCAATTGAGCGGTGATTTTACGCCCATCGTCCAGTACACCTTTGGGCGAACGTATCCATTGCCACACTTGCGAACGGCTGATTTCTGCGGTTGCCGCGTCTTCCATTAAATGATGAATCGGCACGCAACCATTGCCCGACAGCCACGCCGCAAGATAGTGAATGCCCACATTGACGTTGTTGCGCAAACCATTTTCGGTAATTGGCGCTTCGGGTTTGAAGTTGAGCAGATTTGCTGCGCTGATTTGCACGTCGGGGCGCTGCTTTTCAAATTGATTGGGTTTGTCGCCCAAAACCTTTACAAACTCCGCCATTGCCACATCCACCAACCCCGGATGCGCCACCCAGCCGCCGTCGTAGCCGTCGGTTGCATCGCGGGTTTTGTCTGAGCGAATGCCTGCAAATGCGCGCTCATTGGCCTGTGCATCGGTGCGGCTTGGAATCAGCGCGCTCATGCCGCCCATCGCAGGTGCGCCGCGTTGGTGGCAGGTTTTGACCAATAACAAGGCGTATGAACGCATAAATGGCGCAGTCATGGTCACTTGTGAGCGATCGGCCAAGCAAAAATCAGCGTCGTTCTTAAACTTTTTGATGCACGAGAAAATATAATCCCAACGCCCAGCATTGAGCCCCGCGCTGTGTTCGCGCAGCTCATACAAAATTTCATCCATCTCAAATGCCGCCAAAATGGTCTCAATCAACACCGTCGCTTTGATTGTGCCCTGCGCAACGCCCAAGGTGTTTTGCGCCAAGACAAACACGTCGTTCCACAAACGCGCCTCTAAATGTGACTCCATTTTTGGCAAGTACAAATACGGCCCTGCGCCACGCGCCAACAACTCTTTCGCATTATGAAAAAAGAACAGGCCAAAGTCAAACAGCCCGCCAGACATGCGCTGACCATCCACCGTGACATGTTTTTCATCCAAATGCCAGCCACGCGGGCGCACCAAAAGTGTTGCGGTTTTATCGTTGAGTTTATAGGCTTTGCCATTGGCTTCAAAATCCACTTGACGGCGAATCGCGTCAAACAAATTGATTTGGCCTTGCACTTGGTTGCCCCAAACGGGCGAATTTGAGTCTTCAAAATCAGACATGTACGCATCCGCGCCTGAGTTGAGCGCGTTGATAATCATTTTGCGTTCAACCGGCCCCGTGATTTCAACCCGACGGCACTGCAACGCGGCAGGAATCTGACCCACGCGCCAATCACCCACACGGATATGCGCCGTTTCAGGTAAAAAATCAGGGCGCTCACCCGCATCAAGCCGCGCAGTCCGCGCAACGCGTGCCGCCAGCAAGGCTTGACGGGTTGGTTCAAAAGCACGGTGCAGCTGCGCAATAAAACTTAAGGCTTCAAACGATAAAATAGCGCAATACTCGGCTTTGACGGTGGCGTTAATTTGCATGCCTGCTGGGATGGCGATGGCCATGGGCTTCTCCTTAAAATAAGGCATATTATGTCTTATATAAGAGTTAGGCGCAATCAAAAACGAGCCGCGAAAATATCGCTTTCACGGCACCGGTAAATCTCAACCCGTTTCATCAAAAAAAGTAGCCGTGCCGCAACGCAGCCGCTTTGCCCCATTTCACCAATCGGTCACCTTTGCCCACCAAATCTTCCGCCCCAACATCATCCAGAATGATTTTAGATTCGGTGGATTTTTGGACTTTTTGAACATCACAACCACAGCCAGCACCCGCCGCTCATCATGCGAATACCATTCATTCAGGGTGCTGCAGTAGGTATTGACACGTTCCTGTTGCGCTTAATGCCGCGTTGTGGTGTTTTTAGGCGTGCATTTTAAAACCCTTCAAGCTTTTGCGCAAAAGTTTTGGGGGCTTCGAATCCAACAACTTTGAGCTTGACCTGCGTGTGCCGTGCAGGAAAAACCAGTACCGCAGGCGGGCCATATAGTTGAAACTGCTGCAACAATGCGGCGTGTTCGTCGTTGTATTGACTCATATCAAGGCGAAACAAGGTCATTTTGGCCAGTTGAGCTTGCACTTGCGGGTCAGTGAAGGTCTTTTGTTCCATTTCGATACATGAGCGACACCAATCAGCGTACAGGTCAATTAAAACGGGCTTGTCGCTTTGCGCGATGGCCTGATTGAGCTGTGCGAGGTTGGCGATGGGTTGAAATGTTTGCGTGGCGCTTGGGTTGACGGTTAGCTGGTGCCAGTATTTTCCCCATAACGGTTGCGCGACCCAAACTGCCGTGACAACCATGAGTAGACCGATAAGCCGCTTGACGCGCAGCATCCACGCGCCACTTTTGGGTACAAATTGATGAAAGCCTGCGCCAAATAACAGGAGCGGGACGCCCATCCCGTAAGCGAGTAAACACAAGGCGAGCGCGCCAAATGCGGTGTTGCCGGTTTGGACAATGTAGCCAATGATGCCGACCAATGGTGCGGTGACGCAGGGCGAGGCGATGAGCGCGGAAATAGCGCCCATGCTGAGTGCTGTCCAATAACGGTTTTTGGTTTGCGTTGTGCGGCTCACCCATTGCGTGAGTGCGCTGGGTAATTGCAGCTGAAATACGTCAAACATGCTTAAGGCAAGGAGTATCAATAACATCGAAAAGCCTGCGATGACCCAAGGGTTTTGCAGGTAGGGCTGTAAGCTGAGCCCAGTTTGCGCGGCCAAGATGCCAATCAAACTGTAAATGATTGCCATGCCGCTGACGTAAGCGAATGCGAGGCCTAAGCCGCGTTTTTGGGTTGGGTTCTTTTGGCCTGCGAGCATTACAGATAAAATCGGTAGCATGGGCAGTACGCATGGGGTGAGTGACAACAAAATGCCCAGTCCAAATATAAAGAGTAACGCGAGGGCCGGTGTGCGCTGGCTCAACAGGTTTTGAGCTGGCAATGTGTTGTCTTGTGTTCCAGCAAAGGCTTGCACTTCTTGCAGACTTGGTGCGGCCAGATTGTCTTGTGCGACGTCGGTCTGCGGCATTTCATCGGTTGTGTTGCTGCCCGATTCAGATGGCACAGCTTTATCGAGCGGCGCCATCGTTTCCTGCGTCATCTTTGCTTCTTTTGCCTCGGCTTTTGCATCGATTTTGGTATTCTTTGCATCATCCTGCGAGTCGCTTTTCGCATTTAACACCACTTGATTTTTGTACGGTGGGTAGCACAGCCCTTTATCGGCGCAACCGCGAGATGTAACAACCAGCTTAAATAAACCTTCTCCTGCCTCATTATTTTTAATCGGCAAAACGATGCGCACACGTTGGTGGTACACAGATAGGTTTTTGTTGAAATTCTCATCAAATTTTGTCTGTGCCGCAGGCATTATCGGCGCACCATTTTGAACCACGCCTTCTGCACTGACGACTGTGAATGCAAACTCATCTCGATACATATAATAGTTGGGCGCGATCTCAAACTCAATGCGCACCGACTTATTTCCTTGCATTTGCGCTGAAAAAGCGAAGGCTTGCTCGGCAGGCAAAAATGCCTGCGCAATCGCATAAGACGAATGCAAAGCCATCCCGATGATACAGAGCATGGTTCGAAAAACAGAAAATAAACAACGCATGGCGCCTCAAAAAAATTTATGTTGGTTTAAAAATATACGAAAAATCAAGCGTTCATAAAAAATGACGAGTGGTTACACTCGTCATTTTAAAGCATTCATGTGTAAAAACACACGATACGCTTGAATTACTCAGCTGCCTCTGGGCGGTCAACCAATTCCACATAAGCCATTGGTGCATTGTCGCCAACACGGAAGCCGCATTTCAAAACACGCAAATATCCGCCTGGACGAGTCGCATAACGCGGGCCGATTTCATCAAATAATTTTTTGACAATATCTTTATCGCGCAAACGATCAAACGCCAAACGCTGATTGGCAACAGTTTTGTTTTTGCTCAAAGTAATCAATGGTTCGATGACTTTACGCAACTCTTTTGCCTTTGGCAAAGTGGTTTTCATAACTTCATGCTCAATCAATGAAACGCACATATTGCGAAACATTGCCAAACGATGACTGCTGGTGCGATTTAATTTACGTAAACCTGAACGATGACGCATAATAATTCCTTAAAAAATAATCTAAATTTCAGCTCTTCTATCCCAAATGGGCGGGCTCGTTGAACAATACAAAATAAAATGCTTTAAACACTGACAACAATTACGGCGACAGCGTTTAAGCATTCACGCTTTAAAATAGTTTCCTATTTTATAACTTACACTTCCAAACCAGCTGGTGGCCAGTCTTCAAGTTTCATTCCCAAACTTAAGCCACGCGTTGCCAAAACTTCTTTGATTTCTGACAATGATTTACGGCCTAAATTTGGCGTTTTGAGCAAGTCTTGCTCAGAACGACGTACCAAGTCGCCAATGTACTGGATGGTTTCAGCTTTAAGGCAATTTGCTGAACGTACGGTCAATTCGAGTTCATCAACTGGACGCAACAAAATCGGATCAAACTGTGGCACAGCTGCAGCGCTCTTGACTTCAGAGTGATCAACCGTGTTTTGCAACGATGCAAAAACCGACAATTGCTCAATCAAAATACCTGCTGACTGACGAACCGCTTCTTCTGGAGAAATAACACCATTGGTATCAATGTGCATTACTACTTTATCCAGATCCGTACGCTGCTCAACACGAGCAGACTCAACTGCATAGCTTACTTTGCGAATTGGAGAAAAAGATGCATCAAGCAAAATATGACCGATTTTTTTACTGTGGTCTTCAGAGAACGCCCGCACATTACCAGGGACATAACCGCGCCCTTTTTCAACTTTAATTTGCATATCAAGTTCACCGCCTGCCAAATATGCAATTACATGTTCTGGATTAACGATTTCAACTTCATGTGAGCCTTCAATATCAGCTGCGGTCACAACGCCTTGGCCTGATTTTTTAAGCGTCAACGTGATTTCATCACGGGTGTGCAACTTAAAAACGATGCCTTTGACATTCAACAAAATATCTACGACGTCTTCTTGCACGCCATCAAGTGTTGAATATTCATGCAACGCGCCTGCAATTTGAACTTCTGTCGCAGCAAAACCAGTCATTGACGAGAGTAAAACCCGTCGCAGCGCATTACCAAGAGTGTGACCATAACCACGTTCGAAAGGTTCTAAAACGACCTTCGCGCTGTGCTCCCCAGTCATTTCGACTGCAATATTGCGCGGTTTTAAAAATGCATTTTTAGACATAATTTCCTTTCAACAAACGCCAAAACGCGTCATACGTTTTGGCATTTTGGGTGATATAAGTGTGATTGGCGTTTGCCAATTAATAATTTACTCGTAGGCCGCACACGGCAACCTTAGCAAGTCAAAATTAACGTGAGTACAACTCAACAATCAAACTTTCATTCACATCTTGAGCCACATCAGAACGCTCTGGAGCGGACTTAAACGTGCCTTCCATTTTTTTTGAATCAACCGCAACCCAAGAAGGCATACCAACTTGTTCGGCCAATTGCAAAGATTCAGCGATACGAACTTGTTTCTTTGCTTTCTCAGTCAAGGTAATCACATCGCCTGGGCGAATTTGAATCGACGGGATGTTGGCAGATTTGCCATTTAACATCACCGACTTATGACTAACCAACTGACGTGCCTCAGCGCGAGTTGAACCAAAACCCATGCGGTATACAACATTGTCATAACGTTGCTCAAGCAATCGAACCAAGTTTTCACCTGTGTTGCCACGTTGGCGGTCTGCTTCAGCAAAGTAGCGACGGAACTGGCGTTCCAATACGCCGTACATACGTTTCAACTTTTGTTTTTCACGCAATTGAACGCCATAGTCTGAGGTGCGCATCCCTGATTTCAAGCCATGTTGACCAGGTTTTACGTCTAATTTACATTTCGAATCCAAAGTGCGGCGTGCACTTTTAAGAAACAAATCTGTGCCTTCACGGCGTGCCAATTTGGCGGTAGGTCCTAGATAACGTGCCACGATAATTCCTTTGTTTTATACGCATTTTATGCGCATGTTTTTACCGTTAAATAAAAACAGTGGTCTTAGAAAATTTGGCGTCTTGCGCCAACGAAGTGCATTGTTCTCACAAGAAAAAACGCAATCCTCAATTGTAATTGAGGATTACGCTTTCAGTCAAGCAAACAATTAGATACGACGGCGCTTTGGTGGTCGGCAGCCGTTGTGTGGTACGGGTGTCACATCTTGAATTGATGTGATTTTAATACCTAAAGCGCTCATAGCACGAACTGAAGATTCACGCCCAGGACCTGGGCCCTTGATACGAACTTCCAAGTTTTTGATGCCGTACTCTTGAGCAACCTTACCTGCAGATTCCGCAGCAACCTGAGCCGCAAACGGAGTTGATTTACGAGAACCTTTAAAACCCGCACCACCCGCTGTTGCCCAAGCAAGTGCGTTTCCTTGACGGTCAGTAATCGTGACAATCGTGTTATTGAAAGATGCATGAACATGCAAAACACCATCCACAACATTTTTTTTAACTTTTTTACGCGCGCGTGCTGCTGCGTTATTTGCTGCCTTAGCCATATTTTATCCTTTAAAGCCGATTATTTTTTACCAGCAATACTTGCTTTGCGTGGCCCTTTGCGGGTACGCGCATTCGTTTTGGTACGCTGACCACGGCAAGGCAAGCCCTTGCGGTGACGCATGCCACGATAACAACCTAAATCCATCAAACGCTTGATAGACATCGTCACTTCACGACGCAAATCACCTTCGATAGTAAAGACACCAACTGCTTCACGCAACTTCTCTAAATCGGCATCATCTAGATCTTTAACTTTTTTATTTGTTGCCACACCAGTTGCTTCACAGATTTTAAGGGCGCGTGAACGACCAATGCCATAAATAGCAGTTAAACCAATTGAAGTATGTTTGTGCGGCGGAACATTTACACCTGCGATACGAGCCATTACATTTCCTTTAAGCTTAAATTAACCTTGACGTTGTTTGTGACGAGGCTCAGCTGAGCAAATCACTCGAACGACACGATTGCGACGTACAATTTTGCAATTGCGGCAAATGCGCTTTACAGACGCGAGTACTTTCATTTTATTACTCCTTAACTTCTATTAATCCAGTGTTACTTAACACGGAATACGATTCGGGCTTTAGATAAATCATACGGTGTCAATTCAACCGTAACCTTGTCGCCCGGCAAAATGCGAATATAATGCATGCGCATTTTTCCTGATATATGCCCTAAAACAACATGACCATTTTCTAGTTTAACACGAAAAGTGGCGTTGGGCAAGTTCTCTAAAATCTCGCCCTGCATTTGGATTGCTTCATCTTTTGCCATAACTTCCCTTATTTTGAGCTCTTAAAATTTGCTTTTTTCATTAGTGGCTCATACTGCTGACTGATTCTAAAAGATTCCACCTGCATCATGAAATCCATTGCAACAACGACCACAATTAAAATCGACGTCCCACCAAAAGCAACTTTCATCCCAACAGACAACATCAAAAATTCGGGAACCATACAAACCACAAGCATATACAAGGCACCAACCAATGTTAATCTCGTGATGATTTTATCCAAATACCGCGTTGTTTGCTCCCCTGGGCGAATCCCCGGAACAACAGCACCTTGCTTCTTAAGATTATCCGACGTTTCACGGGTGTTAAATGTAAGTGCCGTATAAAAAAAGCAAAAGAACACAAGACCAACCGCAAAAAGCGTCATGTACAAAGGTTTTCCAGGCAAAAGCTGCTCTGAAAAATCCCGCACCCAAGGCCCAACAGAAGTACCCATCCAGCTCAATATTGTTGCAGGAAAAAGCAGTATCGAAGAAGCAAAAATTGCAGGGATTACACCGGCCATATTCAATTTAAGCGGCAAGAAGGAGCTTTGTCCACCATAAATTTTGTTCCCGACCTGACGTTTCGCATAATTGATTGGAATTTTTCGCTGAGCACGCTCAACAAACACAACAAAACCAAGAACCAAAACAGCCATAACCACAATCATAAAGCCGGTAAAGTAAGCACCGTCATTTCTGACCGTCTCCAGCAGCGTTGCGATTCCAGAAGGCAGTCCCGAAACGATACCCGCAAAAACAATCATCGAAATACCGTTACCAACCCCGCGTTCGGTTATTTGCTCACCCAACCACATCAAAAACATTGTTCCTGTAGTTAAGCTAAGCATTGTCATCAAAACGAAGCCTGCACCGGGATGCGACGCCATACCTTCGCGTTCCAGTGCATTGGCGGCAAAGAAGGATTGAATCACTGCCAACAACAAAGTGCCATATCTAGTGTATTGCGTAATTTTACGCCTTCCCGACTCGCCTTCTTTTTGCAATGCTGCTAAAGATGGTACAACCATTGCGGAAAGCTGTATCACAATCGATGCAGAAATATATGGCGTAATACCCAACGAAACAATTGCCGCTCTAGAGAGCGCACCACCAGAGAACAAGTTCATCAACCCCACAATACCGCCTTGAGTTCCTGACAAACTTTCCTTCAAAACCTCCATGTTTATCCCAACAACGGGCACATGCGAGCAAATTCTATAGGCAATCAGAGCTAAAACCAGGAAAATAAGTCTTTGTTTTAGCTCAGATGAACCCTGAGGTTTGATGGTTGAGGGGAATTTGGCAGTAGCCACATAGCCCCCTAGTTACTCAGAAATTGAGCCGCCAGCGGCTTCAATTGCAGCGCGAGCGCCTTTAGTAACTGCCACACCTTTAAGCGTCAACGAACGAGAAACTTCACCTGTCGCAATAACCTTGACACTGGTAATCAACTCGCCCAACAAACCTGCTTGTTTAAGGACTTGCAAGTCAATCTCATTTACCGCCAGTTTTTGTAAATCATTCAGGTTGACCTCGCCAACGAAGCGGCGCGTCACTGACGTAAAGCCACGCTTTGGTAAACGACGGTGCATAGGCATTTGCCCACCCTCGAAACCAATGCGATGAAAACCGCCTGAACGAGATTTTTGACCCTTATGACCACGACCTGCTGTTTTACCAGAGCCTGATCCGATACCACGACCTACGCGGTGACGCTCTTTATTCGAGCCTTCCGCTGGCGCAATCGTATTTAAATACATAAAATTCTCCAATAATTAGGCGACAACGCGCACCAAGTAAGCAACTTTATTGATCATGCCACGAACTGATGGCGTGTCTTCTAATTCACGTACTTGACCGATTTTTTTCAGACCTAAGCCTAAAACCGTATCGCGGTGCGATTGTTTTGTACCAATCATACTTTTAACCAAAGTGACTTTAACTGTTTTATCTGCCATGTCCACTCTCCTTAACCTGTAATTTCTTCAACGCTTTTGCCACGCTTAGAAGCGATATCAGAAGGTGTTGATTGTTTACTCAAGCCATTCAATGTGGCGCGAACCAAATTGTATGGATTTGACGAGCCTAATGACTTAGCGACCACATTATGAATCCCCATAACGTCGAACACTGCGCGCATTGGACCACCAGCAATAACACCCGTACCATCTTTGGCTGGAGACATTAAAACCGAGGCTGCACCGTGTTTACCCGTTACAGAGTGTTGCAAAGTACCGTTTTTGATTGGAATGTGCACCATATTGCGACGCGCTTGCTCCATGGCTTTTTGAACAGCCATTGGCACTTCACGTGCTTTACCTTTACCCATACCAACACGACCTTCGCCGTCACCGACAACCGTCAATGCAGCAAAACCCATAATACGACCACCTTTAACCACTTTTGTTACGCGGTTGATGGCAATCATTTTCTCGCGCAAACCATCTTCTGCTTGCGTTTGATCTTTTCCTTGAACTTTAGACATACGAATTCCTTAATTTTATCTTAGAACTGTAAGCCAGCTTCGCGAGCCGCTTCAGCCAAGGCTTTAACACGGCCATGGAATTGAAAACCAGAGCGATCAAATGCTACTTGAGTCACGCCTGCCGCTTTTGCCTTACTTGCGATTGCTGTGCCAACGGCTTTTGCTGCAGCGACGTTTCCGCCGTTACCTTTAAGCTCTGTGCGCAAAGATGCTTCTTGCGAAGAAGCAGTTGCCAACACTTTAGAGCCATCCGCAGAAATCAGCGTGGCATAAATGTGAGAATTGGTGCGATGAACCGCCAAACGATTGACTTTCAACTCAGCAATTTTGGCACGGGTTTTGCGTGCTCGGCGCAAACGCGCTTGCTTTTTGTCTTGCATCATATTTCCTTTAAAGAACAATATAGATTGACATGTGCGACCTTGCGGCCAGCACATTAAATCAATGCTTATTTTTTCTTGGTTTCTTTGATAATGACCACTTCATCAGCGTAGCGAACACCCTTACCTTTATAAGGCTCTGGCGGGCGATACGCACGTACTTCAGCGGCAACTTGACCAACTTGTTGCTTATCAACACCTTTGATCAAAATCTCGGTTTGTGCTGGTGTTTCAGCGGTCACACCTTCAGGCATGGCGTAAAAAACGTCATGTGAAAAGCCCAACTCAAGTTTCAAACCATTGTTTTCAGCTTTAGCACGATAACCAACACCGACCAAAGTCAACTTTTTGGTAAAACCTTCTGTAACACCTTTAACCATGTTGGCCAACAATGCACGTGTCGTACCAGACAAAGCATTGCCTTCACGAGAGTCATCATTACGCACAACTGTCAATTGACCATCTTTATTTTCGATTGTGAGCAGACTACTGAAAACCGATTCCAGAGTCCCTAATTTACCTTTTACGGTAACTTTAGAGCCTGAAATAACAACTTCAGCACCACTCAACGCAACCGGACTTTTACCTACTCGAGACATTTTTTTCTCCCTTTCCGATTACGCAACGACGCAAAGAACTTCACCACCAACACCAAGCGCACGCGCTTTACGGTCTGTGATAACGCCTTTTGACGTTGACAAAATAGCAACACCCAGACCGTCCATAACACGCGGAATAGCATCACTTTGACGATAAATACGCAAACCTGGTTTAGACACGCGATCGATACGTACAATTACAGGGCTACCCGCATGGTACTTCAATTCAATATCTAACACTGGCTTGGCAGATTCGCCACCAATTTTAAACTCTTCTATATAGCCTTCGTCTTTCAACACTTTCGCAATTGCGACTTTTAGTTTAGAAGATGGCATTGAAACGCCTGTTTTCTCAACCATTTGTGCATTGCGGATGCGCGTCAACATATCGGCAATTGGATCACTCATACTCATCTTGTATTCTCCTATTACCAGCTGGCTTTAACCAAGCCCGGAATCTGTCCGTTCATGGCAGCATCACGTAGCTTACTACGACCCAAACCAAAACGACTAAACACGCCACGTGGGCGACCAGTCAATTGGCAACGATTGCGCAAACGAGTTGGGTTTGCATTGCGTGGTAATGCTTGCAATTTCAAACGCGCTTCGTAACGCTCTTCTTCTGTTTTTGATTGGTCATTTACAACTGCAACCAATTCAGCGCGCTTTGTAGCAAATTTTGCAACCAAAGCTTCGCGTTTTTTCTCACGATTGATAAGAGATAATTTAGCCATTATTCTATCCTCAGTTTCTGAACGGAAATTTAAATGCCGCAAGCAAAGCTTTCGCTTCTTCATCCGTTTTCGCTGTTGTCGTTACGCTAATATTTAAACCGCGCAAAGCGTCGATTTTTTCGTATTCGATTTCAGGGAAAATGATTTGCTCTTTAACACCGATATTGTAGTTACCGCGACCATCAAATGAGCGGCCGTTAACACCACGGAAATCACGAACACGAGGGAACGCAACTGTAACTAAACGATCTAAAAATTCGTACATTTGGGTGCTACGTAAAGTCACCATACAGCCAATTGGATAGTCTTCACGGATTTTAAAACCGGCGATTGCCTTACGCGCTTTTGTAATCACAGGCTTTTGACCTGCGATTTTTGTCATATCACCTACGGCGAAATCAATGACTTTTTTGTCATTAACCGCTTCACCAACACCCATATTCAAGGTGATTTTAGTGATACGTGGCACTTCCATTATTGATTTATAGCCAAACTGCGCCATCATTTCTGGAACGATTTTTTCTTTGTATACTTGTAGTAAACGTGTCATTTATTGCCCCTTACGCAACGACTTCACCGTTTGATTTAAAGACACGAACTTTTTTACCGTCCACTTCTTTAATCGAAACGCGATCCGCTTTTTGGGTTTTTGTATTGAACAACGCTACGTTTGAAACATGAATTGGCATTACTTTTTCAACAATGCCGCCTTCTTTGTTCAACATAGGGTTTGGGCGTTGATGTTTTTTAACAACATTCACACCGTCAACCTTGACGTGGTCCGCATCTACGCGCTGCGTTACCACACCGCGCTTGCCTTTATCCTTGCCGGTCAAGACAACAACATTATCGCCTTTGCGAATTTTTTCCATGTTATTCCCCTTACAGTACTTCTGGAGCCAAAGACACGATTTTCATGAACTTTTCACCACGCAATTCGCGGGTTACTGGGCCAAAAATACGCGTGCCGATTGGCTCGAGTTTTGCGTTTAACAACACGGCTGCATTGTCGTCAAACTTAACAAGTGAGCCGTCTGAACGACGAACACCTTTGGCGGTACGAACCACCACGGCGTTATAAACCTCACCTTTTTTTACACGCCCACGAGGCGCTGCATCTTTAATGGTTACTTTGATAACGTCACCAACGCTTGCATAACGGCGTTTAGACCCACCAAGAACCTTGATACACATAACAGAACGTGCGCCAGTATTATCGGCCACGTCCAATTTGCTTTGCATCTGAATCATGATATTTTCCCAACTTAATCGCCATTCGACGGTCAGTTTTGGCCTCACTGCACTTTTACTTTCAAAGGCAGCACTCGAGTAGAACTCCTTGCGGAGCCAGAACCTAGCGAACCAATTAGAAAAACAGGCGCGCTAAGAAAGTCGATTGTATACCATGTTGTCAAATTTAACAAGTGTTTTCTATGGCGCGACGAATGTTTTTTGATTTGTTGCGATTATCTGACTTAAGCCAAATCACTGCGCCCTAACCAATGTATTTACGTTAAAATTGCGCCTTGTTTTTAAAGGAGTCATAATGAACGTTTTGATCATTGGTTCAGGCGGGCGAGAACACGCGTTGGCTTGGAAAATGTCGCAATCTGCGCATGTTGCCAAAATTTTTGTAGCTCCTGGCAATGCTGGCACGGCCAGCTTAGCGAAGACCAAAAATATTACACAGGTTGATAACGCTGCGCTGGTTCAATTTGCACTAAACAACTCGATCGCTTTGACGGTTGTTGGGCCAGAGGCACCACTATCGTCTGGCGTCGTTGATGCATTTATTGCTGCCGGCCTCGCTATTTTTGGCCCAACCAAGTCTGCGGCACAACTCGAGTCTTCCAAGACGTTTGCAAAAGACTTTATGCTGCGCCACAAAATCCCAACAGCCAATTATGCCTCATTCACTGACGCGAACTTAGCGCTGGACTACATTCGAGCCCAAGGCGCACCAATTGTTATTAAAGCGGACGGTTTGGCTGCGGGCAAAGGCGTTGTGGTTGCGCTGACCCTTGATGAGGCCATACACGCTGCGACCGACATGCTTTCATCAAATCGGATGGGCGATGCCGGCGCCCGGATTGTGGTCGAGGAATTTTTGGATGGTGAAGAGGCGAGTTTTATTGTTTTATGCGACGGCCAACACGCATTACCTCTGGCAACCAGCCAAGATCATAAACGCTTATTAAACAACGATATGGGCCCGAATACTGGCGGCATGGGCGCTTACTCACCCGCGCCCGTTGTGACCGCCGACATTTATCAGCGCGCAATGCATGATGTTATTTTACCCACACTAGATGGTATGAAGGCCGACGGCATTGTATTTACGGGCTTTCTGTATGCAGGCCTCATGATTAAGCCTGATGGTTCAATTAAAGTACTCGAGTTCAACTGCCGTATGGGCGACCCTGAAACCCAACCAATTATGATGCGCCTTCAGTCCGACTTGTTTGAAGTACTGTCTCACGGCGCCAACGGCACACTCAATCAAGCTGTACTTAAATGGGATCCGCGACCAGCGATTGGGGTTGTTTTGGCTTCCGCCAATTACCCCAACAAACCGCGCACGGGCGACGTCATTTCGTGCGCGCCAGACTCTGAGGACTGTGTCACATTTCATGCGGGCACAGTCAATCAAAAAGGACAAAGCATTACATCGGGCGGGCGCGTGCTTTGCGTGACGGCGCTTGCGCCTACTTTGGCTCAAGCGCAAAGTGTCGCTTACGAACGCATTGCGGCCACCACTTTTGATGGCATGCAATACCGCACAGATATTGGCCACCGCGCCACACACCTTTTGTAACATGCTTAAGCCAATTGGATGTTTGGGCGGTACTTTTAACCCGCCACATACCGCACATTTCCTGCTGGCACATGCAGCACTTGAGCAGCTGTCGCTTGGTGCTTGCTGGCTCATTCCTGCTGCCCAACCTTGGCAAAAAACGGGCGTGCTTCCTGCCGCACACCGTTTAGAAATGTTGCGTCATGCTTGTGCCGACGATTATTTAAACTGGCAAGCCAGCGCTCACACCAAGGCCTACCCCATCAGCGTCAATCAAATTGAGATTGACAACACGTTATCAAAAACCATACACACACTCAAAGCCCTGCGCCTTACCCACCCCGAAACGCCGCTGGTATGGATTATGGGTTCTGACCAGTTGAGCAATTTGGCCACATGGTATGAATGGCAGTCATTGCTTGACTACGCACACATCGCGGTGGCGCAACGCGCCAATCACACCGTTAAACCTAATGCGCTTCCACCACCCGTGCGTGACTTTTACCTGCAGCACCTCACCGAATCATCGAACTGGCGCAACCACCTCAATGGCTGTTTCATTCCATTAAACTTACCTGCCGCAGCCACATCATCTAGCGCGATTCGTGCTGCAATTGCAAATGGCGTTCACGCTGCCGACTTGACCGAACTTCACCCAAGCGTGTCGAAATACATCCATGCACACCGTTTTTATATAAAGGACGCATCATGACAATTTTTTTATGGGCAGCATTTTGCTATTTATTGGGCTCCGTTTCTTTTGCCATCGTATTGGCAAAATTTTTCAACATGGCGGATCCACGGACTTACGGCTCAAAAAACCCTGGTACGACAAACATGCTCCGCTCGGGTCGCAAAGGCATTGCGGCATTAACTTTATTGGGCGACAGTTTAAAGGGCTTTTTACCACTCATGGCCGCCAAACATTTTGCAGGTTTTTCTTTTGAGGTTTTGAGCTTGCTGGCGTTATGTGCCTTTTTAGGGCATGTGTATCCGATATTTTTCAAGTTCAAAGGCGGCAAGGGCGTGGCAACTTTTATTGGCTGCATGTTTGCCCTAAACCCAATCGCCGGCGTTGTTGCCATAACCACCTGGTTCATTATTGCCCTAATCACTCGATTCTCCTCGCTTGCCTCAATGCTTTCAAGCGTGCTTGCATGCGTCTCGCTGATTTTTATGCAGCCAAACACGTCATTTGTGGCAACGACATGCTTGACCACAATGGTGGTTTTACTGATTGTTAAGCACAAAACAAACATCCGCGCACTGCACGCACGCACCGAATCGAAGCTTTTTGCCCGAACTGATGCACCAAATTGAACCAATTTGCTTTAAACACGAAATAAAACACAATATTTACACACATTCCACTTGTCTGAATTTAAAAACCTTGCTATAGTTCCACCACCAAATTATGTCTTATATAAGACATGGGCGTTTTTTATTGATTCGCTGCCTCCCAGACGGCAAGAGTTTATAAAAGGAGCAGTGGCAGGAGACCGATGCGCACCAGCGCACCAAAAAAGAGCTTAAACAGCCTAAAAATTAAAAACCACGACCGAAAGGTTGTGGTTTTTTATTGCTGCAATGTCCAGTCCTATAATAGGTTGACACAACCGAGCGAGTAGCTCAGGAGTGTCCGATGAAGC